>CAJXVA010000227.1 GCA_913061055.1 uncultured Pseudomonadota bacterium
TTTTTTCAAGCAGAAGACGGCATACGAGATGTAGAGAGGTCTCGTGGGCTCGGCTAGAACTTGATGCCGATCTGCGCCTGCAGCGTCTGCACGGCTCGGGCGTCTTCGCGACCGCCGTTGGCGAGGTTGCGGTTGAACGCACCCAGCGGGAACAGCACGCCGTACTGGATCTGGAAGAAGATCGGCTCGCGTGCGTCGTGGTAGCGCGCTGCGCCGTCGAGCTCGACGCCGTAGCTGAAGCGGTTGCCGAGCGTGGACTGACGTTGGACGGCCATGGCGTACTCGATGTCTGCCCGGGCGCTGAAGTGGTCGAAGAAGTAGAAGGCGGCCCACGGCTTGAAGTAGGCGGCGTTCGAGACCGTGCCCAGCAGCTCGCGGAACAGCAGAAGGTCGGTGTTGTAGGCCGGGTTGAACCGGAACTGGCTGAACCGACTGTTGTCGTTTTGGTTCAACGGCGAAGCCGGGTCGCTGTCCAGCGGGCTGGCGTTGTCGCCGGTGGCGAAGCCTTGGTCGAAGCCGATGTGGAAGCGGTCATCGAAGAAGCCGTACTTGAACTCGAGCGCGTAGCCGAAGTTGAGGATCGACTTCTCGGTCAGGTCGTCGCTACGTAGCGTGTTGAGGCTGTTCTGGCCGTCGTCGAGATCGCTGTCGAAGTCGCGAATCTTGAACCGGCCAAAGGTTGCGGCGGTCTCGAGTTCGACCCGGAGCGTGCGCCAGTTGACGCGCATCCAGGCGTCGGGGGTGACCATCAGTGCGCGGCGTTGCACGAGGCTGTTGGTGTAGGTCTGGAAGTCCGAGACGCCCTCGACACTCTGCGAGCCATAGGCGTCGTCGAGGTCTTGGTACCGCAGCCAGCCGATGACGCCGTAGTTGAAGACCGGGTTGCCGAGCGACAGCTTGCGCTTGAGCATCTCCGGCTCGTCGCGGCGCTCGATCGATGCGGCCCACTGGTAGACGTTGTCGAACTTCTCCGCCGAGAACGCCTGACCGATGGTGCCGCCCTCGCCGTACTCGGGTCCCAGCAGCTGGGCGGTGGTCGGGCCGCTGTTGGCCCAGTCCCAGCTCAGCCGCAGCTTGTGGGTCTTGCGGCGGTCCTTGCCGAAGTCGAAGCCCAGGCGGACAGAGTCCACGGAGTCTCCGTGGTCCCGATCGAGCTGCTGGATGATGTCGTCCTTGGCCAGCTTGGAGTAGCCGTTGCCACCGTTGGCGACCATGCCCATTCCCCAGGACCACGGCATGCGGCCGAACTCGACCTGCAGGCCGAAGCCGAAGCGGATGTCGCCCCAGGCTCGCTTGACGACGACCGAGTCTTTGGTGCCCGTGACACCCGAGGCTGGAGGGTCCTGGCTCCGGGTATAGAGGTCGAGCGGCGCGTAGGGGTCGCTGCCCAGCAGGGAGTCCGGGGTGCTGCCAAGCACGACGTTGTCGAGGATGTCGACTTGAGTGTGCACGTGCACCGTGTCGGTGATGTGCAGCGAGGGCTCCAGGCGCAGGCGCATGTTGGCGCTGGCGAAACCCTGCCGTCGGTTGCATCGGGTCACCGCGCGCGCAGCCGAGGTGCCGCCGTCGAGAAGACGGTTGAGGCAGCTGGCGTCGTTGCTGAAGAGGTTTCCGTCCTCATCGGTCTCCATGGACTCGGCCGGCGGATCGAAGAACCGCTGCGGGCGATCTCCATCACCGAGGGTGGCTGGTTCGAGCAATCCGAGTCCGGGGCGGTGGAAGTAATCTCCACGCATCCGCATGTAGCCGTTCATGTCGAACAGCTCGAGTCGACGAAGTCGGCGAGGCGTGGCGGGCACCGGCTCGATGGGGCGCAAGGCTTCTTTGTCCTTGGGCGCCTCCTCGGCGGGGCCTTCCTTTTTCTCCTTGCGACCGCCTCCGCCAGGAGGGGCACCGCCGGGTCCAATGGGCCCGCCGGGCCCTCCGGCGCCCGGTTGAGCTGCCGCAGTTGTACCGACCCCACCAAGGGCCCCGACCACGAACGACGTGGCCAGTAGAATGCTTCGAAACGCCGGTACAGGGCGCGAATTCCGGAACCTGGGCATGAAAGGCGCTGCACGCTATCAGCGCGTTGTCGCGCCCGTCAACCGCGTTGGGACGCCGTCTGAGCGGGGTGTGCGGTGCGTTCTGCGAGGCGCTCGTTCATGCCGTAGCCTGCGAACGTCATGACGAGCCCTTGGCAACCTGGACAGCTGTTGTTTGCTGGCTTCGAGGGCAAGAGCGTCCCCTCTGAGCTCGCGCGGTTGATCGAGCAAGGCCGAGTGGGTGGTGTGATCCTGTTCACTCGGAACCTCGGAGATCCCCGACACGTCGCCGGGTTGGTTTCGTCGCTGCGCGCGTTGGCGCCACAGCGTGCGCCCCTGACGGTCTCGATCGATCAAGAAGGGGGCCGGGTGCAGCGGTTTCGCTCCCCGTGGACACAGTGGCCGCCGATGCGTCAGCTCGGCGACATCGATGACCTCGAGCTGACCCGAGCCTTCGCCGACGCGATGGCCTTGGAACTCACGCAGCTCGGTATCGGTCTCAACTTTGCGCCGGTGATGGACGTCGACACCAACCCGGCCAACCCCGTGATCGGAGACCGCAGCTTTGGGGCCGACGCACAGCGAGTCTCTCGGCACGGCGTCGCGTTCATCGAGCGGTTGCAGACGCTGCAGATCGCGGCCTGTGCAAAGCACTTCCCCGGCCATGGCGACACTCATCAAGACTCCCACCTGGCGCTGCCGCGGCTTCCCCACGACCTCGAGCGGTTGCGGCAGGTCGAGCTCAAACCGTTCGTGGCTGCGGCGGAGGCGAAAGTCGCCGCGATGATGAGCGCACACGTGGTCTTCGAGGCGGTCGACCCGAAACGCCCCGGAACCCTCTCCCCGCCGGTCATCGATCTGCTTCGTGAAGAGATCGGCTTCGACGGTCTCGTGTTCAGCGACGACCTCGAGATGAAGGCGATCGCAGACCACTACAGCCCCAAGCAGTTTGTGGGTGGGGCGCTCGAGGCGGGGGTCGATGCGTTGCTCGTCTGCCGCTCCTTCGACCTGGTGACGGAAACTCTGTCTCGGCTGGAGGCGCTGCCCGATCCGACGATCGAGCGGGCCGTCGAGCGCATGGTCGCGTTCAAGGCTGCCTTCCCGCCACCGCCGATGCCGGACCCGAAGTCGCCCCCGGCCGCGCCGTATGCAGAGCACCAAGCGCTCGCGAAGCGCATTGCCGACGGCATCCCGCTTTCGCGGTAGGGTCCGGGCCGTGGACGCGTACCTCGAACTGCTCCGAGACGTACTCGACAACGGCGTCGAGCGTCGCGACCGAACCGGCACCGGGACGCTCGGGGTGTTCGGCCGACAGCTCCGGTTCGACCTGGAGCAGGGCTTCCCGCTCGTGACCACCAAGAAGGTGCATCTGCGTTCGATCGTGCACGAGTTGTTGTGGTTCCTGCGCGGCGACACCAACGTCGCGTACCTGCAGGAACACGGCGTCCGAATCTGGAATGAGTGGGCGCGTGAAGACGGCGACCTCGGCCCCATCTACGGCAAGCAGTGGCGGGCTTGGGGAACGCCAAACGGTGAGAGCATCGACCAGATCTCGAGCGTGCTGGATCAGATCCAGAACAACCCCACCTCGCGACGCATGATCGTCAACGCGTGGAATGTGGGCGAGCTCGCCGATATGGCGCTCTCTCCATGCCACTGCCTGTTTCAATTCTTCGTCGCCGACGGCCGGCTCTCGTGCCAGCTGTACCAGCGCTCCGCGGATGTCTTTCTGGGCGTGCCGTTCAACATCGCCAGCTACGCGCTGTTGACGATGATGATCGCGGAGGTGACCGGGCTGCGTCCGGGGGACTTCGTGCACTCGTTCGGAGACACCCACCTGTATCTCAACCATCTCGATCAGGCGCGAGAGCAGCTCAGCCGAACGCCGCGACCGCTCCCGCGGATGAAGATCCTGCGTACCCCGCCCACGCTGTTCGACTTCGTCTATGAGGACTTCGAGCTCGAGGGGTACGACCCGCTCCCGCACATCAAGGCTGCGGTCTCAGTATGAAGGTTTCGCTCATCGTCGGCCGCGCGCGCAACGGCGTCATCGGACGCGAGGGGGATCTGCCCTGGCGGTTGCCCGCCGACTTGGCTCAGTTCAAGCGGCGGACGATGGGCCATCACCTCATCATGGGCCGGAGGACCTTCGAGTCGCTTCCGGGGATCTTGCCCGGCCGGCCGCATGTCGTCCTCACCCGAGATGCCAGCTTTCAGCCCGACGGAGTCATCGTCTGCTCGAGCTTGGATGCCGCGCTGGAAGTGGCGCGTGCTGCGGGTGATGACGAGGCCTTCGTGATCGGGGGCGGTGTGGTGTATCGCGAGGCGCTGCGCGTGGCCGATCGCGTCTACCTGACTCGGGTGCACGCGGACCTCGAAGGGGACGTGACCTTCGACGAGCTGGACGCCGAGCTTTGGGACGAGTTGGAGCGCGAAGACAGAAAAGCCGACGACCGCCACGCACACTCCTTCTCGGTGTGCGTGTACGAGCGCCGGCGCTGACCGGGCAAATGACCGCGGTCGGGGGCGGAATCGCGAACCGGGCTACATGCCCGGGACGCCTTCGAGCTTGACCTTGCCGTCCTTGCTGATCTCCACCTTGGTGCCGTCGGCGCCCTTGACGGTGGTCTTGCCGTCCTTCGAGGTCTTGACCGCCGAACCGTCCGCACCTTTGACGTCGGTGTCGCCGTCCTTGGTCTTCACCGTGTTGCCCTGGTTGTCCTTGGCTTCCACGCCACCTTTGCCGTCGACCTTGGCTTCGTTGCCCTGACCGTCCTTGGCGTCCACAGACCCGTCTGCGCCGACCTTGGCCTCGTTGCCTTGGCCGTCCTTGGCGTCGACAGATCCGTCCGCGCCGACCTTGACGGCGTTGCCCGCATCGTCCTTGGCAGCCGCGTCGCCATCGGCGGCCGCTCCCACGGCGGCCGGCTCGGCACCATCTTTCTTATCGGCGTCCTTTTCGGCCTTGTCGTCGTCCTTCTTCTCGGACTTCTTGGCGTCCTTGTCGGTTGCGGACTTGGCTGCGTCGTCACAACCCCCCAACGAAAGTGCCAGGGCGAGGGTGGAAACACTGAGAAGTGTCTTCATGTCGAAAGCATAACCCCCGGTCGACGGGACGGTTGCGGGGCCGGCGCAGATGTCGGTGCGAGTGGGTCTGCCATACGGGGAATCCGTCCCATCGCGGGGACATGTTTGGGACCGCTGGCTTTCGCAGCGCCGGGGCATCACGGATACTAGGGAGGCCTCGGTTTTCTCGGGCGAGTAGGTGGCAATGAGTGTGACGACCACGATGGCAGCGGGTTTGTTGGCAGCGGCAGTCCTTTCGGATGGGCCGCCACCCTCACAGAAGAGCACGCAGGAGGTCGGCCCTCCCGTGTTGACGGGGTCTCTCGAGGCGGGCCTGTACGCCGGGCAGCAGCCCGACCAGGACGCCGTCGTGGTTTCCCCGCGGCTGCAGCTCGGGGTTCGCGCGCGCCCTGAAGTGGAACTCAGAGTCTCGCTCGGGGCCGCGTCGCTCACGGCGCAGCACCAACAAGACGGACGCGTCCGCGCGCAAGGGCCGGGCAACTTCGTGTTCGGCGCGGGCTGGGTTCGGGATGGATTGGACGAGCGCCACCACGGACATCTCGGGTTTGCGTTCTCGTTGCCGACCACACTCGAGCCCAGCGCGCAGGTGCTCGATGCGCATCGTCTCGCTCGGGCGACTCGGGGCGGTCTGAACGCGTGGGAGTGGTCCCCCGCGACGATGGGCGTCCTGGTGCCGATCGGGTGGTCGATGCACGAGCGGCGCTTTGATGTTGGGGTCGACGGTACCGTCGGCGGCCTCTTCTCGGCGGCGGGTGATCTCGATGACCCTGGCTTCGTCGGCCAGGTGCGCGGCGCGGCCGCGGTGCACATCTGGAGGGCGCGAGTCGGGGGGGCCCTGGCGGCGGTCTACAACGGCCGCGAAGAACTCGGCGCGCTGCAGACCAGCGTGCAGCCCTTCGTCGACCTCGCGCTGTGCCGGGCAGATCGGATTGCGACCTGCGGCCTTCATCTCGATGCGAGGGCGACGGTCAACGTCGACGCACCGTACGGGTACGGCCCTGAAGGCATGCGGATCTGGGGAACCATCCTCGGGCTGCGGTGGACACTTCGGGATCCGCCGACCGAGACCTAGCCGCGTCAACCCGAGTCCGAAGGGACTCGACTGCTGCATGGAGCCCGGGTCGTTCGCGACTCGGGCTCTTTCGTTTGGGCGTCGGTGAACCGCGGACGCGTCCGCCGAGGGCCGACGCAATCCCCCCCGATCCAGGAGACTGCAACGCCACTTCTCCTTGGTCTTGTCGCGTCAGCGACCACGCCTTCACAACAGCACACACGCGAAGTGTTCGGATGTTTCCAACAAAAGTCGAAAAAGCTTAAACACCGCGTAGGTGTGGAAATCGGACCCCCTACGGACTTTTCCTCGAAGGCGTTGCGCCACAGCACAGCGCTGCCCGCGATGGGTTGCGGTGCGTGCTCATCCGTCTAAACTTTGTTGGCTTGGAGCAACCCACTTCCGCGTCGAACGGATATGACGGCGGAGGGTCGAGGCCCGCTTCGGCGACCGACTTCGGCCCGGGCACACTTCCGGGAAAAAGTCCCATCCTTCTTGAGAACCCGAGACGACAAACCTAGTCTGGAAACAACATGCGCGATTCGAAGCTGACGTTGATGCTCATTGGACTCCTTGGAGGTGCCTTCGTGCCCGCCGGGTGTTTCATCACCACTGAATCTGACCGGTACACCGATACCGAGGGCGACTCGAATCCCTCCGGTGGTGAAGGGGGCGACTGCGCCGTTGGGTCACCCGGTTGCGCGTGCACAGGCTCGGGCGTCTGCGACGTCGACCTCGAATGCATCGACATGCTCAACATCTGCGTCGTCCCGACGGGCTGCGATGTGGGATCCCCCGGCTGCACCTGCACCGAGGGCGGCACCTGTGACATGGGCCTGATGTGCGCCGACGTCGAGCCCTCGCCGGGCATCTGTGTCAGCGACAACCCCTGCCTCGATGAGTTCATCGGCACCGAGAGCTGCCAGTGCACCGACGGCGGCGGCTGTGACCCCGCACTCGAGTGCGTGTCCGGCCTTTGCGTGAACCTGCCCTCGGGAACCACCGGGACGACCGACCCGACCGAAGGCGAGACCACCGAGGCTGGCGACACGTCGAGCAGCACCAGCGGTGCGGACGAGTCCACCGGCAGTGCCGCGGACACCACCGGCGAGCCCACAACAGGAGCCGGCGCGGAGCCCACGACCGGCGCTCCCTGAATCTCGCTGGACGATTGCATACGTCAGCCGAGGCTCCGAGCGACTTGCTCGGGGCCTTCCTGCGTTGTGGAACCGGCATCCCCGCCTACGAGACAGCCGTGCGGCTTCGCCATCGCAGCACCGCTTCGATACCGAGCAGGGCGAGTGCCAGCCAGACCAGCCACCGCCACTGCGGCACGTTGACGGCGACGCGGCCTTCGATGCCCTCGGCCGATGCGGCTTCGGACTCGACGCGACGGGTCTTGGACTCTGCCGGGTCGACCTCCACGGAGAAGACGGCTTGCTGCGCGCCCTCGCTACGGACCGTGTAGTGCCCGGGGGCGAAGGTGTCCTCGAAGGTCACGGCGCCCTGCGTCGGGGCGAGCGAAACCTCGGTGCCTTGCGGAGTCACGAACACGACCGGTGCGCGTGCTCGTTCGCGTCGCACGGCTCCGGCGGTGAGCCGGGCTCCGACGCCGCCGGACTGGGTGTCCCCGAGATAGCTGAGGACCCCCGATACCAACGACACGAAACCCGGGCGCAGCGGGAGGTCGGCCCAGTCGCGATCGATCGACGTGGTGAGCAACGCGACGCGTCCGGCATCGACGCTCCGGGTGAGGAGCGCAGGGGCGCCGGAGGTGAAGGACAGGGCAATGCTCGCACCGCGACGTGGGTCGGGTTCGAGCAGCATGACCCGGCGGGCGACCGTTCCGGAAAGGCCGACATCTCCGTCGAGTCCGGAGAAGACGGGGTGGCCGAGGTCGGCGGGCGCGATGCCCTCGACGCGTGCTTCGGTGCGACCCGGCGCCGTCCCGACTTGGACCGGGCCGCGCATCATCAGGGGGAGGACAGGACCCAACGTTCGGTTGTAGGCGCTCGCCTCGACCCGGTCACCCACGCTGATGAACACGCCCATGCCGTCACGGACGCGCTCGATGACCGCGCCGGCGACTGCAGGGTCGGGCGCCCGCACGTTGGCGAAGACCAAGACGTCGATGTCGGCCAGCCCGGCTGCGCCCTGCTTGCGGACCCGCTCTGCCAGCTGGTCTGGCGCCACCGAGCGAACTCGGACGGTCCGGTCCTCATTGTGCGCCCCGACGGCGGTGGTCAGGAAGAAGACCTCATCGTGCGCCCGAAGCTCGCTGGGATCGCCGTTGACCACGGCGATCTCGGTGGCATCCTCGGCCGCCAGCCACAGGTGGCGCCGGTCATCGCTCGGCAGGGGATCGTTGTCCGGGTCGAGCAGCGCGACGGTGGCCGGAAGGATGTCCGCGTCCTCGAGCAACGTGTGCGTGAACTGAACCGGTACAGCCTCGTCGGGCGGCAGCATCACGGCGGCGCGGGCGACCTCGGCCTCCCCAATGAACAGTCCGACCGTTGCGGACCGGGCCTCGGTACCTTCAGCAGCGCCGAATCGTTGCAACATCGCGTCGACGCGCGCCGCACGGGGGTCGAGGTCGGGAGCGGGTTCCCACTGGAGGTCGATGATCGCGATGTGCTCGGGGAGGGGCACATCGTCGTCAATGGCGGGGATCGGCAGGACGATCGCGCCGCCCTCCGCGGAGGTTGGCAGGGAGGCGAGGCCCGCTTCGGTGCGGTCTCCCAGCGCGTAGACGACACGCTTTCGGT
Source organism: uncultured Pseudomonadota bacterium (assembly GCA_913061055.1). Taxonomy (GTDB): domain Bacteria; phylum Myxococcota_A; class Polyangia; order Nannocystales; family Nannocystaceae; genus CAJXVA01. The sequence goes on from CAJXVA010000227.1 coordinate 8,928, forward strand.
CGCTCGAGCCGTTCTCTCGCAGCATGCGTGCGGCCGCCGGAAGCGACGACGCCAACGGCCATGCGCCAGCGCGAGGGACGTCGCGTTCGAGCCAGCGGTCCAGAGCCTCGGCGACACGCGAAGGGTCGGCGGTCGGGTCGACGCGAGGTCCGTCCGGGTCGGTTGTCACCAGGCCGACGCGGCTGCCCGCGGGGAGCGAGCTGAGCAAGGTCTTCGCCTGATCGGCGGCGTGTTCCAGAAGCGTCTTGCCCTCGACTCGCAGTCCCATGCTGCGCGAACCGTCGACGAGCAGGACCGCGTCGTGAGGCTCGGCGACCATCGTGAGCCCGCCGTCGTGCTCGGTCGCCGGCCGAGCGAGGGCAAAGATCAGCAGGCCGAGAAGGAGCAGCCGAACGATCAGCAAGGGAAGGTCGCGAAGGGACCGACGGCGGGTGACGGAGGGCTCCGCCGTGGGCAGGAACCGCATCGCGCCAAACCGGATCTCCAGCGGACGCTCTCGTCCGAGCAGGTGGGCGATGACGGGGGCGGCGAGGCCGAGCAGGCCAAGCAAGAGCGCGGGCGCCAAGAAGCTCATGCCGCGTCTCCTTCGGGAGCGACGCCTTCGAACCGGGCCAACAGCCCCAGAAACGCCTCGACGATGTCCCCGTCGGTCCGGACGGTGTGGAGCACCAGGCCCTCGCGGTCGCAACGTTCGGCGAGCCTGTGTTGGTGCGAACGCACCGCCTCGAGGTAGCCCTCACGGATCGATGCGGCGGCGCCTTCCTTCGGCTTTCGCAGCCCAAAGAGGTCGGTGAAGCGCAGCGTGGTGCGGTCGGTCCACGGGAACTCGAGCTCGTCGCGGTGGAGCACCTGCAACAAGACGACGTCGTGCCCACGGGCTCGAATCGAGCCCAGCGCACCGATCAGGGCCCGATCGGCTTCGTCGTCTTCGGGCTGTCCGTCGCCGCTGGGGTCGAGAAAGTCCGACACGACGATGACGACGCTGCGTCGAGCCAAGCGGGGCGTCATGGCTTCGAGCAGCTGTAGCCATGGGCAGGTTCCCGCCGGCTCCACATCGCCCAGCACTTCGGCGAAACCCGCGAGGCGCTCGGGGCTCGAGCTTGGCCTCGCCAGCGCATCGGCAACCGCGCCTTGTCTGCCGGTCACCAGAGCGACCGGATCACCCTGACCCGATGCGAGCCACGCCAACCCGCCTACGAGCGAGCGTGCATAGCTCAGCTTCTGCGCTTCAGCTTTGCCGTAGCCCATCGCGCCGCCGAGGTCGGTGGCGAAGACGATCGAGAGCTCGTCTTCGGCTTCGGTCTGGCGCAGGACCAGTCGCTCTCTGCGGGCGATCGCTCTCCAGTCGAGGCGGCGCGGGTCGTCACCGGGCACGTACGCCCTGTGGTCGCGGAAATCGAGACCGACCCCGGCTCGCGCCGAGCGGTGGCGTCCCAGTCGTCGACCAAACACGGGCCGGTGCAGAACCAAGGAGCGAGCACGCAACAACTCCCGCAACTGCGCGGGGACGAGCGAAGCCAGCGGCAGGGCACGCTCGCTCATCGGGGTCAGGCTCCGAGCGACGAGACGATCGCCTCGAGAATCTCTTCGGAGGAGACACCGCGGCTTTGCGCGGTGAAGCTGCGAACCATGCGGTGCAGCAGAACCGGCCCCGCGAGCGCCCGGACGTCCTCGATCGTGACCCCGGGTCGGCCGGCGAGCGCGGCGTGGGCTTGGGCCGCGGTGAGCATCTGTTGCCCCGCTCGTGGACCCGCGCCCCAGCGAACCAGCTCGCGCACCGCATCGGGCGCGCTGTCGTCGGTGGGCCGTGATGCGCGAAGCAGTTTGACCACGTAGTCGACGACCGATGGGGGGACCGGCAGGCGCTTCACGAGCGCTTGGTGACGGACGAGTTCGGCGGGCGTGAGGGCCGGCTCGATGTCGAGTGTCGGACGAGCGCCCATCGAGACGATCTCGCGTTCGGCATCTGCGTCTGGATAGTCCACGACGATCTGCAGCATGAACCGATCGAGCTGAGCCTCGGGCAACGGATACGTGCCCTCCTGCTCGATGGGGTTCTGCGTCGCGAACACGTGAAACGGTGGCGGCAGACGGTGCGTCTTGCCGCCGGCGGATACGCGACCTTCTTGCATCGCTTGCAGGAGCGCCGCTTGGGTCTTGGGCGGGGTCCGGTTGATCTCGTCGGCAAGCAGCAGGTTGCAGAACACCGGCCCCGCGACGAAGCGGAACTGACGCTTCCCGGTCGCCGCATCTTCTTCGAGGATCTCGCTGCCGGTGATGTCGGCCGGCATCAGGTCCGGCGTGAACTGGATCCGAGAGAAATCGAGGGCGAGGGCCTCGGCCAGCGTCGAGACCAGAAGTGTCTTCGCGAGGCCGGGAACACCGACGAACAGGCCGTGGCCGCCGGCGAACAACGCGGTGAGCAGAAGGTCGACGACCTGCGGCTGGCCGACGACTCGGCGGCTCACCTGTTCGCGAAGTCGGACGGCGGCTTTAGCGAGTGCCTCCAGATCCTGCGTATCGGTCGGAACGGTGGCTGAGACAGGGCGGTCAGGCACGGACAAAGCTGCCAGTGGTATAGCCCGGCGCACGGGGGCCCGTCACATCAGGACGCCCCTACGCCTCGGATTCCGACGGACTCGCAGGTCGCGCCGTCGATTCGTCTAAAAACGGCAAGTAGCAGTAAAATGATGTTCGTTGAAAGACGGCGTCAGGTGGTCCAGATTCACCGGTACACTCACCCCGAGGCCGGACAAAAGCCGGCGAAATACGGAGAAAAAAACGATGGCGACATTCAGCGAGGTCCTGGCACGCGTGAAGTCCGAGATCCGCGAGGTCTCGGTCGATGAGACGAAACAACAGTCGGTCGACACGACCGGTCCTGTTCTCATCGATGTTCGAGAGCGCGACGAGTACGAGCAGGGCTACATCACCGGTGCGCAGTGGATCCCCCGCGGTTTCCTCGAGATCAAGGTCGAGGACGCGGTGTCTGACCGCAACCAGGAGATCATTATCTACTGCGCTGGGGGCACTCGGTCCGCACTGGCAGCCAAGTCGCTGCTCGAGCTCGGGTACACGAACGTCGCCTCGATGGCCGGCGGATTCCGGGCGTGGAAGAACGCGGGCTTCGGCTTCGAGCGGCCGCGGGTGATGAGCCCGGACCAGATCAAGCGCTACAGCCGGCACATCATGCTCCCGGAGGTTGGAGAGGTTGGGCAGGGCAAGCTGCTCGACGCCAAGGTGCTGTTCCTGGGCGCAGGCGGCCTCGGTTCACCGTCCTCGCTGTACCTGGCCGCTGCAGGCGTGGGTACGATCGGGATGGTCGACGACGACGTCGTGGACGAGAGCAACCTCCAGCGTCAGGTCATTCACAACACCGAACGACTCGGGATGCCCAAGGTTGAGAGCGCGAGGCTCACGCTCCAAGCGCTCAACCCCGACGTCGAGGTCGTGCCCCACCAGACGCGCCTGTCGAGCGAGAACATCATGGAGATCGTCTCCGGCTACGATGTCGTCGTCGATGGCGCCGACAACTTCCCGACCCGCTACCTGCTCAACGACGCAGCATTGAAGCTTGGGAAGCCCGTGGTGCACGCGTCGATCTATCGATTCGAGGGTCAGGTCACGACGTTCCTGCCCGGGGATGGCCCCTGCTATCGCTGCCTGTACCCGGATCCGCCCCCACCGGGAATGGCGCCCAGCTGCCAGGAAGCGGGCGTCCTCGGCGTGCTGCCGGGGATCATCGGCAGTCTTCAAGCCACCGAGGCGCTCAAGCTCATCCTCGGGATTGGAGAAAGTCTCAGCGGCCGCCTTCTCGTCTACGATGCCCTGCGGACCAAGTTCCGCACGCTGAAGCTCCGCAAGGACCCGAACTGCCGCGTCTGCTCGAAGCCCTCCGAGGACATCGAGCTCATCGACTACGAAGCGTTCTGCAGTATCGGCGGCTAGCAGCCTGGACTCGGCTGCGAAGGGTTCGCATCCCGAAACGGGGTGGTTTGGTGTCGTATTCCATCGCACCATGCCGCCCCCTTTTTGTGCGGTTCCACTCGATCGGTGAATGTGACGCACACTAGGACTGTCTCTCCCTCGCTCGACCGATGCGTACTTCACTCCTCCTCTCCGCCGCCTTGCTGACCGTCGCGATCCCGTTCGGATCCGCGCAGGCCAAGCCGAACATGTTTGCCAGCTCGAAGAAGGGGCCCAAGGGGCTCAAGGGCAAAGGCAAGCTCAAGGGCAAGGGAAAGAAGAGCAAAGGCAAGAAGGGCAAGGGCAAGAAGGGCAAGGGCAAGGGCGGGTCCGACGGTGACTCTGGCTCCGGCGACTCGGGTTCAGGCTCCGACGACACCTGCGCGCTTCCCAATGGTGTCACCTCGATGGTCAAGGGAGCCGGCCAGCGGCTGAGCTTCACCTTCGCCGGCAAGGTGTGGGTCCGCAACGGCACGCCGAGTGGGAACTTCTTCCTCTCCTTCCATCCGCAGAGCCCGAGCAGCGCGATCGTCCACGTCACCTGCCGCTACAACGAGTTCACCAACATCGAGATCACCGACGCTCGCGCGAGTTTCCAAATGTCGGGGAACTGTTCGCAGATCTTCGACGATGGCCACACCGAGCGCGTGAACGCGACCAACGACGTGATCATCAACAACGCTGAGACCGACTCGGTTTCGATCACCACGGTTGGACCCGGTCTGTCGGTTCCTGGTGGCGCCATGAGCTTCGGCAACTTCCAGATGGCCGGCGGCGACACGCCCCCGAGCTAGCGGTCTTTCTTCACAGCTTCCGTCGAGGCGGGCTGAGGCATCCGGGGTGAATCCGCGGGTGCCTCGTCTGCTTTATGGAGCCCGCTTCGGGGCACCCGGGCAAATGCCGCTCAGTTGCATGTGAAGGTCGCGTAGCTCCGGCATGCGCCCGCAATGCACGTGTCTTCACGGCAAGTCTGCAGATCGAGCGCAGCCGAAATCGAACCCGGGTTTTCGCCCTCGCAGCAGTCGTCGAAGCAGAGGCCATCGATGGCGCAGTTCTGCATACAGGTCACGATGGTCACGCAGCCAGGTTCATCATCGCAGCTGGACTGCTCGGGTTCGCATTCGTTGGCTTCCGTGCACGAGAAGCATCCTGCGCAGGTCTTCTCGCTCTCGGGACAGTCAAGCGGGGCCCCGGTTGTCACTCCCGTGTCGGTTGTGTCGGGGTCCGTCGTGCTCGTCTCGGTGTCGGCCGACGTCGTGCTCGGCATGGTGTCCGTCGGCATCGTGGTCGACGTGGTCGACGTTCCGGTCGTGGAGGTATCGGTGCCAGTGTTGCTCTCGGTGCTCGTCGGGGTCACCGTGGTGCCACTGGGCTCGAAGCACCCGTTGACCGTGCACTCGAGGCCGGGTGCGCATCGACCGAGCTCGTCGCAAGCGCAGTTCATCGTTCCCGGCGTGCAGTCCTCGGCCGGGACGCACTGGTTCGACGCGTTGCAGACCAGGTTGGGCTCGCAAATGCCGTCCAGGCACTCGCAGCCGAAGCTGCCTTCGTCGCAGTCCCCTCCGGTGGCACCGGTGTCTCCGCCAACCGGCTCGGTGAAGCAACCGGACAGCAGTGCGAACACTGTCTCTTATACACATCTCCGAGCCCACGAGACCTC
>CAJXVA010000228.1 GCA_913061055.1 uncultured Pseudomonadota bacterium
CGAGATGTAGAGAGGTCTCGTGGGCTCGGAGATGTGTATAAGAGACAGACCCTAAGGCGGGGCTGTTCGCGATGTCGGTCAGCAAGTCGGTGGTGGCGCTGCGCATCGGACAGCTGGTCGATGCCGGGCTGCTCGACCTCGAAACGCCGCTGTCCACATCGGTGATGCCCGAGTGGAAGGACACCGACAAGGCCAACATCACCCTGCGGCACCTTCTGTCCCACACCTCCGGGCTCGCCGCCGAGCGATACGGGACCGATGCGGAGACCTTTCGCGAGGGGACCATCGAGGCGCACGCGCTCGCCACCGCGGTCGTGACCCCGGTGGGCGAGAACTTCGCCTACAACAACAACGCGGTGGACATGCTCGCCGTCGTTGCGCGGCGCGCCACCTCGAGTGCCATGGTCCTCGACGACCAGCTCCAGGCGGGTCTCTTCGGTCCCCTCGACATCGCGGGCGCGTACTGGATGAAGGACGGACGCGGAGACCCGCGGGCCTCCGGCGAACTCGTGATTCGTCCCCACGACTTGCTCAAGATCGGGCGCCTGGTCTTGGACCGGGGCCTCTACGAAGGCGAACGCCTGCTCTCCGAGTCCTGGATCGACACCATGCTCGAGCCCGGTCCGATGAAGGGCTGCGGCCTGTTGTGGTGGCTCGACCGCCGCGAGGGGGAGTTGGAGGTCGCCGCATATGTCGCAGACGGCTACCTCGGGCAGTACATCGTCGTCGTGCCCGAGTTCCGGGCCGTGGCCGTGCGTATGCGTGACCCCAACGCGACCAGCTGGGACCCCAAAGAGTTCACCTACCCACAGTTTCGTCGCGACGTACTGCAGCTGTTCACAGCTGGCTCTGAATGAACCCAATCGGGCGCCGCCAGGGGCCGCCCACGGTCATATCGCGCCGCCACTCAAAGCGGCGTGTCGCGGTCCATCGACTTCGGCATGCCGGCGGGCAGCTTCGGCAATGCCGAGGGGCGCTGCGCCGGAACGCCGCCATCGGCCAGATGCACCGTCGTGGTCGGGAACGCGAAGTCCAGCTTGAGGCCCTGCATCGCCTCCATCACCTGCAGCATGAACTCTTGGCGCACCTGCATGTGCTCCGCCCAGTTCGTGGTGCGGGTGAAGAAGTAGCAAAAGATGTCGAGACTCGACGGGCCGAAGTCGAAGAAGTTGACCAGGTAGAAGTCCTGATGAAGGCGGTCGTCGTTCTTGATGATCTTCCGAATCGCGCCCACCGCCTGGCGCATCTTGTCCGGGGTCGTGTCGTAGGTGAGGCCGACGGTCATCTTGATCCGCCGCTTCTTCATGCGCGACCAGTTGTTGATCGCGTTGGTCGTGAAGCTCGCGTTGGGAATCGTCAGCTGGGCGTTGGAGAACGTCCGGATCCTCGTCACCCGAATGCCCACCGTCTCCACGGTGCCTTCGACGTCACCGACCTCGATCCAGTCGCCGATCTGGAACGGGCGATCGACGAAGATGACGATCGAACCGAAGAAGTTCGCGACGGTGTCCTTGGAGGCAAATGCCAGCGCGGCGCCGCCCAGTCCGAAACCGGCCAACAGCGACGCGACCGAGTAGCCCAGGTTCTGCACGATCATCACCACACCGGTGATGACGAGGAACGCGATCGCGGCCTTGCGGAAGATCGGGACCAGCTGGTCGTCGAAGGTGCCCTCGGTCTGCTCGGCCCGCTCGGAGAGCACGTCGGAGACCCCGTTGACAACCCGAACGCCCAGCCACGTCGCGAGGGCTACGGTGGCCCCTTGGGCCAGGTGGTCCACGAGCGTGTCGAGGTCGGTCGCGGCGACCGTTTCCAGCGGCATGCCCTTGAGTGCGACCCAAATGCCGGCGACTCGAACCGTCCACCCGGAGGGACGAACGAACGCCGACACCACTGCGCGGGCGACCGTCCCCTCGGGGGTTCGCTTCGTCACCCCCTCGACGATGCGCTCGACGAATCGCCCGGCAACGAAGCCGACGATCAACGCAACCGCGGCAAACAGCAGCTGCTGCACGGTCACACCGAAGAACGCGGTGCCCAGGAACGATTCCAAGCTATCCATCGCGAGGCCGAGCCTGCCACAGACTCAGACGCCCGGCCTCCCCGTCCTGTGTCCAGGCCTGTGCGGGAAAAACCGGGCGCTATGCAGCCGGGCCGAACCAGGGCCTGGCTGACGGTGGCCAGAGGCCTCAGACGACGTCGAGGCGCCGCGGGGGGGAGACCCGAGGCTCATCTTCGAAGAAGAACCGGTCCTCTCCGAAGGCGGGCTTGAGGTCGGTGAGCCAGCTGGCGTTCTCATCGTACTTGGCGAAGAACGGGCGCCGGACCCAATCGCCGTCCCGGCCCTGAAGTAGCTGAAGACAGAAGACCTTCTCCCCGGCGACTTCGGCGACACCGTCGACCAGGACCTTGCCTGGGAACGCCGACATGGACGGCCCGCGGACCGTGCGGGCGAGGCCGGAGACCTGCTGGTAGGCGTCGCGGAAGATCCCCCAGGCGCGGACCAGGGGCACCTGGAAGTAGGCCTTGGGCCCCGTGTCTCGCTCGACGAACATGTAGTACGGGATGGCGCCAAGTTTGACGCCCTCCTTCCACAGTTCGGCCCAGGCGTTGGCGTCGTCGTTGACGTGACGAATCAGCGGAGACTGCATGCGCACGTTGGCGCCGGTGCTGCGAATGCGGCGGACGGCGTCCTTGGCCACCTTCGTCGAGAGCTCACGGGGGTGGTTGTAGTGCCCCATGATCGCCAGGTGCTTGCCCGAGGCGACGACCTGCTCGAACAGGCGCAGGAGGTCGTCTGCGTCAGGATCGGTGAGGTAGCGCTGTGGCCAGTAGGCGACCGACTTGGTCCCGATCCGGATGGACGTGACGTGCTCGAACTCGGGCGCGAGCAAGGGCTCGATGTAGGCCCGCAACGCCTTCGTCTTCATGATCATCGGATCGCCGCCGGTGATCAGGACGTCGGAGACCTCGTGGTGCGCCCGCAGGTAGTCCTGCAGGTCCGTGGTCTCTTGGGCTTGGAACTTGAGGTCGTCGAGGCCGACGAACTGCGCCCATCGGAAGCAGAACGTGCAGTACGCGTGGCACGTCTGGCCCTGGCTGGGGAACAGAAGCACGGTCTGGTCGTACTTGTGCTGCAGACCCGGCAGGCCGCGGCCGTCGATCTTCGGCACGTTGTGCGTCATCTGCCCCGCGGGGTGCGGGTTGAGTCGGCGGCGAATCGCGTTGGCGACCAGCTTGATCTCGCCTTTGGGCGCGTCATTGCGCACCAGCTCGGCCATCTTCGCGTAGTCCGCATCCGAGAGCATGCCCTTCTGCACGAAGGTGAGCTGGTAGAGCGGATCGTTGGGGACTTCGTCCCAGTCGATCAGCTCGTCCATCACGTAGGGATTGGTCCGGAACGGGAGGACCTGAGAGACGACCTCGATGGCCTCTCGCATCTCGGGAGGGAGCTTGGACCATTGCGCCGTCTTGCGGACGTTGCTCCGGGTGACGGCCCGGTATCGCGGTGCGCCCTGGGGGGCGGGGGTAGCGTCGTATGGCGGCATGGCAGCTCCTTCTCCCGTGCGAACGGGAATTTGCGTGGGTTGGCTTGATGGCCGCGCATCATGCGAGGCGGCCGGAGTACAAGGGCAGACCGCCGGTTGTTCCAGAGGTCGTCTAGCGAACGGTCCCAGATGCCCAGGTGGAGGCAGGGCGGTACCGGCTGGGAGGTCCAGGACGGTCAAAAGACCGCTGATCCCCTCCAGGTTCGGGCGCAGTATGGGGAAAAACGCTTGAAAAATCAAGCACAATCCCCTTGTCATGCCTGTCCCAGCCCCCTCAGATGCCCTTGTCGTTTTGTTTGTGACGATCGACGAGGAGCACGCGGACGCGTTCGCCCGTGCGGCCGTGGAGCGACGCCTGGTCGCGTGTGTAAACCTCGTGCCGGGCGCCCGCTCCATCTACCGATGGAAGGGGGAGGTCTGTGAGGACCGTGAGGTTCTGCTGTGGATGGAGGCCCGCGAAGCCGGGGCGGATGCGCGCATCGAAGCGCTTGCCGCGCTGCACCCCTACGACACCCCGAAGATCATCGCCCTGCCCCCCAGCGCCGTGCACGAGCCCTACCGGGCCTGGTGCATCGGCGAGACGGCGCCCTGAAGCCAGCCTGGCTCAAGCCTTGGGTGTTTTTTCCGGCTTGGGCTCGAACTCGATCTCGCGAACCTCGAAGTCCGCGAGAGCCTCGTCGGCGACGAGTTCAAACTGGCCCACCTTCGCGGCCGCCCAGACGTCTGCTCGGACGGGCTCGAGGTCGGCGAGCAGTGCCGCCGGAGCGGCCAGTGTCATTGTGGTGATGCCTCGGGCCACGCCGACATTGGCGGCGGTCTTGCTGCGGTTGATCGCCCCGAGACACTGCGTCGCAGCACCGAAACTCCCGGCGCGCTCGGGCGTCCCCGCGGCTTCGAAGAGCTCGGCGGACGGCCACGCGGCGGCGTGAATGCTGGGGACGCCGCGCTCGTCGGCGAAGGCCCATCCCCAGACGGTCTCGGAGATGTAGGGCACGAAGGGGGCGAACAATCGCAACAGGACCTCGAGGCCCAACCGCAGTGCGGCCACGGCGGAGGCCCGGCCTTCGGCGTCGTCCTCCGCTCGGGCGCGCGCCTTGACGAGTTCGACGTAGCTGTCGGTGTAGCCCGACCAGAAGAACGTCTCCGTCGTCTTGAGAGCAGACGCGAAGTCGAACGCCTCGAACGACGCCGTGGCTTCGTCCACCACGCTGTGCAGTGCCGCCAAGAAGCCCTTGTCCATCTCCCGCGTGACCGCGCCGCGCTCCGCGGTCTGCATCAGCGCAAACTTGCTGGCGTTGTAGAGCTTGGTGACCAGTCGCTTGCCGGTCTTGAACATGTTCTCGTCGAACGTGGTGTCGACACCCAGCCGGGCGTGCGCGGACCAGTAGCGCACGCCGTCGGCGGTGAACTTGTCCATCAAGTCGTGGGGACCCAGGCCCGCGGATCCGCCCTTGGACTTCGAAATCTTCTCGGTCTTGCTGCCCTTCTGCTTGGGCTGCACGACCCAGCCGCTGATGACCACGTTGTGCCAGGGCACCGTGCCCTCGTGCAGCATCGCCTTGGCGATGGTGTAGAACGCCCAGGTTCGGATGATCTCGTGCGCCTGGGGCCGAATGTCGGCGGGGAACAGCTTCTCGTGGCGTTCGTTGTCGAGGCGCCAATGGGAGCTGACCTCAGGGGTCATCGAGCTGGTGAACCAGGTGTCGAACACGTCGGTCTCGGCCACGAAGCCGCCCGGCTCACCGCGCTGGCTCTCCTCATACCCCGCGGGGACCGCCGTCGTCGGATCGATCGGCAGCGCATCCACCGGCGGAAGCAACGGGGTCTCGTAGACGGGCTGGCCGTCGGCGTCGACCCGGTACCACATGGGGAACGGCACCCCGAAGAACCGCTGCCGACTGATGCACCAGTCGAACGCGAGGTTCTCGGTCCAGAGGCTGAACCGGTCCCGCATGAACGGCGGATGCCACTGCACCTGCTCGCCGCGCGCCAGCAGGTCTTCCTTCTTGTCGAGCAGCCTGCAGAACCACTGCCGGGTCGGCATGAACTCGAGCGGGCGGTCGCCCTTCTCGAAGAACTTCACCGCGTGGTTGATCGGCTTCTGCGCCCGCAGGGGGGCCACGCCGCCCTCGGGCGCTTCCCCGAGGATCTCGAGCACGATCTTGCGCGCCTGATCGGGACGCTTGCCCACCATCTTGGCGTAGTGCTCGTTGGCCGCAGCTGCATCCACGCTCTCCCAGCCCTCGGTGCCGTACGTCAGCGGTAGCATGCGGCCGCGCCGACCGATGACTTGGCGCAGCGGGAGTTTTTCCTCGCGCCACCACTGCACGTCGGTTTGATCGCCGAACGTGCAGATCATCAGGATGCCGGTCCCTTTCTCCATGTCGACCACTTCGCTGGCGAAGATGCGGACGGGGACGCCGAACAGGGGCGTGATGGCGTTCTTGCCGAACAGGTGCTTGTAGCGCTCGTCCTCGGGGTGCGCCGCGACGGCGACGCACGCGGGCAGCAGCTCAGGCCGCGTGGTCGCGATGATGAACTCCTCGCTGGAGCCCTCCACCGTGAACGCGATGTCGTTGAACGTGCTGTCGAGGTCCCGGTCCTCCAGCTCGGCCTGGGCGATTGCGGTCTGGAAGTCGACGTCCCACAGCGTCGGGGCGTCGGAGCTGTACAGGTGGTCCTTCTCGTACAGATCCAGGAAGCTCATCTGCGCGACTTTGCGGCAGTGCGCGCCCACGGTGCTGTACTCCTGCCGCCAGTCGACGGAGAGCCCCAGACGCTGCCACAGCGCGAGGTAGACCTTCTCGTCTTCCTTGGTCAGGGTCTCGCACGCCTCGATGAAGTTGGGCCGCGACAGCATGCGGGCCGGCTTCTTCTTCATCTTGGACGACGCCTGCTCGAGCTCGACGCCTTCTTCGTACGGCAGCGAGGGATCGCAGCGCACGTGATAGTGATTCTGAACCCGGCGCTCGGTGGGCAGGCCGTTGTCGTCCCATCCCATCGGATAGAAAATGTTGAGCCCGCGCATCCGCTTGTAGCGGACGATCACGTCGGTGTGCGTGTAGCTGAAGACGTGTCCGATGTGCAGGTTGCCCGACACCGTCGGCGGCGGCGTATCGACCACGAAGGTCTCCTCGCGAGGCCGGCTGGCGTCGTAGTGGTACAGGCCTTCTTGCTGCCAGCGCGCGTTGAGCTCGGCCTCGACGTGTTGGGCGTCGAAGTGCTTGGGAAGCGCCTGCGGGTCGATCGTGCGGTACGAATCGGACATGATCTGGCCGCGAACCTACCCCCGGCGGCCGGCTGGCACAACCGGGGCCGCAGGGGCCGCGGAACTAGGGATCCGAGGGAAGGACGGACACCGTGCCCCCGAGCGAGTCGGTCACGACGACGTCCGGGGAGCCATCCTCGTTGAAGTCGGCCACGACCAACGCCAGCGGAGACAACCCGACGAAGATCTCGGTCTCGGCGAAGGTGCCGTCCTGGGCAGGTACGACGATTGAGACGGAACCCGCGTCGCGGGCCACCGAGACCAGGTCGAGTCGTCCGTCCGCGTCCATGTCCGCCACGGTCGACACGTAGGGCCCCTGCCCGACAGGAAGCGCGATGAACGGCCCAAACGTGCCGTCGCCCTGCCCCAAGAGCAGGCTGACCACCTGAGCGTCGAAGCTCGGCGCCAAGATGTCGAGCGCGCCGTCCTCGTCGAAGTCGACCACCGAGATCGATCGAGACCCCGAGGCCACGGTCTCGGGGGAAGCTGCCTGGAATGTGCCGTCCCCAATCCCGCGCAGCACGCTGATCGTCGTCCCGCCAAAGTCCGCTGTCACGGCGTCGAGGATTCCGTCCCCGTTCAGATCCCCCAAAGCCACATCGTAGGGCTGTGGACCGGTGTCATATCCGACGGCAGCTGCGAACATCCCGGTGCCATCCCCCATGAGCACCTCGATGGTGCCCGACTCCTCGGCGACGGCGACCATGTCGAGGTTGTCATCGCCATCGAGGTCCCCCACCGCGACGTTGCGGGTGCGCTCGCCGGCGGGCTCGGGTTGCTGGGAGCCAAACGCGCCCTTGTTTTGGGCGTACACGGCGACGTAGTCCGTGCCCAGGTTGGCCACGGCCAGGTCGAGCTCGCCGTTGTCGTCAAAGTCGGCGATGGCGACCCCCCGAGGCTGCAGCCCGGACAGGATGCTCTGCCCGAACGTCAGCGCGCCGGTCCCGTCGCCGTAGACCACGGTGACCGAGGAGCTGCCGGTGGCGGCGAGCGCCAAATCGAGGTGCCCGTCCCCGTCGAGGTCGGCGGCGGCCAGCCCCGTCGGGCTCTCTCCGACGTCGCCCAAGGCGATCAGATCGCCAAAGCACAGCTCCCCAGGTTCGTGCTGACCGTCCCCGCATACGGCGGGCTCGCCGGTCGTGGAGCTGCTCGAGCTCGTGGTGCTGGATCCCGAAGTGGGACCGTTGCCAGACGACGAGCTGCTGGAGCTCGGCCCCGCCGTCGTCTCGGATCCCAAGGAGGACGCCGTGCTCGAGGATGTCTGCGCCCCCGATGATCCGGCAACCACCGGTGCGGTGTCATCCCCGCAGCCAGCGAACACACCAACGCCCAGCAGGATCCCCAGGCCAACGCCGGCGACGCCAGCGGTTCCGTTGTCGGGTGTCGCGCGGCGCCTGCTCACGAGGGGAGCTCCGAGGCGTCCATCTTCAGGTGCGTGACGAGGAAGCCCCACAGATCCGCCCACTCCTCGATGCGCTTGGCGGTGGGCTTGCCAGCACCATGGCCCGCACGAACATCGATGCGGATGAGGACCGGGTCCGCCCCGGCGTGGGCATGCTGGAGCGCCGCGGCGAACTTGTAGCTGTGCGCCGGCAGCACCCGGTCATCGTGGTCGGCGGTGTAGACCATCGTCGCCGGGTAGTCCGTCCCTTCCTTGAGGTTGTGGTACGGCGAGTAGGCAAAAAGCGCCTCGAACTGCTTGGGATCCTGAGGGGAGCCGTAGTCGCTCTCCCACGCCCAACCGATGGTGAACTTGTTGAATCGCAGCATGTCCATCACGCCGACGCCCGGCAGCGCGGCCGCGAACAGTTCGGGACGCTGCGTCATGGTCGCGCCCACCAACAGGCCGCCGTTGCTGCGCCCGCCGATCGCCAGGTGCTCCGGAGCGGTCCATCCCTGGGCGATCAGGTACTCGGCCGCAGCGATGAAGTCATCAAACACGTTCTGCTTGTCGAGCTTGGTGCCCGCCTGATGCCAGGCCTCGCCGAACTCCCCTCCGCCGCGCAGGTTGGGCATCGCAAACACGCCGCCCATCTCCATCCACACCAGGTTCGGCACGGAGAACGACGGGGTCAGCGGGATGTTGAATCCGCCATACCCGTAGAGGTACGTCGGGTTGTCGCCCGTCGGCGTGATGCCCTTCTTGTGGGCGATGAACATCGGGATCGAGGTGCCGTCGGCGCTGGGATAGAACACCTGCGAGACGGTGAAGTCGTCCGGATCGAACGCCATCTTGGGCGACTTGAACGGCGTGAGCGCGCCACTGGACACATCGATACCGTAGACCGATCCGGGGGTCGCGAGACTGGTGAACGAGAAGAACCCCTCGTTGTGTTCTTCCTCTCCAACGACACCGCTGGCGGTTCCCAGCCCGGGAAGGACCACATCGCGTTCGTGCTTGCCTGACAGCGCGTGAATCGAAACCTTGCTCACCGCCTTGTCGAGATAGCTCAGCACCAAGCGGCCCCCCACAATTCCTGCGCCTCGAAGCGTGGCGTCCTGCTGGGCGACCCTCTCCTGCCAATGCTCGCGCGCGGGCTTCTTCACGTCGATCGCGATGATGCGTCCGCGAGGCGCGTCATCGTTGGTGCGGAACAGCAGCGTGTCGCCTTCGTTGCCGATGAAGCTGTAGGCCGCCTTGAAGTCCGGGAGCAGTTCCACGAACGCCGGCTTGCGCTTGGCGTGTTTTTTCTCGGTGTCCGGGCGGAGGTCCGAGACGATGACGCTCTTCTTCGGATCGGTGCCCAAGCGGACCGTGATGACCAGGAAACTGCCGTCGTGGCTGACCGAGCCGTCGAAGCCCCACTCCTTGTGGTCGGGACGTTCATAGACGAGAAGGTCCTTGTCCTGCGGCTGGCCCAGGTGGTGGTAGTAGAGCTTCTGGTCGTAGTTGAGCTGCTCGAGTTCGTCGCCCTGCTTCGCTTCCGGGTACCGGGCGTAGTAGAAGCCCTTGCCATCGGGTGTCCAGGCGGCGTAGGCGAACTTGATCGACCCCAGCGAGTCGCCGGTGTCCTTGCCGGTGGCCACGTCTCGAACGCGCCACGTCTGCCAGTCCGATCCCGCCTCGGACACGCCGTAAGCGAGGTACTTGCCGTCACGGCTGGGCCACGTTCCTGACAACGCAACCGTACCGTCCTTCGACAACGTGTTCGGGTCGAGCAACACCTTGGGTGTGTCGGTGGGGCTCTTCATCGTGTAGAGCACCGATTGGTTCTGCAGTCCGTCGTTGCGACTGACGAAGTACACGTCGCCGCGCCGGCGAGGGACGCCCCACCGTTCGTAGTCCCACAGTGTGGTCAGGCGCTTGCGCAGGGCATCCCGCGCCTCGATGTCATCCAACACGCCGAAGGTCAGCTCGTTTTGCGCGCGGACCCACTGCTGGGTCTCCTCGCTGTCGATGTTCTCCAGCCACCGGTAGGGATCGGCGACCGAGATGCCGTGATACGTGTCCACGTGCTCCACCCGCTGCGCTTGGGGGTAGACCAGGCTCTGAGCAGGACCCGGCGCCGTCGCGGCCGCTGAGGGGCCGACCGGGTCTGACAACGAGGAGTCTTTGTTGCAGGCGCCGAGGGTCAGCAACAACGCAGCGGCCAGAGGACAAAGCAAACGACGCACGTCCGGGGTTGTATCCGGGACCGCCCGCGGCTCACAAGCGCCACGGGTCCGGGCTGGGCGGAAGCGGCCGATCTTCGATCGCCTCGACCGCGAAATCCGCCACAAGCTCGGCGGCCGAAGCGGTCCGAACGCCCTCTTTGGCCAAGCCGACCGAGCGAGCCAGCCAGGCTACGACCCGCCTGGGGTCCTCTGCGGCCTCTCGCAGCGCGGCCACGTCCGGCGCGCCGTGTTTCTTGCTCAGCTTTTCGCCGTCGGGCCCGCACAGCAGCGGCGCGTGCGTGAACGCGGGCGCCTGAAGTCCCAGAGCCTGGGCCAAGCCCACCTGGCGCGGGGTGCTGCTCCACAGATCCGCCCCCCGGAGCACGTGGGTGATGCCCATGAAACCGTCGTCGACCACAACCGCGAGGTTGTAGGCCCAGTCGCCATCGGTCCGGCGCAGCAGAAACGACCCCGCATCGCGCCGGAGGTTTTCGGTGCGGGTCCCCATCCGCCCATCGGTGACCGTGACGGTTTGGTCGGGGGCGCACCAACGAACGGCGCGGGCCCGGTCAAGATGGGTCGGGCCCGCGACGCAGGTCCCCGGATAAACCGGCTCCGTGCCCAGCCCAGCCGCTGCCGCGGCGCGGACTTCCTTCCGGGTGCAGGTGCACTCGAACGTGTCGAGCCTCGCGAGCGCCTCTGCGTAGCGCTCGCTGCACTCGGACTGGCGGTAGGGGCCGTGCGGTCCCCCAATGCGCGGCCCTTCGTCCCAGTCCAACCCGAGCCACCGCAGGTCCTCCAGCAGCGTGGCCTCGAATCCCGGTCGCGAACGCCCGGTGTCGACGTCCTCGATCCGCATCACGTAGGTGCCGCCCAAGGCTCGGATCTGCAGCCAGGAGAGCAGCGCCGTGCGGACGTTTCCCAGGTGCAGTCGACCGGTCGGGCTCGGCGCGTAGCGGCCACGGATCGGGCGGGACACGGGTTGGACCATGCCACTGCGCGGTGGATCACGCACGCGCTGCCACCGGTGCCCGGCGCCACCGCCGGGCATGCTCGCCGCCGCCGAGGGCGTGGTCCGAGATGCCCGGGGCGCACACGCACGGCCGCCGGTCGACTGAGCGGTCGCCCGTGGAGGCCCGGCGTCGTCCCGTGCGCCCGATCACGGCGAGACCCGGGCGGTTCGCTGGCCTCACAACGGCCGGCCCGGTAAGTCTGCCGAGCCCATGGCAGACCGCCTCGACATCTCGCAGCGCAAGAAAGACCACCTGGCCCTGTGCTCCGGCCCCAACGTGGCCTTTCGCGACAAGACCACCGGTTTCGAGGACGTGCGGCTCATTCACGACGCACTGCCGGAGATGCACTTCGACGAGGTCGACAGCACCACGGCGCTGCTGGGCAAGACGCTCAACGCTCCGTTCATCGTGGCGGCGATGACCGGCGGCACCGACCGGGCCCACAAGGTCAACACCGACATTGCCCGCGCGGCCGATGAGTTGGGCCTCGGTTTTGGTGTCGGCTCGCAGCGCGCGATGTTCGAGCGGCCGGACACGACGTGGACGTTTCAGGTCCGCGACGTCGCCCCCAACCTGCTGCTGCTTGGCAACCTCGGCGTGCAGCAAGCCGCGACGATGAGCGCGCAGGAGATTCACGACCTGGTGGGCAACATCGGCGCCGACGCGCTGTGCATTCACCTCAATCCGGCCATGGAAATCGTGCAGCCCGGCGGAGACCGAGACTTCCGCAATGGGCTGCCCACGCTCGCCCGCCTGGCCGAGGAACTCACCATCCCGGTGGTTG
This sequence comes from uncultured Pseudomonadota bacterium, assembly GCA_913061055.1. Taxonomy (GTDB): domain Bacteria; phylum Myxococcota_A; class Polyangia; order Nannocystales; family Nannocystaceae; genus CAJXVA01. The sequence goes on from CAJXVA010000228.1 coordinate 12,208, forward strand.
CCAAGGAGACCGGCTGTGGTCTCTCCCGCGCCGTCGCCAAGAAGATCTTCGACACCGGTGTCCGGACCGTGGACGTGAGCGGAGCCGGCGGCACCAGCTGGGTCGCCGTCGAAGCCCATCGCGCGATCAACGAAGAGGACAAAGCCCTCGCCAACGAGATGTGGGATTGGGGCATTCCCACCGCCGCGTCGGTGGCCCAGTGTGCGGGGCTCGGGCTCGACGTCATCGCGACCGGTGGCCTCAAGTCCGGCACCGACGTCGCCAAAGCTGTGGCCCTCGGCGCGACCGCGGGCGGCATCGCAGCCCAGGTTCTCAAGGCCCAAAAGGCCGGCGGCTACGAGGGCGCCAAGGCGTACCTGCAGCAGGTCATGCACTCGGTGCGGGCCCACATGCTGTTGACCGGGTCGCGAACCGTCGCGGAGCTGCGGGCCGCTCCCAAGATTGTGACGGGCGAGCTCGCCCATTGGATGCCGCAAACATGACCCCGGGCCCCTCCCTTCACCCGCGGGCGACGGCCTGCGGAAAGGTGATCGTGGCCGGCGAGCACTCGGTGGTCTATGGCTACCCGGCACTCGCCGCGGCGATTCCCTCCTCGCTCGAGCTGACCGCGACCCCCATCAGCCCTGAGGCTGCGGTGCAGCTACGCATCCCGGCGTGGGAGATCGATGTGGCCCTCACGCCCGACACCGACCACCCCGTGGCCCGGGCCGCGCTCGAGGTGGTCGGCTTCTGCGATGGGCCGTTGCGAGGCTGGAGCATCGAGGGCAGCACCACCCTCCCCTCGCGAGCCGGGTTGGGTTCGTCGGCGGCGCTCACTGTGGGGTTGGCTCGGTTGTGCCTCGGACAAGACGCGCCGCTCGACACCGTGGTCCAAGCTTCGCTGGCCGGCGAACGTGTGTTCCACGGGGAGCCCTCGGGCATCGATTCCGAAGTGGCGGCCCGTGGGGGCCTGTTGAGGTACGTGCGCGGGGCCGACGTCGAGGTGATCCCGCTGCGGCATCCGCTCTCGCTGGTGGTCATTCCCTCGGGGCAGCCCCGGAGCACGGCCGATCAAGTTGCCAAAGTCCGGGTTCGCCACGACCGATTCACCATGGTGGTCCGACCGATCCTCGACGCGCTCGGGGCCTTGGTCGACCGATCGATTTCCGCAATTGCGACGAATGATCTCGACCACTTGGGTGAGCTCTTCAACATCGCCCACCCGCTCTTGGCCAGCCTCGACGTCTCATCGCCTATCCTCGATGAGCTGTGCGGCGCAGCACGGGACTGCGGCGCGCGCGGGGCCAAGCTGACCGGTGCCGGCGGCGGCGGGTGCATCCTCTGCCTACCCCCAGACGACCCCGACGCGCTGTGCAGCGCTCTTCGGGACCGTGGGCTCACGCCCGTACTCATTGATCTGCAGCCATGAAGACCGCGACCGCTACGGCCCACTCCAACATCGCGCTGGTGAAGTATTGGGGAAAACGCGCCGACGCTCCCCCTGCGCTGAACCTGCCCGCGGTGGGTTCGCTGTCGATGACGCTCGACGGCCTTCGGACCGTGACCACCGTGGCCGCGGCTGGGTCCGACAGCTTTTCGCTCGATGGTGAGGCAGTCTCCGGCAAACCGGAGCAAAAAGTCTACGCACACCTCGACAGGCTGTGGGCCAGTGCACACGAGACCCCACGTCCACGGTGCGCGGTGACGTCGATCAACCACCTCCCGACCGCCGCTGGCCTGGCCAGTTCCGCGAGCGGCTTCGCGGCCCTCACGATGGCAGCCGCGACCGCGTTTGAGCTCGACCTCACCACCGCCCGGCTCTCCGAGTTCTCGCGGATGGGGTCGGGAAGCGCAGCGCGGAGCATCTTCGGAGGCTTCGTACGGCTCGACGCTGGGGAAGCTGCCGATGGCCGCGATTGCGTCGCTCGTCCCCTGGCCGGGGCGGAGGATTGGCCGCTCAGGCTCGTCGTGGTGCAGACCACACGTGGCGTGAAGCCGGTCGGGTCGACCGAAGGCATGCAAGCCAGCCGGGATACGTCACCCTACTACCAACCCTGGGTGGACACCTCGATTCAAGATCTCGACGCGGCCCAAGCCGCCATCGAAGCGCGCGATTTGCCCCGTTTGGGCGCGATTGTCGAACATTCGTGCTTCAAGATGCACGCCTGCATGATGGCGACGGTGCCCCCCATCGTGTACTGGAAGCCCGCCTCGCTCGGGGCGATTCACGCCGTCTGGGCCGCCCGCGAAGAGGGGCTGCACGGCTACGTCACGATGGACGCGGGACCACACGTCAAGGTGTTGTGCCTGTCTCTTATACACATCTGACGCTGCCGACGAGCGATCTAGTGGAGATCTC
>CAJXVA010000229.1 GCA_913061055.1 uncultured Pseudomonadota bacterium
CAGATGTGTATAAGAGACAGCCTACGCCGGTTCGCTGGCGGATGCGTACGTCGAGGCGTGCCGCGTCGCGCCCGACAATACGCCGCGCAAGGTCTGCCTCGACGGCCGGCTCGAGCAGCTCCGAGCCAGTCGCGAGCTTGCTTTGGAGGGTGCAGGGGAGGAACTCGAGCAGGTTTTGGACCCACTTCAAGATGTCCGCTACTGCCGGCGCGCCGACGAGGATGCTCTGTACCGTGAGGTGTCGGACCCACAGCGGGCGCAGGAGGTTCTGCGACGATTGGCGCAGGCACGGGCGTGGGTTGATGCTGGGCGCCACGATGCGGCCGGCGAGGAGCTGGATGCGGTGGTCGAGGAAGCCGCCGCACTGGGATGGACGGGCGTGGAGTCCCTCGCTCGCACCGAACTCGCCGGTCTGGCCGGGACGGCGGGTGACTCCGCCGGCGCCGAGCTGCAGTTCCGAACCGCGCTCGAGCTGGCATCGCACGCAGGCTCCGATGTCGCGACCGCCAAGGCTCTCACACGCCGGCTTCAGGCCTACTCCCTCAACGGTGACACCAACGCGGTCGTGGCGCTCGCACCGGCGGTTCGCGCCGCCACGCTTCGCGCCGGACTGCCCGGTGCGTCCGTGGAGGTGGCGCTGGGCAACGTCTATCAGCTTACGGGGGACTACGAGTCGGCCGAGGCTGCATACGCAAGAGCGGTCGCGGATGAGGCGGGTTCCGTTGTCCTTCAACTCCGGGCGCAGTCGAACCTGGGAGCGTTGGAGCTGTATCGCGGCAAGTACCAGCTGGCGAGGAAACGCTTCGAGGAGGTGGAGGCTGCGTTGGAGGAGCGCCACGGCGCCACATCGGTCGCACGGCTCAAAGCACTGGCGAACCTGGCCGACGCGGAACATCAACTCGGAGAGCAGGCGTCCGCGCTGGCCCACTATGGCGAGGCCTTGCAGCACTACCAGGACGTTGGCGCCGGTGCGACGCGGCCCGCCGAGCATCTGAAGCTGAATTTCTCGGTCGCGCTGGTCGAAAGCGGCGACACCCAGCGGGCCGAAGAGATCGGGGTGCCCGCCGCCCAGCGGGTGCTGGAGCTCCATGGGGACAAACACGTGTTCTCGATCGCGGCGCGGGACTTCATGAACCTGCTGGCCGGCAGCCAAGGTCGACACGCCGAGGCTCTCGCGTCAACGCAGCGACTGATGACCGACCTCGAGGCGCTGTTCGGCAAGGACAACCCAGTCACCGGGTTCCTGTGCATCTCCGGCGCGGAGTCGGCCCTCTCTTCCAAGCGCCCGGACGTGGGCCTCGCGCTGTTGCAGCGAGGGGAGCCCCTGCTCGCCTCGCTCAACCCCGAGCATCCGTTCCTCGTCTCCATGTATCGACTGCGCTCGGAACTCCATCTGCAGTCGTTGGATACGGAAGCGAGCATCACCGCGGCGACGGAGGCCGTGCGGCGGGCGTCTGGAGAATCGGTGCACCCCATCGAGGCCGGTCGAGCCCACCTGGCGCTCGCAAAGGCACGCATGTCTCGCGGGGACACAAAGGACGATGTGCTCGAGGACCTCGAGTCGGCTTCGGAGGCGTTTGCCCGCCTGCCCAACCACAAGGCGGCCCGGACCGATGAGGTCGCCGCGCTTCTGGCTGCGCCCTGACGCCGCGGGCTGGCCGTGGGCTCAGGCGCTCGCGATCACTTCGACTTCGAGCTTGAAGTCGTACGGAAGCCGCCGGACTTCGACGCAGGTCCGCACCGGCGGCGCTTCGACGTCGAAGAACTCGGTGTAGACCTGGTTGAACAAGCCAAAGTTCCCCAGGTCGGTCATGTAGCAGGTGACCTTGATGACGTTCTTCAGGCTCGAACCGGCCTTCTCGAGCGTCCGCTGCAGGTTCTGGAACGTGGCGCGGGCCTCGTGCACGAAGTCGCCATACGTGAACTTGAGGTTGTCCACGCCGACCGCCGCGTGACCCGAGGTGTAGATCAGGCCGTCGTGCTGCTTGGACCACGCGAAGATGGGGCCGTACTCGAGGCTGCGCGTCGAAGGGTGGCTCATCGAGGACTGTTCTAGCAGTCGGCAGCGGCCATGATGTCTTCGATGGCGAAGCCAATTTGCTCGTCGTGGGTGCGAAAGCTCAAAACACAGGCTCGGACGGCGACGACCTCCCCTTCGGGGTGTGGAAGCCGGGTGGTGCTCAAGTAGACCCGCCCGCGGGAGTTGACCGCCTCACACAGCGCCAGTGACCGTGCGTTCCAGGCCTCGAGCGGCTCGGCGTCGCGCCGGTTCGGGCGAAACGGGACGACGGACAACTGGGGAGCGTCGACGAGCTCGAGGCCGGGGTTGGCCTCCACCGCGTCGGCCAGCGTCTGCGCGAGGGCGAGCTTTTCTTCGAGCGCCGAACGAAACGCGGATGCGCCATGCAGCTGCAACGGAAGCCACACCCGCAGACCCCGGTAGTCCCGGCTGAGTTCCGGACCAAAGTCCATCGGGCTGGGCGGGAGCCCGCCGTCCCGGCCAAAGTCCTGCAGGTAGGGTGCGTCGGCCTGGTGTGCAGCCCGTAAGGCTTCCCCGTCGCGGACCAGCAGGGCCCCCGTGCCGTAGGGCAGGAACATGCCCTTGTGCGGGTCGAACGTGATCGAGTCCGCACGGTCGATGTCGCCCAGGCGGGCGCGTCCGGTCTCGCACAGGGCAAACGCGCCACCGTAGGCTCCATCGACGTGGTGCCACAGGCCGTGGGTCTGGCAGAGGTCCGACAGGGGGCCCAGGGGATCGACGGCGCCCGTGTTTGTGGTTCCAGCGGCGGTCACCAGCAAGAATGGCTGCAGTCCAGCCTCCACGTCTGCGCGAACCTGAGCGTCGAACGCATCCGGCCGCATCCGAAGCCGCTCATCGGTGGCCACGGAGACGACGTTTGTCGCCGGGATGCCAGCCAGCGCGACGGACTTCGAGACGCTGTGGTGCGCCTGCGCCGAGGTGTAGACCCGCGCGCGTCGGTAGTCGCCGCTGTCGCCAAGCTTGGCATGGCGGGCGGTGACCACCGCCGAGAAGTTCGCGAGGGACCCGCCGCTGGTCAGCAGGCCGTACGCGTCGGCTCCGTAGCCAAACTGTCGCGCCAACCACCGGATCACGTCGGCTTCGAGGCGACACAGGGCGGGGGACGCCGCGCTCAGCCCGGTGTAGCGGTTGACCCAGTTCGCGACCAGGTCGGCGACGCCTGCGGTCAGCAGTCCGCCGCCGGGAATGTAGGCCAAGTAGCCCGGCCCGGCGGTGTTCGTGGACACTTCAGCCGCCGCTACGACGTGCTGCAGCAGGGTCTCGAAATCGGAGTGCGGGGTCTCGGGGATGGGCAGACTCAGGGCCTCGGCCCGCGGCAGCCCGGCCTCGCCGGCACCCGCGGAACCCATCGTCGGCAGGCGGTCCACGTGGTCCAAGACGTGGCGCCCAACGAGCGCCAGCCAGCGCTCAACCTCTGTACGGGACGGTTCGAGGGCGGTCATTGGGCCTCGAAACGCCGCAGGTAGCGGTCGCGCAGGTCGGTCTGTCGGGACCGGAGCGGAATCGACTCGCCGCGGATCAACACCGCGTCCGGCACCGTCGAGAGCTCGAACGGATCGGCGGGCCACACGACGACGTTGGCGACCTTGCCCGGCGCGAGGCTGCCGTAGTCCGCATCCATGCCGTACGCGAGGGCGACGGCGTGGGTGACGGCCGTCAGCGCGACCTCATGGGGCAGGCCATGCGCGACAGCAATGCCCGCCTGCTGCGTCACGTTGCGCGCGTTGTGGGCTTCGCCGAGCGCCGCGATGCCGACGGTGACCCCCGCGGCGTGCAACAAGCTGGCGGTGTCCATGCGGGCGCCGATGCGGTCGAAGCCGCCCGGGAGGTTTGCCGTCGGTGCGACGATGACGGGAACCTTGGCGGCAGCGAGTTCGTCGGCGATCTGCCACGCCTGGGTCGCCCCGGTCACGGTCACCCGCAGCTTGTGGGTCTTGGCCAACTCGATGACGGCGAGCAGGTCGCTGACCCGGTGGGCTTCGAGCACCAACGGGACCTCGCGCCCCAACACGGGGCCGAGGGCTTCGAGATCCAGGCGATGTGCGGCCAAGTCGCGGGAGGCGCGACGTTCGAACGCGGCCTTTGTCGTGCTGTAGATCCGAGCGTCGTCGAGCACCTCGGCCAGGTGCGCGAGGGTGGCTGCACGGGAACCGGCGATGCGCTGCCCGAGTCCGCCGGCGACGGCGATGCGCGGCTTGGCGACGATGTCGTGATGGTGCCCGGGCAGCAGGTCGATCCACGCGACCTGTCCGCTGAGCAGGCCTCCTTGGGGGGTCGTTGCGGCGGAGGTCACTCCGTCGATCGCTTGGACGGCCAGCAGGGTGCTCTGCGCATGGACGGCGACGGAGGCGTCGTACGCGGACCGGATCGGATCGTCGTCGCTGCCCGAGGTGTCTCGGGTGGAGGACTCCATGCCGATCTCCACCAGGCCGAGCGTCGTCGAAGCGGCGATGAGTCCGGGCGTGACGATCTTGCCCTTGGCGTCGATGACGGTCGCGCCGGCGGTGGCCTCCCCGGTGCCGACCCGGACGATGCGCGAGCCCTCGAGCTCGACCACCGCGTTCTCGAACACCTTGCCAGTGCCATCGTGGACCGTGCCGCCGACGATCGCGACGCGAGTCCCGGCCGGCACACCATCGAAGGACAGTGGGCTGGCGGAGACCGAAGGCGCGAGAAGCCAGGCCAGTGCGAAGGTCAGGAGCGAAAGCGTCTTCATCGGAGGTCTCCTTGGGCCGGCTGTCCGACGAGGAAGTCGGTGTGGGGCTGCTGCTTGGGGTCGTTGCGGTCGTACACCAGCGCGCCGCCGAGGTAGACGCGCTCGGCGTGGCTGTAGACGCTCAGGGGGTCGCCGCTCCACACGACAACATCGGCCATCTTGCCCGCCTCGAGCGTGCCGGTGACGTCCTCGATGCCCAACGCCCAGGCTGCGTTGGCGGTGATCCATCGCAGCGCTTCGTCCTCGCTGATCGGCAGCCCCGCGCGCTCGCCCGCGGCCTTGGCCTTGGCGGCCTCCTGGTTGAGGCGCTGAATGCCCTGGGCAGAGTCAGAGTGAATGATCGCGCGTGCGCCTTGGCTGGAGACGATCGCGGCGTTGGCCCGAATCGAGTCGTAGGCCTCGGCCTTGAACCCCCACCAGTCCGCCCACATCGAGGCGCTCACGCCCGCCTCGGCGAGTCGGTCGGCGATCTTGTAGGCCTCGACGGCATGGTGAAAGCTCCGGATCTCAAACCCGAACTCGTCGGCGAGCGCCAACATCCCCAGCATGTCGTCGGCCCGGTAGCAGTGGTTGTGCACGAGAATCGTCCCGTCGAGCACGCCGACGAGTGCCTCCAGTCCGAGGTCCCGGTCCGGGGGTCCGCCGGCATCTTCCTCGCCCTTCTTGCGCTCCCACGCCGCCCGCTTGCGCTTGTACTCCGTCGCTTTTTGGAACGCGGTGCGAAAGCCGGCCATGTTGCCCATCCGGGTCATCGGCCCACCTTTCTCCCCGTGCACCCGCTTGGGGTTTTCACCGCAGGCCATCTTCAAGCCGGTTGGGGCGCCGACGAAACGCGCGTCGTCGACGGTGCGTGCGCCGACAGTGGTGCGCACGACGACGGACTGGCCACCGATCAGGTTGGCGGAGCCGGGCAGAATCTGCATCGTCGTGACACCGGCTGCTCGGGCGAGGTCGATCTGTGGATCCTGAGGCCAGTAGCCGTCGGCCGCTCGGACCTGAGGGGTGGTGGCTGCACTCATCTCGTTGCCGTCGCTGTGGGCGGACAGGGCAGGGGAGGCGTACACGCCGATGTGTGAGTGGGTGTCGATGATGCCTGGGGTGATCGTCTTGCCGGCCGCATCGATCACCGCCACGCCTTGCGGGGCCTGCAGTTGGGCGCCGACCGCCTCGACCTTTCCGTCGCGAAGCAAGACATCGCCGCGCTCGTAGATCACACCCGCGGCGGTCATGACCCGAGCACCGCGCAGCAGCACGGGCGGAGCCGCTGTCGTCGTCGGAGTCTGTGGGGCCGCCTCCGAGGACGGTGGGGCGTCTGTGGCCGCGGGGGGAGTGGAGGCGCTTGGCTTGGGGCCGCAGGCGAACATCAGAGCGACGGACGCGAAGGCCGCGAGCCGCAACGCGATTGCGGACGAGCGGGGCACGGCGGCGACGCTACGGGACCACAGCCGTCCTTCACAAGCCGTCTGCCCGAAAACCCCGTACACTCCGCCTCGTGAGACCCGTGTCGCTGCGCGAGCGCTGGCTGTATGCGCTCAAGCCCGGCAGTTGGCCCAAACTCCTCGTGGCGGCCCTGCTCGGCCAGGCCATGGGGATCGCGGCAACGGGGCGTGTCCACGTGTGGGCGCTGCTCGCCGGCTTCGCGTTCACCCTGCTGCACCTGTCGTTTGTGGTGCTGCTCAACGACTGGGGGGATCAAGAGGTCGACGCGCTCAAGCGTCGTCTGTTCCCCGACCTGTGCAGCCCCAAGACGATCGTCGACGACATCCTCGATGCGCGGTCGGTGCTCTACGGCGGACTCGGTGCGGGGGCGGCGGCGGCCGGTGTCGCCCTGGCGGCGCAACTGTGGCTGGGTCGTCCCGGCCTGGCGCTGGGCGCTGCGGGCTGCATGTTCTTGTTCTGGGCGTACACGCTTCCTCCGCTGCGGCTGAACTACCGAGGCGGCGGCGAGCTGCTCGAGATGATCGGCGTTGGCTTCGCGCTGCCGTGGTGGAACGCCTACCTGCAGTCGGGGGAGGTGAGCCCGCCGGCGATGGTCGTGCTGCCCGCGTTCCTGCTGCTGGCGCTCAGCAGCGCGTTGGCCTCGGGTCTCTCCGACGAGCCGAGCGACAGGCTCGGGGGCAAGCGCACGTTCACGGTGTTGTTCGGTCCGGTGGCGGTCCGGCAGGCGGTCGAAGGCCTGGTCTTGGGCGGGATGATCGTCTGGGCGCTGCTGCCGATTCTCGCCCCCGGGTCGGTCTCGGGGCTGGTGCTCGCGCCGGTCATCTTGGTGATGGGGATCGAGTTTACCGACCTTCGCAAGGCGGGAGCCTCGGCCGAGATCGATACCTACGTCGGGATCACGCACTACAAGAACCACCTGCATCAGGTCATCTGGCGGGGCACGACCGTCTTGGCCGGGCTGCTCGCGGTGGGCGCCTTGTTGTTCGGAGGCGTCGTTGTCTGACTTCGCCGCGCTGGAGCGAGAGCTGTCCGGGCGCGAGGCGTTTTGGACACTCGAGCCGGGGCGGGAGCGGGCGCGGCTGCACACCGAGTTGTGCGACCGGCTGCTGTTGCCCTCGGACAGCAACGCGCTGAAGGAGGCGTTCATTGAGGGCCTGCTCGAGGCGATGAATGCGATGCTGGTCGCGTTCCCCGACAACCTGCTGTGGGACCTCGAGGGGCTCGCCGCGAGGCAGCTCGAGCAAGCTCGCGAGGCCGCCGACCCTCCCGCCACGCTCGCTCAGCTTTGGTCGCGCGTCGCCGCGCTGCAGCACGTGTTCGGAAGCCACGGACCCATTCGCTTTCGCTACATCCACGACTTCATCTACGGCTTCGACTGGGCCAAATGGGTGGCCAAGGACCCGCCAAGCCGCGCCCACGTCGGTCCGTACGACGCGGCCTTCGTCGAGCGCATGCATCGGAGGGGCGGGGAGTTGCTCGCGCTCATCGCCGCCGGCGACAGCAAGTATGGCCCGCTCGAAGGCCCGGACGCGCGCAACCCGTTCGGCTTCTCTCGCACCCCGGCCGACGAACTCGCGCTGCACCGACGCCTCGCCGCGCAGGATGCCTTGCCCGTTCGAGCCTGGGACTCCTCGGCGCAGCCCGACTGGCGGCGGCCCTACGCTCGGCTCCGCGAAGAGGCCGCGCAGGCCCTGAGAATCTCCGCGTAGGCTGCTCGTGGCCGCCCGTATCGCCGAGACCGAACTCTACGCGCCGATCAAGGCGTACCTGGAGCGGCTGGGCTACGAGGTCAAGTCCGAGGTGGGCCCGGTGGATGTCGTTGGCCGCCGCGAGGACGCTGACCCTGTGATCGTCGAGTTGAAGGTCGGGTTCTCGCTCGTGCTTCTGCAGCAGGCGGTGGCGAGGCAAGCGATCTGCGACGCGGTCTACGTTGCCGTGCCCCGGTGGACGACGCGCGTCGGCTGGCAGAAGTTCAAGGCCAACGTGGGCCTGTGCAAGCGACTGGGGGTTGGGGTGCTGTCCGTGCGGGTCAGCGATGGGCATGTTCAGCTGCACGCGGATCCGATTCCGTACCAGCCGCGGAAGTCCCGGCGGCGGGCGGCGAGTGTGCTCTCCGAGTTCGAGCGCCGCATCGGGGACCCGAACCTCGGCGGGACGAAGGGCAGCGTCGTGACCTCGTATCAGCAGGAAGCGCAGCGGTGTGCCGCGTACCTGGTGGAACACGGCCCTTCGAAGGGGAGCGTAGTGGCGAAGGCGCTGGGCATTGCGAACGCGACGCGGGTGATGGCCGACAACCACTACGGGTGGTTCAAGCGGGTGAAGCGGGGGGTGTATGGGGTGACCCGCGCGGGACGGAAGGCTGGGGCGTAGGAACCCTAGCGAGAGGACCGCTCGCGGGCGATGCGAGCAATGTGGAATTCGATGCGCCGGTTGTGGGCCCGCCCCTGCTCCGTCCGGTTGGTATCCAGCGGAAGATCGCTTCCGTGGCCGATCGCTTCGAGCCGGTCACCGTCGACACCCTCGGAGACGAGCCGCTCCCGCACCGACCGCGCCCGGCGGTCCGAGATTTCTTGTCAGTAGTGGTGGCTGTCCGTGGAATCCGTATGGGCGTGGATCTCCAGCCGCTCGATCTCAGGGTGAGCTCGGAGCAGCATGGCCAGGGCGTCTACGGCGGCGAGGCTGGCCTCGTCCATCGTGCCCACGTTGGGTTCGAAATGCAGCTGCGGGGCCCGGATCTTCGCGTCTGCCTCTGCAATGCAGGGCGCCGCGGGGTGCTCCCACGCGCCGAGCTCCGGACAACGGTGCCCGGGTCCGAGGCGGGCGACCTGACTTTGCACGGACTCCGGTTGCTCAGCGACGGGGGGAGTGTCCGGGGCCTCCGCAGCGCCTCCGGACGACCGTGGCTCCGTGAAGACCTGCGCTACGGACTCGTGCCCACAGGCCACGAGAAGCAACGCCATGGGCCACAGTCGGAGCATCGTTGGACACTATACCTTCAGGTGGTGAGGGGATGATTGTGAGCGCCTTGATTCGGAAGCGGCACCTCAAGGCCGGCCGGTTTGACGAGACGGTGTTCGTATTGATCGCGCCCACTCGCTCCATACTCATCCAGCGCCGGGCTCGGCGAGCGAAGACTCAGACGCCGCCCCTGATACAGAGTCTCCCTCCAACCGACTGCGCCCGCCGCGGGCAACCTCGAGCGCGTACCGTGCCGATGCCCGCCAACGCGCGAGGCCTGGAAACGCGAGGTAGTCCTCCACCATCGCGATCAACGGCCCGACATCCCCGTGCTCGAGGGCCTCGCGAATCTTCGATTCAAGCCGCTGCAACAACGAGTGGTTGTGCCCCACGCGGGCAAGCCCCGCGGCCGTACGCACATCCAGATCCGGATGGTGCGCAAGAAAGGGAAGGTAGGGGGCGAGCGGGCCCCGGCGGTGTAAATCCCCCTTCTTCAACCGCGGCCGGCCTGCACCCGTCCACCACCGTTGCGCCGCATCGATGTCCGATGGGTGCGCCTCGTCGAAGTTCCGGCAGTAGGCACAGTCGCAATCCCAACCCCGGCCGCCTTCGAGCCAGCTCTGCGCAATGCGTTCGGACCTCAACTTGAGTGGGGCGGGCTCATCGACGTAGAGGCTGATCGTGGCACCCGACCATCCATCGATGATCGGCGCTGTGCTGTCCGTGGATGTGTAAGCCTTTGCGTCACCGAGAAGCCCGAGGAGCGGAAGGAGGATCGGAGCCCCAACACCCAACGCGTGGAAATCGGGGCGGCGGCCCGTGACCTGGTGATAGCCGACGTGGAGCCCCGTGGCGACCTCCAGCACGCGCAGGTACGGCCGAGCGGTGGTCTCGCCCAGCTCGACAAATTCTCCGTCTTGGACTCGAAAGTCCACCGAGTTGCGATCGCGCAGCGCTCCGACCAACCCCGTCGCGATTCCGTCGAGCCCGGCCTCGGCCACGCGTCGGCCCGCGTCGACGGCTTGGTCGTAGTCCAATGCGTGAACACCCGCGAAAACTCGCGTTGGAGGCGATCCGAACTCCCCCTCTTGGGTTCGAACCGCAAACTCGACCGCGCGGGTGTTGAGGTCGCCGTAGAAGGAACGAGCAAGGCCCGAGTACTCGGGCTCGACGGACAAGCCCGTCAGTGTCGCGATGGTGAAGTCCTCCATCCCGATGGCATACGTCGCGTCGAGGCCAGCTTGTCTCGTGACCGCCGCTCGCACGTATTCGTCGGGTGTAGCATCTTGCGCAGTCGCTCGAATCGCGTGCGCCAGACTTCGGTACTCGTTTGAGAGCTCCGTGGACAACTCTCCGGGGCGCGCATAGCTGCCAAGCCTGGATTCTTCCTGCTTGCGCTTGGCGTCGAGCGTTCCTGCACGGGCCTCAAACGTTCGGATCAGTGCTCGGATGCCGTCGACGTTGCCATTGTCGGCGCACAATCTCGCATCGCCTCGAACGACCTCTTTCGCGAGCTTCGCAAGTTCCCCACCTGAGAAGTCCACCGACAGCAGATAGGCGTCGAACCTTCGAATGCCCCGACCGCGGTTGAACGTGTAGGGTTTGAGGTTGGCGACGAAGGTGAACGCCACGGCCTACACCGAACGAAACGCGGGGAGGAAGACAACCTCCGCCGCGCCGAGGTCATCAGCATCGGCTTGGAGTTCGCCGGTGTGTGGTCCCCAGGACCATTCCATCTGAGCGAAGTTCCGCCATCGGGGGAAGAAGGGCTCGGCCAGGAGGGACATGGCATGCCACCAGCTTGACGCTTTCAGCGAGTTCCTCGACAAGCGGCGAACTTCCACGGCGGGCCGCCCCTGGGCCAAGACTGAGCTTGAGCGCCACGTGCCGTGGACTCGGCACGTGGCACCAGCGGTGACACCAACGTGGTTGAGCGCTACGAAGACCACGGCGACCTCGGCGGTTGCACCGCTTGATGGGTCTTCGAGCACAGCGGTCGAGACCAGTTTTCCATCAGGGTCGCGTCGTGCGTGCAGTGTCTGTACGACACCTACGACTTCGACGAACTCACCTTCAGGGCGCTCCGGTAGTTCCGAGAGTTCAGCGTTTCTTCCATCCGGAACACTGGCGGTGAAGCCAAGTACAGACGCTGCTTCGATGATGCTCCGTGCATCTGCGTCGGAGCCTGGCACGCGGAGCTCCTGGGCGATGCGGAGAGCTGCAGCATGCGTGGAAAGAGCAGCGCGTGCGAGCCCACCCGCACGCGCACCGAGGCGACCGAGTCGCTCGGAGCGTGTCCCGCTGCCTTGGTTTTGGAGGTTCCTCGCGGTCGCGTCAAGCCTCGACATCAGCTGGGCGAAGGGGCCCAGGTGCCCCTCCAGTTCCAGGGCGAGTGCAAGCGCATGAGCAGAGGAGGCCTGTGTGCCGAGAAGGCTCGCGAACAGGGTCCGCGAAACATCGGTCAGGTCGTGCTCAAACCCAACGACAGCGGATTCGAAGAACTCCGGATGTTGCCCGAGCGCGTCCAGCTCGGGCTGCGAGAAACCGCCGTCTTGAAGCGCGTTGAACTCTGCGTGAAGGCGGCCGAGAAGCCCGCGGGAGATGGCCGTGATGCTCAAGTGGACTCCGAGGTGCTCAGCCGCGCTCGGCGTGTAGCCCTCAATGGCCTCCGTCATCGGGTTTGGCCCCGACGCGGCGCTTGTCAGATGCTGAAGCCCATCGCGGAACGTGGAACCCTCCGCCGCGTTCTCAAGGAGTTGTTCGCGCAGAGACGCTCGTTGCTCCTCGCTGAGCCCGCCGACACGCTCCGCGAGGGCGTCGAGCGAGGTGTCGATTCGTTCTCCGTGAGAGGGGGGAGGGAGAGCAGCGGTGCGCGCTTCGAGAAGCGTGTGGCCTTGGGGGTGTTCGGCCAGGGCTGCGAACATGGCCATTGCGGCCGTGGTGTCAGCTGCCTGCACGGCGGCAACCGTTCGAACCTTCGAGAGAGCAGAGGTGAGGGTGGTAAACGCCGCATGCCCTTCACCAGCGCATCGAAGGCTCGCTTCGAGCACCGCAGACCAGTCTCTGCCAGAAATCGTGTCTTGGAGGTCACCGACCCGTTGAAGAAGGGCGGCGTCCCACCCCCTACGAGGCCGTGCCACCGGAAGGCCTGTCAGGTGATGAGTGCTGGACACCGCTAGGCTCCCCCCGGGCCGGGTTGGGTTGCGTGCGTGCAGTCGCGCAGTCGCTCTTGTGCTTCCCTGCGCGCGTCTCGGACCTGGTTGCGTCGATCTACGAGATCCTGTGCCTCGTGGACGCGACTGATGACGTCGTCAAAGAGCTGCTCGCACTCAGGGGAGAGTTCTCCGCTGCTGAGGCGTTCGAGAAACTCGGCGAGCGTGGGGACGTTTATCATGACGTTGTAAGTCGGGTCATCGCCGTAGATGAAGTGACCCCCGCACGAATCCGACAGCTCGTGCATCGCCTCGTTGACAGCCCCGAACGCGTCGTCCTTCTCGCGTTCCGCCATCTCCTCGAGTAGTTCGAGAAATTCTACGTTTGTCCGCTCTGCTTCGCACGCCATGCCTGGCCTCCTTCCAAGGCTGTGAGTCTATCGCTCTGAGGGGCAGTCGGGCGAGGTTTTAGGGTAGCGACTGAATTCTTCGCATCCTCCCGGATAGCGGATCGAGCACTTTCGGGACAGGCCGTTCTCGCCATAGGTGTACAGCGCGTCCGCGAGCTCGACGACCAAGATGCTCTGCCCTGCGTCGCCCACGAGCGTATCGCTCGGTAGCTCGCAGAGCGTGGGGGCGTGCTGACAAGGCATCAGGGATGCTCCACACTCACGAAGTTCGGGGGGGATCGGGTATTTGCTCGCGAGTTGCGAGAGCACGTCGGGAGCAGAAGCGCAGGCGTCGCCCCACAGCACTTCCGTGCCGTCACACCGCAGGAGCGGCTCGAGCGTCGCGGCAACAGATCCGATGTCGAAATCGTCTCCGGCGGCGGACTGCTCGGAGGGGCGGGCAGGGACAGAGGTCGGTGGCGTGGTGGTACGATCCGGCGTCTCGGAACTCTCCGGCGAGCTGCGCCGACAGCTCGTAAGCGATGCCACGATCACGAGGGTGGCAATGGCTGTCTTCCAGTGCGGCATGTCGATCCGGGTAGTCCGCAGAGTGTCGCTCTGGATCCATGCCGCGTCGAGCGAGGGCGGCCTTTCTGCCTCCGACCGCAGAAAGTTTGATCGACCGGGCCTGACGCGACACCAATGCCTGTCGAGGTTCGCCGCGGGGACGTTGGCTCGGCCTGTCCACCCGGTACGGCCACGTGGGCGTTCGTTGGGTCGTGCTCGGCGGGGATGAGCCACGGCGAGCACTGGGCGTTCCCGGAGTCCGGGAGCGGACCGGAGGTGTCGTGGAAGGGGTCTGAGGTGTCCGGGAGAGGGCTGAGATGTCGGGGAATGCGATGGGACGTCGCGGAGCGCGTCAGACGGTGACGTCGGGGGCCGGGGCGGTGTCTTGGGTTGCGTTACGGCGGCGCAGGGAGGCGCGGGCGCGGCGTTGGTACGCACTGCTGGCGGCGCGGGCGAGGGTGGGCTGGGCTCGGAAGGCGAAGCGGGCAGCGGCGCGCACGAGCCTGAGCTTTTGCTGAAGGACGGTGGCGAGCCGGTTGCGGCGCAGGCGGTGGGCGCGGGCTTGCTCGGCGCGTTCGGTGGGGGTGGTGCTGGAGCGGGCCCGGATCGCGGCGGCGAGGGTGAGGGCTTCGTCGATGTCGGCGAGGCTGAAGCCTCCGACGCCGTCGAGGTCGGCTCTGTGGGCATCGGCGAGGGTGGCGAAGTCGAAGAGTGCGGCGGCGAGGGCGTCGTCGGAGCGGGAGCGGGTGCCGTACAAGTCGCTGATCGCGTCGAGCTGGGAGTCGTGCTCGTCGTCGATGCCATCGTCGAACAAGAACTCGAGGGAGGCGGTGAGCTCGTCGATGAGGGCCTCTCCTCGCTCGACGCTCTCGCGGGAGGTGGGGGGATCGGCGGCGAGGCGGTACGCGGTGTGCTCGGTTTGCACAGTGTCGACCAGGGCGATGAGGTCGTCGCCGACGGCCTGGTCGAACCGGCGGGCGACGCTGGAGAGGCCGGGATGGGTGTCGGTGGGCTCCCAGTGCCTTTGTACATAGGCGGCCAGGTCGATGGCCTCACCCAGGAGTACGTGCATGGGGACGCTGAGGGAGAGTTGTTCTGGGCGGGGGGTGGCGGTGATCTCTTGGAGGAGTTGGGCTCTGAGCTCGGGCATGCACAAGACGGTAAGGGCGGTGGTGGTGGGGCGCAGGAAAATGTGGGCGCGGGGAC
>CAJXVA010000230.1 GCA_913061055.1 uncultured Pseudomonadota bacterium
GATCTACACTAGATCGCTCGTCGGCAGCGTCAGATGTGTATAAGAGACAGCGTCACGGTCGTGCGTCCCTCCGTTGGGAGCCCGCGTGTTGTCCAGCTGCGAGACGAGACCCTCACCGTCGAGCACAGCTACACGATGGGTTCTGGCGAAGACCTCGGAGACGCGGCGGCAGGCGAGGACGGCACCGTCTTCATCGCGTCGCCCCGGGCGGATGCGGTCGCCGTCACCGCGATCCGCGACGGAGAAGCAGTGTGGTCGATGGAGCGCCCAGCCGAGCCGACCGAGGTGTTTCAGTATTCCGCCACCGTCACAGCGGGGTCCGTCGTGGCCCTCTCGGCACCCGGAGCCTCGGCACCCCTCCTGGGAATTGCCCCCGGGAACGGCTCGGTGTTGTGGGAAAGCACCCTATCGGCCTCGGCCTTGGGTCGGGCCCCCTGCGGCACCATCCTTGCCATAGCGCTCTCCGATGGGGACCACGTGCTCTTCGCGCTCGAACCCGCCGGCCCAACCGCGCTCACGAGCATCGAGCGTCCCAACACCGACCCGCCGGTCAGCGTCCACAGTGTCCACGTCGGCCCGGACGGCACCGTGTTCGTCGCGTGGACGCACGGGACCTCAGACGACCCGTCGCGGTTCGTCGTCATCACCGCGTATTGAGGCCTGCCTATACGTCGAGGAGCTCGGCCTCGGCCGCACGCTCCATGATGAACGAGTAGCGCGCCCCGGTGTCCTTGCCCATCAGGTCGGAGATCGTCCGGTCGGTCGCGAGTTCGTCCTTGATCGTCACCTTGATCAGCACGCGCTTCTTCGGATCGAGCGTGGTGTCCTTCAACGTGGCCGGCATCATCTCGCCCAGGCCTTTGAAGCGCTGGATCTCGGGCTTGCCGCGCTTGATGCCCGCGATGACGGTCTTGAGGTGCTCGTCATCCGAGACCCACGTGGTCTCCTTGCCGACGATCACCCGGTACAGCGGAGGCTGGGCCAAGTAGATGTGCCCGCGGCGGATCAGCTCCGGCATGTAGCGGTAGAAGAACGTCAGCAGCAACGTGGCGATGTGATGGCCGTCGGAGTCGGCGTCCATCAGCAGAATGATCCGGTGGTACCGCAGGCGGGCGGCGTTGAACTCCTTGCCGATGCCGCATCCCAACGCCTTGACCACGTTGCCCAGCTCTTCGTTGGCCAGGACCTTGTTGAGTGAGGCCTGCTCGGCGTTGAGCACCTTGCCCCGCAGCGGCAGGATGGCCTGCGTCTTCCGATCTCGGCCCATCTTGGCCGAACCACCGGCGGAGTCGCCCTCGACGATGAACAGCTCGCACTTGCGCGGGTCGGAGCTGCCGCAATCGGCGAGCTTGCCGGGCAGGTTGAGCCGAAGGCTGCCCGCGGCCTTGCGCGAGACCTTCGACGATGCAGCCCGCGACGCGGCGCGGGCCCGGGCGGAGGCGATGACGCGGGCGACGATCGCTTCGGCGGTGCTGCGGTTCTCGTGCAGCCACTGCTCGAGCGCGGGGCGAATGGCGCCCTCGATCTGCCCCGTCACCTCGGGGTTGTTGAGTCGGTTTTTTGTCTGGCTCTGAAACTGAGGGTCGAGGACGTAGCAGGACAGGATCACCACCATCCCCTCCTTCATGTCCTCGAGGTTCATCGTCAGACCCTTCGGCTCCAGCTTGTGGGTCTGCATGTAGGCCCGTACGGCCTTGCCCAGCGCGTTGCGAAAGCCCTGCTCGTGGGTGCCGCCATCAGGCGTGGGCACGCCGTTGACGAACGAGTACGTGGCGTCCTCGGTGGCCTCGGTCCAGCAGAAGGTCGCCTCCAGCTTGGGGTCCTTGCTGCGCTCCAGCTGGAACTGCCCGGGGTGGACCTGCGCCTTGCCACGCACCGCCACCAGCTTGCCCAGGTACTCCTTGATGCCGTCCTTGTGGAAGAAGATCTCGGGACCCTTCGCCTTCGGATCGATGAAGATGATCTTCAGGCCGCTGTGCAGGTAGCTCTTGGACTCGAGCCGGGTTCGCACCAACGTGGGGTCGAAGAAGACCGTCTTGAACACCTCCGGGTCCGGGCGCAGGTGCACCGTGGTGCCCGAGCCGCGCGAGGCGCCCAGTTTCTTGAGCTTGCCCACCTGAACACCGCGCTCGAACGACGCCTTCCAGCGCCCACCATCGCGCCAGACCGTCACATCGAGGGACGAGGCCAGCGCGTTGGCCACCGCGGCACCCACACCGTGCAGACCTCCGGAGTGCTTGTAGTTGCTGCCGTCGAACTTGCCGCCAGCGCCCAACTTCGTGAACACCGCGACCAACGCGGGGATCTTGAGCTTGGGGTGCTTGTCGATCGGAATGCCGCGGCCGTTGTCAGTGATCGAGATGCCGCAGTGATCCTTGTCGAGCTCGACCGTGATCTCGGTCGCATGCTCGTTGATCACCTCGTCCACCGAGTTGTCCAGGATCTCCCAGATCAGGTGGTGAAGGCCGTCCTTGTTGACCCCGCCGATGTACATGCCCGGCCGCTTGCGGACGTGGTCAACACCCTCGAGGAACTGGATCGACGACCCGGTGTAGCCGGCCTTTTTGTCCGCGGTGGTCTTCTTGGAGGTCTTTTTCTTCGCGGTCGCCATCGTCGTTACTCCTCTTCTTCCAGTACGGGCAGTTCAGGCAGCGGAAGCTCCAGCGATTTTACCGCGCCACGCTTGAACACTGGGCGTCCCTTGCCACCGCGCGACGTCGGCTCGCGCTCGGCTCCAGTCAGCTTCTGCACGCCGCCGGAGGTCTTGTGAATCTTGATCGGCGTGCTCGCCATGAACGCGCCCTCGACGTAGTCCTTGGCGTCCGGCTTGATCAGGATGACGCCCTTGCCCGGGCCGGACAGGAGGTTGATCTCCCCGGCCTCGCACGACAGCAATCGTCCTTTGTGCGTGAGGGCGCAGATGGTGTCTTCGGCGTAGACCTTGAACGCGGCTACGATTTCGTCGTCCTTGGCCACACGCGAGAACATCCGGCCCCGGGTGTTGCTGGGGTCCTTGTGGGGCCACAACGCAAACCGCAGCGCGTATCCCTTCTTCGAGACCGCCAGGATGTGCGGGTACGGATCTTCGTACTCCTCCCCAAGCTCCGGCTTGTCGAATCCAAACTCCGGCATCACCCGCGGGTCCGTCCCGACGGCAGCGATCACTCGTTCGCCGTCCTTGAACTTGAACATCTGCTGGACCGGCGTGCCGTGCCCTGTCGAAGCCAACACGTCGTTGATGCGCGTGACGTAGGCGGTGCCCTTGTTCGTGAACAGCACCACGCAGTGTCGGGTCGACCCGCCCACCAGCGCGAGCGGGGCGTCGCCTTCCCGCATCCGGGTGGTTTCGAGGTTGATCGACCGCTGGCGTTTGATCCAACCGTCGCGCGTGACCAAGACCATCGCGTCCTCTTCGACGATGAAGCTGTCCGCGGAGAACTCCTCGGTGAGGTCGTCGGCACAGATCCGAGTCCGACGGGAGTCGGCGAACTGCTCCATGACATCCTCGAGTTCGCCCTTCACCAGCGCGGAGAACTTCGCCTTGCTGCGGAGGATGCTCTCGATCTTTTTGGCCGCCTTGCGCTTCTCGTCCAGCTCCTCGCGAATCTTGAGGATCTCGAGCTTCGCCAAGCGGTACAGCTTGGTCTCGAGCACCGCGTCGGCCTGGATGTCGTCGAGATCGAAGGCCCGCATCAGCTTGCCCGCGGCGTCGGCCTTTCCGTTGCTCTGCCGGATCAGCTTGATGGCCTTGTCCAGCCCATCGAAGATCTTCTCGAAGCCCTCGAGGATGTGGATGCGCTCGCGAAGCTTGCGCAGGTCGTACTCCAGCCGCCGACGAACCGTCTTGAAGCGGAAGTCGATGAAGTGCTGAAGAATGTCCTTGAGGTCGAGCCGCGCAGGGGCGCCCACCTCGGGGTTGTCGGTGGGGACCAGGGCGGTGAGGTCGACCTTGACCGATGTCTGCAAGCGCGTGTGCTTGAACAGGTAGGCCATGATCAGCTCGGGGTCGACCTCGCTCTTCTTGTCGAGCTCGAGTTCGACCCGAATGTCCGTCGTGGACAGGTCGGACACCCCGATGAGCACCGGGAGCTTCCGCTTGAGGATGATGTTGCCGATCTCCTCGACGATGGTGCTCTTCTCGACGCTGTGGGGCACCTCGGTGATGACCAGCACCTGCCCGCCGCCCTTTTGCGTCTCGACCTTCCACTTGCCGCGCAGCTTGAAGGTGCCTTTGCCGCTCTCGTAGACGTTGCCGATGTCCGTGCGTGTCGCGACCAGCTCGCCGCCGGTGGGGAAATCCGGACCCTTGACGTACTTGAGCAGCTTGCGGACCGTCAGCGTCGGATCGTCGATCAGCGCGATGGTGGCTTTGACGACCTCGCCGAGGTTGTGCGGCGGGATCGAGGTGGCCATGCCGACCGCGATGCCCGTGCCGCCGTTGACCAACAGATGAGGGAACCGAGCCGGTAACACGACGGGCTCGGTGCCCGTGCCGTCGAAGTTGTCCTTGTGGACGACGGTGTCCTTGGGCAGCTCGGTCAGCAGCTGATCGGCGATCTCGGTGAGCCGTGCCTCTGTGTATCGGTAGGCGGCAGCCCGGTCGCCGTCGATCGAACCGAAGTTGCCCTGCCCGTCCACCAATGTGGCCCGCATGACGAAGTCCTGGGCGAGGCGAACCATCGCGTCGTAGACCGCGGTGTCTCCGTGCGGGTGGTACTTACCGATGACGTCTCCGACGACCTTGGCGCTCTTGCGGTGCCGGGCGTCGTGCCTCAGCCGCAGCTCGTGGAACATCGTAAAGAGGATGCGCCGCGCGACCGGCTTCAACCCGTCCCGCACATCGGGGATGGCGCGCGCCGTGATCACCGACAGCGCGTAGTTCAGGTACTTCTTCCGGGCCTCCTCGGCGAGGTCTCCGATCTCCTCTCCGCCCGTTCCGCCTCCAGGGGGCCCGCCCGCGGGTGTCCCGGTTCCCCGGGCCGAGGGCGCCTGGGGCTCGGCCGTTGGGGAGCCGGAATTCAGGGCGGGTGGCAACAACTCCAGCTGCGACATGCTCGGCACTCGGCGCGACCCTGAACGTTTGGCGGATCCAGGTCAATTTCTTGGCGGATGCGGGGGAGTGTGCCGCCAAACCGCGCAACTAGCGCCCTTGTGGCAGCCGTGTCGGGTCGTTCGCGAGGTGGTCATGGCAGCGCATGCAGGAGTCGACCAGCAGATCTGCGCTCTTGATCGCGGCCTCGGAGTTGTTGCTTCCGGCCGCTGCTTGGAGCGACTGGAGACTGTCCTGAAACGCCGTCCGATCGGCATCGTACTCCTTGTCCGCGATGAACCACTGCATCGACTCGGAGATGGTTTCGATCTCCGCCGCCGCGTCGGCGACCGTCTTGTAGTCATGGGCGATCATGCCGTCGAGGACGCGCTGAAGCTGCCGAGACTTCTTTTCCATCATGCGATCCGAGATGGGGTCCTCCGCGATGTCGTGCGTCTCCGCCCAGCGCAACACCGCGGCGCCAGCCCACACGAAGCCCGCGATCAGCAAGCCGGCCACGGCAAACACTCCGAGCCACTGCGCCCGGCTCGGACGACCGTGAATCGTCATCGTCATGCGGGGCTCCAGGCGTCGCAAGGCGAGCGAGCATGACCAGTTGTCCAGCGCATTGCCCCACTGTATCGCGGTGTGACGACTCGGCTAGCACAAGGCGGCTGCACGCGCGTAGACGGTCGCGCAGCCGCCTCAGCTCGCCCTCAGTCCCGACGCTGAAGCGCCCGGCCCTCGCGCGCCAGTCCGTGGACATCGGCGTCCCCGAGCATGCCGGCGCCCCCGCCCGTCACTCCCGCCAGCGTCTTCTCGATGGCGTTGCGGTAGTCGTTCACGGCCACAAAATAGTCGGGGTCCTCGAGGACGTTCACGTCGCAGATCTTCTCGGCGCGGCGGATGAGAGCGTGACAGTCGGCGCTCAAGTGGCGCAGGTGCAGGGTCTTGGCCGCTGCCTGGTAGCGCTCAGCCAGCTTGTTGATCGCTTCGATCGCGCTCTGGTCGACGATCCGAGACTCGGCGAAGTCCACCACGACCTCGTCGGGGTCATCGGCCACGTCGAACTTCGACGCGAACAGCGTGGTCGAACCGAAGAACAGGGGGCCATAGATCTCGTAGTGCTTCACGCCCTGCTCGTCGACGGACTTGCGAGCCCGAATGCGCAGCGCGTTCTCCCAGGCAAAGACCAGGGCGGAGACGATCACCCCGCACAACACGGCCACCGCCAGGTCGTAGACAACGGTGAGGCCGGTGACGAGCGCCATCACAGCCACGTCGGACGCGGGCACCTTGTTGACGATCCGGAACGTGTTCCACGCGAAGGTCCCGATCACCACCATGAACATCACCCCAACCAGCGCGGCGATCGGCACCATTTCGATCATCGAGGCGCCGAACAGGATGAACCCGAGCAGGCCCATGGATGCCACGACGCCAGAGATGCGGGAGCGCCCGCCGGACTGAATGTTGATGATGCTCTGACCGATCATCGCGCAGCCGCCCATGCCGCCGAAGAAGCCGTTGGCGATGTTGGCCGCGCCCTGAGCGAAACACTCGCGGTTCGCGTTGCCACGGGTCTCGGTGAGTTCGTCGACCAGGTTGAGCGTCATCAACGACTCGATGAGTCCGATGGCCGCCAGGATTCCGGCGTACGGCAGGATGAACAGAAGCGTCGCCTGATCCATCGGGATCATCGGAACCGCGAAGCTCGGAAGGCCCGCGGCGATTCCGGTCCCGCCTCGATCGGTGATGAAGGACGCAACCGTTGGGGTGTCGACCTCGCCCAGGATCGTGATCGCGGCCACGGTCACGATGGCGACGAGCGCAGCGGGGACCGCCTTGGTCAGCTTGGGCAGCACAACCATGATCGCCATCGTCAGGCCGGTGAGTCCGAGCATGGTCAGCAGTGGGGTCCCCTCCATCCACGCGCCCCGAGCGCGGAACATCCCGAGCTGAGACAGGAAGATCACGATGGCCAGTCCGTTGACGAAGCCCATCATGACCGAGCTGGGGATCATGCGGACGAACTTACCCAGGCCAAGCGCGCCCGCGCCGAGCTGAAGGACGCCGGCGAGGATCAGCGTGGCGAAGAGGTACTGCAGACCGACGAGCGCAGAGTCGCTCCCGGCCGCCAACCCCAGCGTGTTGCCCTCGCTCACCAGCGAAACCATCACCACCGCCATTGCCCCGGTGGCCCCCGAGATCATCCCCGGGCGCCCGCCAAACAGCGACGTGATGAGTCCCATCATGAACGCGCCGTACAGCCCGACGACGGGTGGTACGCCCGCGACGAACGCAAACGCGACAGCCTCGGGTACGAGTGCAAGGGCGACGGTGATCCCGCTCAGGATGTCCGCGCGGACGCTCCCTCGGTTCGGTGTTTGGGACATGGATTTCGGGCTCCCTCCCCTGCGCGTGAACGGACCATTGCGTCCATGCGGCCGGTAGAGGGCGCGGGGTTTACATGACTCAGCTCAGCCGCACAACCCGACTCCCGAGGTTGTAGGCTCACGCCCATGCAACGCCCGCTCGCGCTGGGGAGATTTCAAACGCTGGAGATCGCCGAGGCCACCGGAGATAGGATCACGCTGCGAGCGCCCGAGGGAGCGTTGATCCTCCCAGCCAGCGAAGCCCCTGCGGACGCCGAGGTCGGTGGGCAGCTGCGGGTCTTCATCTATGAGGGTCGAGACGGCGCCGTGACGGCCACGACCGTCTCCCCTGCGGCCGCGCTCGGCGAGTTCGCCAGCATGCGCTGTGTTTCCGTGACCCACGCGGGTGCGTACATGGATTGGGGGCTGCCCAAGGATCTCTACGTGCCCCCGTTCGAGCAGGCCCAGCACATGGAGGAAGGCCGCGACTACGTCGTGTACGTCATGCTGGACCGCAAAGGCGAACGCCTGATCGGCTCCACGCATGTCGCGACCTACCTCGACTACGACGTGGAAGACGTCGAGGTCGACCAGGAGGTCGAGCTGCTGGTCTACGGAAGAATCGATGCTGGTGTGCAGGTGATCGTCGACCAGCAGCACCGCGGGCTCGTCCATCACAGCGACGTCTATGGGTCGATGAAGATCGGCTCACAGCACACCGGCTACGTCCGGGAGATTCGCGGGGACAACCGCCTCGACATCCGGCTCAAGCGTCGCGGCAAGGCGGGCATGCTCGACGCCCAAGCGACGGTGCTGCAGGCCCTCGAAGACGCCGGCGGTTTTCTGCCCTTGCACGACCGCAGCGACCCGGCCGAGATCGACAAGCACCTGGGGATGAGCAAGAAGGCATTCAAGCGCGGCGTGGGGACCCTGTACAAAGCGAGGACGATCGTTCTGCGCGATGGCGGCATCGCTCTGGCGAAAGCCAAGCCCGACGCCGACCCGGACCAAGGTAGCGGGTCATCCTAACGCGCTGGGGTCGGGAGCCGTTGTCTCGCCCGCTCGAGGCGGCTCCTCGCATCCTTAGCCCCTAGTTTCGATGCGGTCCCGTAATGCTTCACGGAAAGCTCGTAGCTCGAGACCTTGAAGTAGGCATCCCCGAGCCGAAGGTGATGAGCCGCCCCGCGAGGGGCAAGTCTTACGACTCGTTTCCCGTAGCGGACAGCTCGGCCATATTGGCCCGCGTCAAATGCAATATCGCGCAGCCCGGAGAGTGCCGAGATGTTCTTCGTATCCAATCCAAGCGCCTGCTCGAAGCGGAGTTTCGCTCGCACGTCGTCCCCTCGACGAAACGCACCTTGACCCTCTCGGGCAAGCCTCGCGGCATCGAGCTTCACGCTCCGGCCGGCCGCCACTCGTTTGACCCCGACTAACCGTACTCGCGCTGCAGCCACCGCATGATGTCGCGGCTCTCGGGCATCCACTGCGCCTCCGCGCCCTCGCCGATCCTCAAGACCGGCACGGTCTGGCGACCGGTCGCCTCGAGCAGCTGCTCGCGCGCGCTCGGGTCCCGGAGGATGTCGTGTCGCTCGACCTCGAGCCCCAGCTGCTCGACCACCCGGTCCACCATCGTGCAGAACGGGCAGCCGGAGTAGTGGAACAGCGCGAGTGAAGGCTTGGCCGGGGCCGTCACATCAGATCCTGTCGCCGAAGCTCCCGACGGATCTTGATCAGCGCCTGCTCTTGAAGCTGGCGGATCCGCTCGCGCGACAGCGAGTACTGCTCGCCGATCTCACGGAGCGTCATCGGCTCGCCCTGCTCCAATCCGAAACGCTTGCGGATCACGTCGGCTTCGATGGGGCGCAGGCGCTCGAGCAGCTCACGAACCTTGTCGCCCATGGCCCGCGCCTGCAGCATCTCGGCAGGAAGCGGCGTGGTCTCGTCCTCGATCAGGTCACCAACGGTCCGACCTTCGGCGCCGGACACAGGACTGTCGAGGCTGGGGCCCGCATCGAGCAAGCACTGCCGCAAGCGCTGGATCTTCTCGATCGGCACCTCGGCCTCAGACGACAGCTCCTCGTCGGTCGGCTCGCGTCCCTTCATGGTCGCGAAGCGCTGCCGAGTGCGCTTGAGCTTGTGATAGACGTCGATCATGTGGACGGGCACGCGAACCTCGCGGCCCTTGTCAGCGAGCGCGCGGCTGATCGCGTGCCGAATCCACCAGCTGGCGTAGGTGCTGAACCGAAAGCCACGACCCGGATCGAAGCGATCGACGGCCTTCATCAGGCCGATGTTGCCCTCCTGGATCAGGTCGGGGAGCGGCAGCGCGCCCCGGTTGTAGCGACGCGCCATCGTGACCACCAGACGGAGGTTGGCCCGGACGAACTGGTCCTTGCGACGCCACAAGTTCGCGCCGGCCAGGCGCACCCGGTCGACGTACTTGGCGAACGGCGCCGACCCCGATGGCGGAAGCGTGACTTGGATGCGGACCTCGTCGCGGCGCCCCTCGAGGATCGCCAGGAGGTCTTCGTAGACCGGCTCGCACGCGACACCATCGGTGTCGAGTTTGGCCATGTCGCTGGACAGCTTGGTGCAGTCGAGCTCGTACGCGTCCTCGTTGGCACGCGTCTGTCGGTCCCG
Organism: uncultured Pseudomonadota bacterium; assembly: GCA_913061055.1. Lineage (GTDB taxonomy): Bacteria > Myxococcota_A > Polyangia > Nannocystales > Nannocystaceae > CAJXVA01. The sequence goes on from CAJXVA010000230.1 coordinate 10,045, forward strand.
GTACTTGCGAGAGGTCCGCTGAATGCTCTCGAGCAACTCCTGCGGACGGTCGTCTTCGTTGAACGTCTCGGCGATGATCGTCGCGATGCCCGGAATGAACGGCGGGTACGAAAAGATCGAGCGCCAGTACTTGGTCCGCGCATCGAGGATCAGCTCCGCCGACTCCCGCTCCTGCTGCGGAGTCATCACCGAGACCGCGGCCATTTCGCGGAAGTAGATTCCCAGCGCGCTCGCGTCATCGCCCGGGTCGGAGGGAGAGACACGGCTGCGCCCTCGCCGACCGCGCGCGCTCGGGCTCTTCGAGGCCCCTTTCGGGGTCTCGGCCTTGGCATCACTCTTCGGAGAGGATTCGCCCTCTTGGGCCGTCACGCCCCGATGCTACCCCACCACACGCGCCCAGGGAACGCCGGAAGACCGGGGGGCCAGGGACACCTGGTGGTGGGGGCCGATTTCTGGGACGATTGCGCGTCGCGAGAATGTCGAACTCGGATGCCAATCCTCCCCTGGGAGGCGGTGCCCTCCTGTCGGGGCTGCTGTTCGGAGCGTGGATCGGTATTTGCGACAGCTGGATCAAGGTCCTGGCACGCGCAGGTGCCTGTGACTCCACCACGACATTGAACGACGCACTTGCTGCGGTTTGGACCCTGCCCTCCGACTGCTCGGCGGTCTCGTTGGTCGGGGGGCTCTCGCTCGAGCCAACCGCGCGCACGGGCGCGACCCCGTTCGACCTCCCCGTTCCGGAGGCGATGGGCGCGGTGTATGGCCTGGCGCTCCTGGCCGTCGCGACCGTCGTCGGCATCGTCGTCCTACGCTGGAGTCGGCGGACTCGCAGCGACGCACTCGCGGTCGGAACCCTGTGGGGCGGCCTCGTCCTGCACGCCGCCCCGCGCATGATGGAGGCGGGCTCGAGCTTTGCCGAGTTCTCGATGTCCGGGGTCCACCTCGGGCTCGGCGACCTCGCGATCGTGTGGGCAGCGGGGTGGTTGTTGTGGAGAGCGCTGTCCGAGCTTCGCGGCTGAGGCTGCGCGATGCGGCTGTGGTGCTCTGCGGTCTCGCAGGCTCGTGCCGATCGGACCCCTCCACCCCGCCCGCACCGACGATCCGCATCGCGACCTACAACACGTCTCTGTATCGAGACGAGGTCGGCGCCTTGGCGAGGGCGATTGCCGCGGGCGACAGCCAAGCCACCAAGGTTGCCGCCGTGATCGCACAGGCGCACCCGGACGTGGTGCTCCTCAACGAAATCGATGCCGACGCGGTCGATGCGTTTGCCGCGTCGATCCCGGGGCGGCCCTACGCCCACCGCTTCGTTCCGCCCAGCAACACGGGGATCCCGACCGGTGTCGATCTCGATCGCGACGGCAAGACGAACGGTGCGGGAGATGCCCGCGGGTTCGGCCGATACCCCGGCCAGTACGGCATGGCGCTGCTCTCACGGTTCCCGATCGACGCCAGTCGATGTTTCGGCGATGTGCTGTGGGCTTCCCTCCCCTGGGCCACGTTGCCCGACGACATCGCAACCGACGCCCCGGCCGACTACTACAGCGCCGAAGCGCGGGCCGTGTTGCCGCTGTCCTCGAAGAACCACTGCGACGTGACCGTGCGTTCTCCGCTGGGGCCTCTCCATCTGCTCATCAGCCATCCGACGCCGCCCGCGTTCGATGGTCCCGAGGATCGCAACGGGCACCGAAACCGGGATGAGGTTCTGTTTTGGGTTCACCACATCGACGCGTTGCCAACCTCGGAGCACTTCGTCGTGCTGGGTGACCTCAACGCGGATCCGGAGGACGGGGGAGCACCGTTGGGGATTTCTGCCCTGCTCGCGCACCCCAGAGTCGTTGACCCGAAGCCGACCTCGACCGGGGCCGCGGCGGCGAGCCGCGATCAGAAGCAGGCCAATGCGACGCATCTCGGCGACCCGAGGCTCGACACTGCGGACTTCAACGACGAAGCCGTTGGCAACCTGCGCGTCGACTACGTGCTGCCGTCCCGGACGCTGCGGGTGCTCTCAGCGGCCGTGCAATGGCCCGCGACGGTCGATGCAACCGTGCGGGCCGAACCGTCGGACCACCACCTGGTGTGGGTGGAGGTCACGGCGGACTCAGAGCCTGAGAACTAGAAGCACTCCGGGAACTCGCTGACGCACTGCTCTTCGTTGAGCTCGAGCTCCTCGCACACGGCGCCGATGTTCTCGCACTCTCCGCCGCCACCTTCACCGCCGCCCTCGCCGCCACCTTCGAAGCACTCGGGGAACTCGGACGCGCACTGTTCTTCGGTCAGCTCTTCCGCCTCGCAGACCTCGAGGGCCTCGGCGCACTCGTCCCCCCCACCTTCGCCGCCACCTTCGAAGCACTCGGGGAACTCGGACGCGCACTGCTCTTCGGTCAGCTCTTCCGCCTCGCAGATTTCGATGGCCTCGGCGCACTCGTCACCGCCGCCTTCGCTCTCTCCTTCGCTTTCCCCTTCGCCCTCAAAACACTGCGGGAACTCGGCGGCGCACTGCTCTTCGCTCAGCTCTTCCAGCTCGCAAATCTCGAGCGCCTCGGCACACTCATCGCCGTCGCCTTCGCTCTCGCCGTCGCCTTCGCTCTCGCCGTCGCCTTCACTCTCCCCCTCGCCTTCGCTCTCCCCTTCGCCACTGTCGCCGTCGCTCTCGCCACCTTCACCGTCGTCGTCGGCTTCTTCCTCTTCGCCCTCTTCTTCCTCTTCGCCTTTCTCAACGTCGTCGAGCTCGACATCGCACGCAACAACGAGGGGTGCGACAAGAAGGGAGAAGCCAAGGCCGAGGTTTTGGATGATCTGAAGCGTCTTCATGGGTACGGCGAGTCCGTTGCCCAACCCGGGCCGCGATTACAGCCGGACGTCATTTTTTTCTCATCCGCGAATCGCGCACGCCTTTTTCCCGGACCGTGTAATCTAAGGAAGCCAGGGGTTACAGACTCGCGATGGAACCGCACGCCACGCACGCAACGAGACCCCCGCCCGCGCCAGAGGCGGGCGAGGCAGGTCTGGTTGCCCGTGCGCGGACTGGGGATATGCAGGCCTGGGCGGTGCTCTATCGCAGCCATTTCCCGCCGATGGTCCGCCACGTACGGTTCTTGACCGGCGACGCGGGGCTCACCGAGGAGCTGGTTCAGGAGGCCTTCGCCCGGGCGCTGGTCAAGCTGGCTTCCTTTGATGGCCGGGCCACACTCTCGACCTGGCTGCACGGGATCGCGCTCAATGTGGTGCGGAACCACTGGAGGTCCCAGCGCAACACCGCCACGGCCCACGACCGGCTTCGCAACATGCACGCAGCGGTCGACGCCGGCGTCGCGCCGCGCCTGGACCAAGCGCATCTGAGTCGCAAGAAGACCGAGGCTCTGTACGCGGTGCTCGAGACGCTGCCCGAGAACCTTCGAGAGGCGTTCGTCCTGCGAGATCTTCAAGGCAACACGCCGACGGAGGCCGCGGCCAAGCTCGGCATCACCGCAGGCAATCTCTCGGTCCGGGCCTCGCGCGCACGCGAGCGCATCCGGCGGGAACTCGAACGTCTCGGCTGGCTCGAGCCACGACGGGAGAACGCATGACCGAGCGTTCCAACGAACTCGACGGGTTCCTCGAAGAGGTCTGCGAGACGGTCGAGCATGACGTCGCGGCCGACGAGGTTCAGCCCGACTTCGAGGCCATGCTCGCCCGCGCGAGCGAACTCAACCTCGAGTCCCCAGGGTTCGAGGAAGGCTTCGAGGAAAGCTTCGAAGCACCGCAACAGGGCGTAGGGCAGGACGAAGCCTTGACGGGATTCGTCTCCGAGGTCTCGACCCATCTCGCAAACGATCTCGAGGGCTCCGACGATCCGGTGCCGGACTTCCTGGCGGTGGTCAGCCGAGCCCACGCGCTCGCGCCGAACGTCATCCCCCAGTCGGCGGTGGATGACGTTGGGCAGTACGCGCCCATCATCTCCCTCAAACACGCCGGACGACTCAGAACCGGGCAACACGACGTCGCGCTCGACACGTTCGTTGGCGATGTTCGTGGTCACGTCGACCAGGAGCTCGTGCGTGAGGGGTCCGCCGCCTCCGATGAGGCCGCCAACGACACCAAGCGGCGCGGAGGATTTGGCCTCGCGATCGCAGCGGGCCTGGTCCTGGCTCTGGGGCTCGGAGCCGGCCTGGCGACGGTCTTTGACCTCGGCGGTGGCTTGTGGAGTCTCGAAGCCGACGCCCCTAGCGAGGCCATGCTCTCCCCGCACCCCACGGCCGAGCAGGAGAGCCAGCTCGCCGGCGGTGCGGCCAACGACTCGAAGCGCCGAGTGGAGGTGCCACCGCGTGTGCTCGAGCCCGACTCCGAGGCAACTGCCCTGGAGCTGTCTCTTATACACATCTGACGCTGCCGACGAGCGATCTAGTGTAG
>CAJXVA010000231.1 GCA_913061055.1 uncultured Pseudomonadota bacterium
GGCTCGGAGATGTGTATAAGAGACAGGTGGTGTCCGACGAAGCGGCGCAGGCTGAGCCCGGGATTGCGGCGGCCCTGCTGCACGCGGAGGTCTCGCAGACCGTGGTCGTGGCGCGCGCGAGGACGGCTGCGGAATGCGAGGCGGAGTTCGGGCAGGACCTCGGGGCGCGCATGCTGTGTTTGGATCAGGCGACGCGGGCGCGGCGGGTGGCGACGACCGGCTGACCCTGCGACTCGGCGTCGGGTCCGGATTCGACCGACCTCGCTCGTCGTCATTCTCGACGCCGACGACGCCACAGTTGTGCCACCATGGTCACTCGAATGTGGGAGGCTCGATGAGCAAGATCCGTTTCGTCCTCGGTGTCGTGCTGACAGCCGGTTGTCCGGCAGCCGAGACGACTCCCGGATCGACGGAGGGCCCCGAAACGTCCGGCACGGATGCAACGTCGGATGGGACCACCGGTTCGGTGACGTCGAGCGCAACCTCCGAGACGAGCGCCGGGACCACAAGCAGTGGCTTAGAGTCGAGCGGTAGCAGCACCTCCGGCAGTTCGTCGAGCGGTACCGGATGCCATTGCACCTCCACGCAGATCGGGTCGGAAGAGCCGACACCCGACGGAGACAGCTTCGCTGACAAAGTGGCGGAACTCGCCGACGTCGACGTTCCTCTTGCCTGGACCGGCGTGATGGGAGATCCGACGACGAGCGTCCAACTGGACGTGGAAGCGGTGCTCGCAGAGGCGAGCTATGAGGACGGCTGTGGACGCTGTATCGGAGTGAGTGGTCGGGTTCGGGTTGCGATCGACACCGATGACGGCTTTCTCGCCGAGCGGGTGGAGGCTGGCCTCACTGTGATCCCAGGCGTCAGTGCCCGCCTCGATATCGTCGCCACCTCATTCGAAGGGTTCATGGGAACACTTCCCGACGCGCAACTCGATACGCGCTACGACAACGCGGGGATCGAGATCGTGTGGGACCTGTCCGGCTCCGAGCGGCCGGCGCACGTGCTCGTGTACGTGCCGCTCGGGGGGGGCATCGCTGTGCTCGGCGAGTCCGTCGACCGCTGAGCGACGACCGCCCGAGACCTCAGGCATCGACTGTCAGCTCGAACCCCGCCCCCGCTCAGCCTCGCCCGGCCTTGAATCGCTTCTTCTTCACCGCCGCAGCAATCCCCTGGCCGTTGAGGTTCATGTCCATCGCCAGCGTCGTCCGCGTGTTCGCCGAATCCACTCCATGCGCCTTGAACAGGTCGGAGAACAACGCATCGACCTGCTCTCGGCAGAACGCATCGATCGCATCGCCTTCCCGATCGGACGCAAACGCCTCCTCGACGATCGCACCGTAGCGATCCAGTTGCGGATGCAGCAGCGCCGCCACCTCGGCTAGATCCGTCACGCCGCCGCTGTGGGTCAGATACGCCGTCTCTGCTCCCGTCGCGACGATCCGGTCGACGCTGTCCTTGGCCGCCGCGGCATCGAAGTCCGTCGGTGATGTCGAGGGCAGCGCGAACAACCCCCTGTCTTGAAGCCGCGGGTACACCAACCCGAACGCATCCCCGGTGAACACGCTGCGGCTCGCGGGGTCATGGATGCAGAAGTGGTGGTTCGCATGCCCACGGGTGTGAAGAAATCGGAGTTCACGGCCGTTCCAGTCCAGCACCTCGTCGTCGCCCATGATGCGAACGCGGTCTTCGGGGATCGGGTCGATGGTCCCGTACATTTCGGCGAAGAGCGTCTCGCCATACACAGCCGTGGCGCTGCGGACGAGCTTGCTCGGGTCGATCGCGTGTTTGGCCGCGTTCGGGTGCGCCAGCAAGGTGGCGTTGGGGCAGGCCTTCATGAGATCCGCGGCACCTCCGGCGTGGTCGAGGTGCACGTGGGTGATGATCACGTAGTCGACCTGCTCGGGGCTCATGCCCTGCTCGTTCAGGGCCTCGAGCATGCGCGGGACGGCGGCGGCGTTGGCCGTCTCGATGAAGGCAGCGCGCTCGCCGTGCTGCAGCAGGTAGGTCGAGACGAACTCTGCGTGGCCGAGGTACTTGGCGTCGATCGTGGTGACGGTCACCCGCGGAGGGTAACAGTCACTCCGCGGTGCCGAACATCATGTCCCACAGCGGGGTGAGCGAGGCGAAGTTGCCCCCGCGCATGCTGACGTGGTGCTTGGCATGCTTGCGGGAAAGCGCGCTGAAGAGGCGCAGTCCGGGGACCTGAATGTCGAGGCCGGCGTGCACGATGATGTTGAGGTTCGAGTGCACGAACAGGATCACGCCCCACGTCAGCGGATCGAGCGGGCCCATGACACAGGCCACGGCGGTGAGCAGGAACTGTCCGAGGAAGGTCTCCATCGGATGCAGGAACAGGCTCTCGATGGCGGTCGGTGCTCGCACGATGTGGTGCACGGCATGGACCTTCTTGAGCCAGCCAACGCCGTGAAAGGCGAAGCGATGCATCAAGTAATAGAAGAAGTCGTAGACCAGCAGGATGACCAGGGCGAGCAGGAGCTTGCCCGGTCCGAAGTCTTCGGCCGAGTCGATGAGCCAGCCCCCGGCGCCATACGTCAGCGCGAACACGGTGATGCCCGACAGCACGAGGTTGCCGCCGATCCGCTTGTAGAGCTTGGCGCCCTTCACCTTCTTCGACATCTCGGGGCGGATGCGAAATCGCTCGCAGCGCTTCGAGTTCCACGCTGCCTGAACGCCAAAGAACATCGCGCCCGACGAGGCCAGCACGAGGATCAGGATCCAAAGGAGCGACATCTCGGGGAGGGTAGGTGAATTCCCTCTGTGGTTGCCGTGCGGCGAAGCACGCGGGGAATCACCGGGTTCGAAGCGCTCCACACTGCCGCGGGTCGCACCCGGCGCAGTCCGAACTTCCAGAGCGCAGTCCTGAGAATCCTTGCCAACTCAGCTGCCGGTGGGACGAACTTGGCCGAAGACGTGCCGCGGAGCACGCGACGCCGGCCGGCTGAGTGCTATTTTTTCGCTATGACTTATCGGTGGAGCATGGGCGCGATCACGCTGGCCCTCGCAGGCTGCTTTTCGGAGCCCCCGGGAAGCGGAAGTGGGGACGGCAGCTCGACGACGGCGGACGGGAGTTCGAGCTCCGGGACCCCCGTTGATGACACGACCGGTAGCGATGTGGAGTCGACTTCGGGATCTGGCGGCACCGTCGACCCGGATACGGGGACCGGGACGACGACGATGCCCATCCCACCCGATGAGGTCGTCTGCGACCTGGACCGCCCCGTCGACACGGGACAGGTCCCGGCAGATGTCGTGGTGATCGTCGGCGAAGAGTCTTCCGTGCCCAATGAGTTCCTGCAGGCGTTTGCGGCTGGCACCAACGTTGCCGTCATCGCACCCGCGGGCATCACGTCGGCGCTGTTACCCGACGTTCCCGAGCCGTGCTGGGATGGCTGCGGGGTGGGGTGCGAACCCGCGAACCGACTGTTGCTTCCCTATGACCCGAAGGCGTTCGGCGGGGCGTTCGGCGCGTTCTTGGGAAGTGAGTACGAGTGCATCTTCCGCCCGCCGCCACCACCGCCCGCCATGCCGACCTCGGGCCCCAGCCGGCAGCTCTGGCTGTTCACGCAGAGCCCAGCCCTGACGATTACCAAGGAAATCGAGATCCGCCTGCTGACGCTGGGACTGCGGCTGCACGTCGCCTGTCCGGGCTGCGATGAGCCCCCAAAGGGGTGGGCGGACACAGACCTCGGCCGGTTGGTCGAGCAGACCCAGGGGAGTATTGGTGACAGCGACGGGATGTTGGTGGGACAGCGTCAAACCGTGATCGCTCCGCGGACCTCGTGCATCTGGGAATCAGAAGAGCTGCCGCTTGCGCTCCTCATCGCCAACGGCTTCGCGCCTCCCGACGAGCCGTTCTTCGTTTCGGACCGGGATGAGGCTGGTTTCGAAGCCTGCGAAGAGGTGTTCGAAACCAAGAAGGGCGAGGAGATCTTTCCGATGTTCTTCGAGAACGACGACGGAGCGGTCGAGCTTTGCCCGGTTGCATGTCGGCTCGCGCAGCTCCCCGAGGCCGACGGAACCCAGATCTACCGCTGCGACTGAGCGACCCTCCCGTCCACAAAGAAGCCCTCGCGCCGCGTCTGCGGGCGAGGGCTTGCAGGTGGGGCGTCGTCGACTGACGCTAGCCGCCCAGCGAACCCTGGACGACGGTGATGCCAGGCTGGCGAACGGCCTCGTCGATCTCAATCGCGATGACGGCGCTCCCCGCCGGCAGGCCGAGCGAGTCGCTGAGGTCGATCTCGGGCAGCTCGATGCCGCCGAGCGAATCACCCCCGAGGCCGCCAATGAGACCGTCGATGAGGGCGCCTTCGAGGACGCCGATGAGCGTCTCCTCGGTGGCGATGGCCGAGTCCTCGTTGACGTTGAGTTCGGTCTCGACCGACTGCAGGTCGCCGATGGCGATCCCGATCTGGCCGTCCTCGGCGCTGATCTCCACGCGAACGACCGCAGTGGTGAAGGCCGTAAAGCTGACCGGCGCGCCCAAGAGCTCGAGGCTGGCGTCGATGCGAATGTCGCCGAGGTGGGCGAGGAGTTCGCCGGTGGAGCAGTCCATACCGACCGGCGGGAGCATGCCGCTGACGTTCACATCGAGGTTCTGGACGAGGTTGCTCTCGGGGATGAGGTCGGCCGGGAGCGGGAACTCGAGCAGACCGCCTTTCCAGGCGCCGTAGAGGATCTCGTTGATCAGGTCGTCGTGCAGACCGATCTCCATGATGGCGGTGCGGGTGAGGTTGACGGCCGCCGGTCCGACCTCGCAGCCATTGCGCAGCGGGAACCCGAGGCCTTCGTGGGCGGGCTCGCCATCCGCAAAGCCGCCGCCACGAAGGATGATCGCGCCGCCCTGCGGAGGCGACGGCTCGGGCGGTGCCACGCCATCGTGGAAGTCGGTGTCGCCGAAGTCCGTGATCAGGTCGATGGTGATCGACTCCTTCGGGTCGCCGATGTTGGGCAGGTCGAGCGAGGTGCTGAAGTTGAAGTTCTGCAGCCCCTCGGAGAGCAGAGGTGCCAACACGCCCTCGAGTTGTTCGTTGAGGGTGTTCTCGAGGTCACCCACCGCGCCACCGATGATCGCGCCTTGGGCGATCGTCAGCAGGAAGTTCGTCCAGAAGTTGTTGGAGAAAACGTCGAGCCCGGAGATCGTCGTGTTGGGATTGACGATGTCCACGACCAGCTCGTGCGACTCGGCGTCGACACTGAGCATCACGTCTGCAGTGATGGTGATGGCGTCGATCGTGAGGCCTCCGGTTCCATCTCCCCCGGCCAAGACGCATCCGACTGAGCCGTCGCAGTCGAAGATGAGGTCACCCTCGATGTCGAGGAGGCCCGCGGTGAGGCCGATGCCGCCGTCGATACCCTCGAGGGCCAGGCTGGTGTTGGTGACATCGAGCGACGTCAGAAAGATATCGAATCCGGCGCTGCTCGCGATCGCCGTGTTGGCGTCGAAGAAGGACGACGTGTCGAACCCATCGAACGCGAGGCCCAGCAATGAGGCCAGGTCGTTGTAGGGCTGGCTGCGGTCCCCGTCGTCGAGTCCCTCTTGGCTGAAGTAGATCGCGATGCCAGCGGGCGCCATGCCCTCGACGGGTTCGGTGGGCTTGACGTACTGCGTGCCCCACAAGAACGACTGCACGCGGCGACGCGTCTGCTCGGCCGAGTCGGTGGTCTCGAAGATGAGGGTGTTGCCGCCGACCGTGGGCGTGACATCAACCGTGAACGAGCCATCATCGGCAACATCGACGCTCTCGCCGTTGAGCTGGAAGTCGGTGATGTCGCCCTTGAGGCTGGTGACCGTGCCCCGGACTTCGACGAGCTCGTCCGAGCTCTTCGCCTGAATCGTTGCCCCGCGAGGTGGGTACTCGATGTCGATCATCGGCCGGCACTCGACGGTGTCGCCCTCCATCGTGCCGCAGACTCCACCATCACCGCAGATGTCGACGGTGCACGGGTCGCCGTCGTCGCAGTCCTCGGCGACTTCGCATCCCATCGGTCCGCCGCTCTCGGCCGAGTCCGAATCCGAGTTGGCGGTGTCGCTGTCGCTGTCGGTATTGCTGTTGCTGTTGCTGCCGTTCTCGGTGTCGCCGGAAGAGTCGGTCTCCCCGTCGGTCCCTGAGCCGCCCGCGATGTCGTCGTTGCCACAGGCCGCCGTGGCCCCAACCAGCGTCATGCAAGCAATCCAGTTCCTTAACCGCATGCGGCTAAGGTTAGCACCGGATGTCACGACTCGGGTGCGCCCGGGGCGTTCTGAGGCACATCTCCACGCTGGAGGCGTTCGCGCAGGTTCGCCTACCTGGGGTCGACGACTCGCCCCATGAACAGGATCGCGCCCGTGTCGGTGTCGCGAATGAAGAACAGGAAGGGCCGGTCAAAGGCCACGGGAACCGGTTCGGCGGGCATGCCCCCGGCTCGCATCATCACCACCGCTGTGGCCGCAGCGGCTTCGGTGCCCTTTTCGTCGACCTCGATGAAGCCCTTGTGGAACACCTTGTCGATCTTGAGGCGCTCATCCTCGGGTGCCGCCATACCCTCGAACTGCGCAAGGTCCGTGAAGGCCTGTTTGAGCCCGAGCGCCTTGAGCGGCTCGGAGAGTTCCACGGATTTCTTCGGCTCGACCTTGAACTTGGGCATAGAAAGCGCGACGCGCTGGTACGTCATCGCGGCGGACCACTTCGTGACCGAATCCGCCGCAAGCGAAGCCTCCAGTTGGCCCAGCCCGGTCGGCTCGTGGGGCATCGCCAGCATCATCGCGAACGAGCTGCTCGCGTAGGGCAACTCGATCACCGTGGCGTCGTCGTCGACGGTGTACTTGAAGTTCTTCGCGGTCCGCATGGTCGGGACCTGCACCTTGTCCTTCCCGTTCGCCAGGAAGGAGGCGTCGTGGGTACCCGACTCGTTGAACGGCTCCTGCCACTGCGCCTTGAAGTAGATCGCGTTGGCAAGGACGAGCAGCGTGTCCTTGTTCAGGATGCCGGACGGGATGAGGTCGCGGATCCGGTCGTGCGTTCGGTCTTCGACCCAGCCGTTGATGTGTGCTCGAGAGGCTTCGGATGCGCTGAAGTCGAGCCGCTCCATCGGCGCGCGGTAGTCCCGAGCGCTCTGCGTCACAAACGCGTCCTTGAAGGGCACGCCTTTGGCTCCGAAGAGGCGGTTGGCCAACGCGATCTCAGGGGGAGGGGCCTCTCCTTCCCGGGCCTCAGCCGCCGTCATCCACCGCCCGGCAAGTTCGCCAGCCGCCGCGTGCCACTGTTCCGGCTCGATGCCCTCCACGTGAAGCACGCTCTTGAACTCGGCGGCGGTGTTCTCCGTGGCGCCCTGGTACGTCATCCCCAGCGCGATCGCGACGCTTGCAGGCGAGGTGACGAGGTTGCCCTCCGCACCCGAGACCTGCTTGTACAGGTCGATGGAGAAGGCGTTGATGCTCTGGCTGACCGCGGTGAGGTCGGTTTCGGAGACGGGCAGCGGAGCGGGGATGGACACGGGGGCAGCGGTGGAGGGTTGTTCTTGCGCTGAAACAGCGGTCGCGCTCGACTGTTCCTCCGAGCCGGCGGGGGTGTTGCCCTGCGTCGCGGAGCAACCAAACAGCACAAGAAACGGGAGAGCGCGGCGCACCATAGTGGGACGCATCAACGCACCTTCTCGGCTCTCGGTCTACTCACTGCCCTCAGACACCGGACATTCTCCGCGGACGCCTCGCCCGGCATGCACGCTGGCTCCGAGACCCTGCGCCATTTTCACCAAGATCGAGCCACAGTGGTAGCGTGCCGCCATGTCGGCAGACGGCCGTAAACTGAAGAAATGGGAGCGTCCTGGCGCTCGGGTTCCGGCGTTCGTGGACCGGTGGGGTCGCGTTCCGTTCTTCGTGGTGCTGGCGGTCATGGTGGCCGCTGCCGTGGGGATGTTGGTGGTGTCGTGGCCGGTGAGCGTGCTGCTCGGTGCGGTGGCGATCGCCTTTGGGGCGATGGGTTTTGCTGACATCTCTCAGGAAAGCCACACCATCTTGCGCAATTTCCCGGTCTTGGGCCGGCTGCGCTACTTCTTCGAGTCGGTTCGCCCCGAGTTGCGGCAGTACTTCGTCGAGTCGGACCAGGAGGAGAACCCGTACAGCCGAGAGAAGCGGTCGGTCATCTATCAGCGTGCCAAGAATGCGCTCGCAACCATGCCCTTCGGTACGCGGGCCGATGTCTACGGCACCGGCTACACCTGGATCGCGCACTCGATGGTGCCGAAGCATCCCGAGCCGGCGGCCGGGCGAATCCTGGTCGGCGAGAAGCGCTGCAAGCACCCGTACGACTCCTCCATCTTCAACATCTCGGCGATGAGCTACGGCTCGTTGTCGAAGAATGCCGTTCTGGCGTTGAACACCGGCGCCAAGCTGGGAGGCTTTGCCCACAACACGGGCGAGGGCGGGGTCTCCCCGTATCACCTCGAGCCCGGTGGCGACCTCGTTTGGCAAGTCGGAACCGGCTACTTCGGCTGCCGAGCAGAAGACGGAGGTTTCAGCGCGGAGAAGTTCGTCGAGACCGCGAAGAGCCCCTCGATCAAGATGATCGAGCTCAAGCTCTCGCAAGGGGCCAAGCCCGGCCACGGTGGCATCTTGCCGGCCAAGAAGGTGACGCTCGAGATCTCGAAGATCCGCGGCGTCCCGATGGGGAAGGACGTGAACTCTCCGCCAGGACACTCGGCGTTCTCGACCCCGCGCGGCCTGATCGAGTTCGTGACCAAGCTTCGTGAACTCAGCGGCGGAAAGCCGATCGGCATCAAGCTTTGCATCGGCCACCCCAGCGAGTTTCTCGCGATCGTCAAGGCGATGGTCGAGACCGGGGAAGGGCCCGACTTCATCGCCATCGATGGCGGCGAGGGCGGGACCGGTGCGGCACCTCTGGAGTTCTCCAACTCCGTAGGCGCGCCGCTCCGAGACGGCCTGCTGTTCGCCCACGATGCACTGCGCGGCGCGGGCGTTCGCGACGACGTCAAGATCTTCAGCGCGGGCAAGATTGCGACCGGCTTTCATGTGCTGAAGCAGCTCGCGCTGGGTGCCGATGCGTGCAACTCCGCTCGCGGCATGATGTTCGCGCTTGGCTGCATCCAGGCCCTCAAGTGCAACTCGAACAAGTGCCCGGCAGGTGTCGCCACGCAAGAGCCCCGGCTGGTCCACGGGCTGCACGTCGACGACAAGTCGCTTCGGGTCGCGAGCTTTCACGACAAGACTGTCGAGTCCGTGCTCGAGCTGTGCGGCGCCGCCGGGCTTGAGTCGCCGGTCGACCTTCGCCGCTCGCACCTCACCCATCGTGTCTCTCCCACCGAGGTCCGCACCTTCCAGGAGACGTTCCCGCTGTTGCCCGAGCGCGCGCTCGTGGACGGCACCGCGCCCGAGGCGTTGCAGAAGATGTGGGACGACGCTTCGGCGGACAACTTCTGTCCGCCTGCCACGGGCTGCTGACCGAGACATCGTGGACGAAGCGCACGGCGTGATGCCGGTTGCGCACCGAGGGGCCGGCGTACCGACGGGTCGCCCTCGGCGTCGCGCGACGGCGGCAGTCCGTCAGCTACCAACACGCGTGCAGAGCTCGACCAAGAACCCGTTGAGGTCGCGAACGTAGGCGATCGTCTGGCCCCATGGCTTCTCGACCGGGGACACCTCCGGGTGCGCACCGTGATCGACGGCTCGATCGAATGCGGCCTGGACATCCTCGGTGATGAAAGCCACCTCTGCGCCTGCCGCCTTCTCCCCGCTGCGGTTCGGCCGAAAAGCGTGGCAGGTCGTGACATCCGCCTCGGACGCGAAGGCCAACGCGGTCGACCCGGTCTCCATCTCCGCGTATTGGCCGCTCTCATGCATCATTCGCTGCGCGAGGCCGAACGCTCCTTCGTAGAAGGTGACGGTCTTGGCGACGTCGGCGACGTAGATGATGACGTAGCTCAGTTGCATGCTTTGCATGAACTCAAGCTACTGCCGCGACGACGCGAGGGTCTTGGAAGAATGGAACCTCGCGTACGCGCTCGGCGTGGTCCCACTGAGCGCGCGGAACTCGTTCGCCATGTGCGCCTGATCGCAATAGCCGGTCTCCAGTGCGAGGGCGGCGGATGGGGGGGCCCCGCCCGCAAGCTCGGCCGCCACGAGGCGAAACCGCGCGATGCGGGCGAGCTGTTTCGGGCCCAGACCTGTGGCCGTGACGACTCGCTTTCGGAGGTGTTGCCTCGAGATCCCCAAAGACTCCGCAACCTCGAGCACCGAGCGTTCCGGCTGAGCGACACATGCTGCTGCCGACTGCAGGCATGCGCGGTCGCGAGGAAGGACGGAGGGAATCTCCTGTGCGAGAGCATGTTCGAGTGCGGATGCCGCGGCGCGGATATCAGTGTCTCGCCGGCAGGTCTCCAGGCCTTCTCGTCGCGAGGTGCTCGGCGTCCAGGCGGCAGAGGCATCCACGACCGTAGCGACGTTGAGCTGGAGCAGCGCCTTGGCTCCGCCGGCACGGAATCGGACGGCCAACAGTTCGTAGGGCTTCACTCGTCGGACAACACGCGCGTGCCGCATGGTCCCGACAATGCGAGCGGTACGAGGCCGGGCACCCTCGACGGGGCGTTCGAAGAGCAGGTCGACGCAGCCGTCCGGGAGCACAGGCGTGGTCCCACCACCCTCGCCGCGCGCCCACCAAACGCACTCGACAAACTCTGCCAGCGCGCCCGAACTCGGACGTTCTTCGTATGCCCCTGCGACCGTCACCGCGGCTGCCATCGTACGACGTCCAGCCGGGTCGGTACACCGCGTGCGCGGTGCGGGCGCGCTCAGACCTTGGCTTTGCCCTTGGCGATCACCTCGGCGTAGACGTCCTTCTTCGCGGTGCCTTTTGCGACGAGGGCTTCGGCTTCTTTCAGCTCCACGTCGATCAGGGCCTTGAACGCTTCGAACGGTTGCGCGCCTGAGAGGTGCCGGCCGTTGATGAAGAACGACGGCGTTCCGCGAGCGCCCAACACCGCGCCCTGAGACTGCTGCTTTCGCACCTTGGTCTCAAGCGCCTTGTCTTTCATGTCGGTCTTGAACTTGGCGACGTCGAGCTCCAGTTCGCTGGCCCACTTCTCGAAGTTCTCGTCGGTGAGCGCGCGGCTGTTGGCGAACAGCTTGTCGTGCATCTCCCAGAACTTGCCCTGGCGTCCGGCGGATTCGGCCGCGAGTGCGGCTGCCATCGCGCGGTTGTGCATGGGAAGCGGATTGTGCTTGAACGCGACGCGGACCTTGTCTCCGTACGCCTCGTGGATCTTGTCCATGGTCGGGTTGACCCTGCTGCAGAACGGACACTGGAAGTCGGACCACGCGACGATGGTGACAAGCGCTTCGTCGGAACCCTTCACCGCGGCGTCGCCGACGTCGACCTTGTAGGTGAGCTTGGGGTCGGGGCCACTGGGGCGAGCAGCGGGTGGCTTGCCCTTGCCCGGCGCGGCTGCCGGTCGGGCATCGAGCTTCTGTTCGAGACCGTCGATCTTGGCCAATACGTTGTCTTGTTTTTGATCGATGCTGGCGAGGGTCTCTTGGATCTGGGCGAAGCCAGACTGTCCCTGACAGGCAGGGATGCTCATCCCGAAGACCGAGAGCAAGGAAAGCGAGAGCAATGAGCTTCGAGCGTGCATGGACATGACGGCGAACGCGATCCGTCCGCGCCGCATATCGTCCGACGCTGTTGATTCATTTCGCCGATATGTCTGGGGGCGACGTATCGACGTTGTCGCTGTGCGCGGCGATGAGCCGGGCGCCCACGAGCCCTGTGGCGGAAATCCCGGCCATGACCCAGAATGCCGACCCGCCAAGGTGGTCGTACAGTGGGCCGGCGCCAAGCATCATGAGGCCGGACCCGACGCCGGTTGAGGCGGCGTACAGGGAGGTGACGGTGGCGGTGGCGCGTTCGTCGACCCGCTCTTGCACGTATGCGATCGCTCCTAGATGCAGCGCGCCAAACGTCAGCCCATGCAGAATCTGGATCCCGAACAACGCCGTGGGGTCCGTCGTCATCGCAAGCAGGGGCCAGCGAGCGAGTCCACCGATCGCGGCCAGAGTCAGGAGCCCGGTCGAACCGAGGACTCGCTGGACCCGGCCGCTCATCGCGAACAAGACGATCTCTGCGACGACGCCGATCGACCATAGTTGGCCGATGGTTGTGGCGGGAACGTCGTGGGCGCGCCAGTGGGCCGTGCCAAACGCGTAGAGCATGGCGTGGGAGGCGTGCAGGAGGCCCGTAGTGACCAGAAACCGCGCGTGGCTTCGCTTCGGCGCGCCGAGCTGCGCGGGCTTCGACGGTTTGGGGCCTCGTCGCGGCATGAGCACGATCGCGACGACGACGACGAGCGCGGCGATGCGCAGCGCGTCGAGGACATCCTGTTCGCTGCCGTGGGCGAGCAACCAACCGCCGACGTTCGAGGCCACGATGAACGCCGCCGAGCCGAACAGCCGGAGGTGTCCGTAGTTCACCGTGCCCGTGCTTCCCAGCCGAAGCGCGACAGAGTCGACCAGGGGGATCAGCGGGCTGTACGAGACGCCGAGCAGGGCGCCCACGGCGACCACCTCCCAGACGCTGGAGGTCTGGCCGAACAGTCCATAGCTCGCGGCGGCCAAGACAGCGAGTACGATCGCGGGTGTCTTGACCGAGCCAAGTCGATCGCTGAGGCGGCCCATCAACGGGTTGGCCGGGACGCGCATCCAGGTGATCGTGCCGAGCACGACTCCAATGGCGCCCGCCGAGTAGCCGCGGCTCTGCAGCCACACCGGGAAGTAGGGCATGTGCATGCCCAGCGCGAAGAAGATCGCGGCGAATGCCAGAGCGATGCGGACCTTCGCGGACACGACCGGCCCCGTATACACGACCTGGGTCCACCGGCCGTGGAGCTGACGCATGTGACAATGTGCCTGTAATCAAATCACTTTTTCGAAACTTGTCTTATTTCGAACATTCGTTATACAAAACGCCGGTGCCGAAAATCGTCGACCACGAGGCCATGCGGGATGGCCTCGCCGAGCGCTGCGTCGAAGCGTTCGCAGATCAGGGCTATGGCCGAAGCTCGATGCGGAGCTTGGCCGAGGCGGCGGGCGTCTCGACCGGCACCCTCTATCACTACTTCGCCAACAAGTCGGCGCTGTTCCAGCACGTGGTCGAACGCGTCGCCCGCCTCGACATCGGTGAGGCGTCGCAATTCCTCGTTGCCGTCTATGCCGACCCCGCAGAGCGCGTCCGCCCATTGATGCAGTTTGTGGCGGCCGCGATTCCTCGGCTGGCCTCGCACTTTCGGGTGCTCAACGAGTACTCGATCCATCCGGACAACCCCGGCGAGGTTTGGACCGCGTTGATGCAGGAGAGCCGCGGGCGCTACCTCGACGCGCTGCGGGTCGCGCTCGAAGTCGAGGACGAGGCGCGACTCGACATGGTTCTGCTGACGATCTGCGGAATGGTGCTTCGCGCGATGTGTGCGGACCCGACGAGCACCGACGTGGACGCTGTCGTCCTTCAACTCGAGAGGCTGCTTTCATGAATCGAGCTTTCATCTTGCTGTGTTTTGCCCTCGTCGCGTGCGCTGACGACGACTCGAGCCGTGCCCCTGGCGCTGCGGGGACGACGGGTGCGGAGACCACGACACCGGTGCCTACCGACGACTCAGGCTCGAGCGGTTCGCCGAGTGTTCGGGCGGACTTGGGCGTCGAACCACCCGCAGCTTGCGAGGGGTCCTGCGCGGTGGCGTTGGCGTGTCAGGGACTGGCCGTGTCCGACTGCCTCCTGCAGTGCTCGGCGGAGCTGGCCGATGCCGCGCTGCTCTCGCCAGCCTGTGGCGCGGCACAGGAGGCCCTCGAGGTTTGTGTGGCCGCGCTCTCGTGTGACGAACTCGCGGCCCATGATGCCGGTGAAGCGGGTCCATGCCGGGACGCGGCGCAGCAGGCCGCGATCGACTGCGACGGCTCAGGGGCAACGCCATCGGCGGTGTGCGACGACCTTTGCACGGCTCTTGTGGACTGCGATCTTGCTGAAGGGACCGCCTGCCGGGCGAACTGTGTCGAGCTGCGCTCAGCGGCGGCCACGTCGGGAGAGTCATGCGCGGCCGCCCAAGACGAACAACTCACTTGCGTTGGCGCGCTCGACTGCACCGCGCTCGACGAATGGGTGTCGACCGGCTCGACCCCGACCTGCCCTGACCAACTCGACCAAGCTTGCGCTGGAGACGAAGAATGATCCGCCGACCTCTGCCTGTGTTCCTGTGTTTCTTCTCCGTCCTCGCGTGCGAAGAGCCCGCCGAGTCCACCGAAGATGGCTCCCCGAGTTGCGCGGGTGCCAAGTGTGAC
Source organism: uncultured Pseudomonadota bacterium (assembly GCA_913061055.1). Taxonomy (GTDB): domain Bacteria; phylum Myxococcota_A; class Polyangia; order Nannocystales; family Nannocystaceae; genus CAJXVA01. Next base: position 14,339 of record CAJXVA010000231.1, read on the forward strand.
GCCACCGAGCTCGAGGGAGACTTCGAGTTCATCGTCGTGGGCTCGGGTG
>CAJXVA010000232.1 GCA_913061055.1 uncultured Pseudomonadota bacterium
CGGCTGGTGGGCGGTTGGGAGCGTCGCCGGCTCGGGGTTCGGTTCGGCTCCGACGTGTGGTTGCCTCGCCGCTACGACGCCGGAGAGGCGACCGTCGGGGTCTCGGTTGCCCACGCCCTGGGCCATCTCAGGCTCTGCGGGCTGCCCGGCTCGGAGTCCGTCACCGTGTTGCTGTGTGCCGGTGCGCGAGCCGGAGTCTCCATCGCTCGGAGCTTTGGAGTCCAAGCGCCCGAGTCGCGAGGCAGCCTGGCTGCGGCCGCGCTGGCCAGTGCTGGCATTCGCTGGACACCGGGGAGGACCAGCCCCAACCTCGGTCTGTTCTTCGAGGCAGAGTCGGCGCTTCATCTCACCCGTCCGCGATTTCACACGGCCAACCGGCCTGCCGCGTACGTCGGCAACTACGTCGCGTTGTTGCTGTTGGTGGGGGCTGAGGTACGGTTTGGGGTCCAAAACTGACGCTGACCGTCGATTCGGAAAAAAAATCGGCAGGCGGAGACGAAAACCCGCCGCCCCGGCCAACAACCATCACGCACGATGCTCGCCTCCACTGCAGCCACCGAGCATCGACACCTCGAAGTCGGGCAGGTCTACCGAGATCATTTCGCGTTCGTATGGACCAACCTGAGGCGATTCGGCGTCTCCCCCGAGCTGGTTGAAGACGCGTGCCACGACGTGTTCGTCATCGTTCACAGGCGTGCCTCGGAGTTTGACCCGGACCGGGCCTCGCTGCGGACGTGGGTCTTTGGCATCGTTCGACGGGTTGCGTCCGACCATCGCCGCAGCCGACAGCGGCGCGAGAGAAAGCTGAGCCGGATCCGAGCGCTCCCGGAGCGGCGGTCCGGCCCCGCCACCGCCGAGGCGCGCTCCTTGGCGCTTCAGTTCCTCGGAACCATCGATGAGGAGCACGCTGCGATCTTCGTGCTCTCGCAGCTGTACGACGTTCCCCTTCGGGAGATCGCCGCATCCTTGAACCTCAACCCCAACACCGTCGCATCGCGGCTCCGAGCGACACGCAAACGGTTCAAGGCGCTCAGCGATCGCGAAGAGATCGAGCAACTGACGAATGAGGAGAGCCCGCCCGAGGGGGCGAAGGAGAAGGTGCTCGCTGGGCTGTGCCCGCTGCTCATCCCTCCGCCTCAACCCACGCTGCTCATCGGACTCAAGGGCCTGTTTCTCGGGCTCTGCATCGCCAGCGCCGTGGCGCTCGTCGCCGTCGCTCAAGCTCACTCCCCCGGCGGTTCGTCTCCCGAAGGCATCATCGTGGCGAACGACGGTGGCTTGGCCGAAGCCGGTGCGCTCGAGGCAACGATCCCCGATGTGAAGCCAGTGCCGCCGCGTTCGGACCCACCGATCGTTACGGTCGTCTCGCGCCCCCGCAGACGCACGCCGCAGAGCCGCACGCCACCGGTCGCCGAGGCGCCCTCCCCCGCCTCACCGAACAGTTCTCTTCGGGCTGAGCTCGCGTTGGTGACCGAAGCTCGCTCGGCGGTCCGCGACGGCAAACCGACCCTCGCGCTTCGGACCGCGCGCACTTACGCGAAGCGCTTCCCGCAGGGGCTGCTGCACAATGAGATGGACGTCGTCCGAGTCGACAGCTTGTGCCGGCTCGGGCGACAAGACGACGCCGCGGCGCTTGCCAAGACACTCGGTGTCTCGAAGGGTTCATCGCCGAAAGCGGTGTGTCCTGCGTCCGGCTGACACTGCGCGCGCCACGACCTCCGGATCCGCAAGCTGTGCGGTCCCGCCAACAACCGCGCCGGTGTACATTCCGGCCGATGAGTTCGCTGCTTGAGACCACCCCACAAGCATTCGTGGACCAGCTGCGCAGCCTCGGAGGACGCGGCTACGTGGTCCGTCGCGCCGAGTCCGGTCAGCTCGAGAGTTCGCATCCCCTTCTCGATCCGGTGCGCGAGCTCTTCGAGAACGACACCCGAGATTTCCTCGACCACGAGGGCGTGTTCTTCCAAGTGGGCCCCGACAGTGGCGCCCTGCTGACCGCGTTCGTGCACCGGACAAGCCGCGGTCAGGCGGCGGGAGGCCTGCGCCACTGGCCCTACCCCACGCTTGAAGCCCTCATCCGCGATGGACTCCGACTCGCGGTGGGCATGACGCGAAAGAACGCCATGGCAGGTCTGTGGTGGGGCGGTGGCAAGGGCATCATCGCGCGGCGCGACGACACCGATTGGCGAGACCGAGCCTATCGAGACGTCGTCTACACGGAGTACGGCCGCTTCGTCAGTTCGTTGGGCGGCTGCTACGTCACGGCCGAGGACGCGGGCACGACCCCTCCCGACATGCGAGCGGTGTTCGAAGGCACGCGCCACACCACCTGCATTCCCGCTGAGCAAGGCGGCTCTGGAAACCCCTCTGGACCCACCGCTGTAGGTGTGGTCTGTGCCATGGAAGCCGCGCTCGACGTCGCGGACAAGGGCACGCTGGCTGGAAAGCGCATCGCGATGCAGGGTGCGGGCAACGTCGCAACGTTCATGATGTCCGCTCTGCTCGAGCGCGGTGTGGCTTCGATCGTCGCCTCGGACATCAACGAGTCCCGGCTCGCCGAGCTCCGGTCCCGCTTCGAAGGCGCCCCGGTCGAGCTTCGACATTGTGCACCCGACGACCTCTCGATCTTCGAGACCCCGTGCGACATCTTCGCCCCCAACGCCCTCGGTGGCGTCCTCAACCCCGGCACCATCGAGCGCCTGCAGACCGGCATCGTCTGCGGGGCCGCCAACAACCAGCTTCTGGATGACAAGCGCGACATGGACGCTCTCGTGCGCCGCGAGATCGTCTACGTGCCCGACTTCGTCGCCAACCGAATGGGCATCGTGAACTGCGCCAACGAAGCGTACGGCCACGTCCCGGGCGACCCCGCGATCGCTCGCCACCTGGAGCGAGACTGGGAGCAGAGCGTGTTCAACATGACTCGGCGGGTCCTGCTTCGCGCCCAGAAAAGCGGGACGACCACGGCAGAGGCCGCAAACGCGCTCGCCGACGAACTCGGCGCCCAGCTCCACCCGATCTGGCCCTTGCGCGGGCAGCAGATCATCGAAGGCCTGGTCGAAACCGGTTGGGCCTCGAGTACGAAGCGGTGACTACTGCTTCACGAAGCGGCCGATGATCTCCTCGATCGCCTGCACGCTCGTCGCACCGCGTCGCAACACTCGCGGCCACTCTCCGGTGCAATCCAGGATCGTCGAGGGAACCTTTCCCGGACACGCGCCGCCGTCGAGGATCATGTCCGGCGAGCTATCGCCACTGCCCGGCGCGCCCAACCGCGCGACGACCTCCTGGGCCGTGGCAGCGGGCGTGTCTCCGAACCGATTGGCCGAGGGCGCCGCGATTCCCACGGTGGCATCGCTCCGCTCGTTCAGCGCGCGAAGCAACCGCGTCGCGATCGGGTGGTTGGGCATCCGCAGGCCCACCGTCGGCCGCTCGCCGGTGACATAGGCGGGGACGGCCTCGGTCCGTGAGAGCACCAGCGTGAGTGCGCCGGGCCAGAAAGCCTCGGCCAGCTGACGAGCGTATTCTGGGACGTTGTCCGCGATGGCGGACATCGCCTCTCGCTCGTGCACGTGGATGATGAGCGCCCTCGTTCGAGGTCGGCCCTTCATCGAATAGATCCGATCGATCGCGGCTTCCTTCGTAGGCAGCGCGCCCACCCCGTAGACGGTATCGGTCGGAAACGCGACCACACCACCACCGAGCAGGACCTCCACAGCCCTATCGATCTGGGCGGACATGTCGGCCATCGGCTGCATCCTACCAGACGCGACACGTCGGCAATCGTGGGGTAGCTTCCGTCCGTGGCAGATCCCGACGCGGTGGTCATCGGCTCCGGACCCAACGGGCTCGTCGCGGCCTGCGTGCTCGCGCAAGCTGGCGTGAATACACTGCTTCTCGAAGCCAATCCCGACCGCTACGGCGGGGCGGTTGGCTCCGTCCAGTCGACGTTGCCCGGATACGTCCACGACGTGGGGGCTGCATTCTTCCCGTGGGGATCGCTCAGTCCTGCCTTCAAACACCTGGGTCTCGAGCAATACGGTCTGCAGTGGTGCGCCTCAGACATCGAGAGCGCCCACCCTGCGCCCGATGGAACCATCGCGTGCATCAGTCGCGATCTGGATCAAGCGGCCAAGATGTTCGGAAGCCCCAAGGATGGGGACAAGTTCCGCGCCGTTGCCCAGCACTACCAGAGCATCGAGCCCCATCTCCTCGATGTCCTGATGCGGACGTTTCCGGCGGTCGGCCCCGCGCTTCGGCTGTTCCCGTTCCACCTGATGCGCATCGGCTCCGTGTTCGGGTCGAAGGGGCGATGGGTCGCCGAGCGGTGGTTCGAGTCCGCAGCCGCCCGGCGGGTCATGCCGGGACTCGCCCTGCACGTGGACGTGGGCCCCGATGATTGGTTCGGCGCCGCCTTGGGCTACATGCTCGCGATGACGGCGACGACCGGCGGCTACGTCGTGCCCAAGGGCGGCGCGCAAAGCCTCACCGACGCGCTGATCAAGTGCTTCGAGAGCCACGGCGGCACCGCGCGTCTGGGAACCCGCGTCGACAAGGTCATGGTCCGCGATGGGCGAGCCCACGGCGTACGCCTACAAAACGGAGATGAGATTCCCGCGCGCACCGTGCTCGCGGATACCGATGTGGTCGCGCTGCTGCGAAACATGGTCGACGAGCAGTGGGTCCCGAACCGGATCCTGCAGCGGTGTCGGACGTACCCGCGCGGATGGGGCGCATTCAAGATGGACTGGGCCCTCAGTGCTCCGGTCCCTTGGGCCAACGAAGAAGCCAGACGCGCGTCTGTCGTGCACGCGGGGGACAGCCTGGACGACCTCAGCACCTTCACCGCCCAAGTCCGCGGCGGCAACCTCCCGGACAACCCGTATCTGGTCCTCGGCCAACAAAGCCTCAGCGATTCCACACGCGCGCCGGAGGGCGGGCATACGCTGTGGGCCTATTCTCGCGTGCCGCCTTCGATCGAGGGCGGCTGGGAAAACTCGGGCGAGGCGTTCGCCGATCGCGTCGAGGCGCGCATCGAGGCGCTCGCCCCCGGTTTTCGCAGCACGATTCAAGCCCGCGCCATCGTCACGCCACCCGACCTCGAAGCCATGGATGCCAACCTCGTCGGTGGCGACCTCGGCGGGGGCAGCAACGCCTGGAACCGGCAGCTCCTGTTCCGGCCGTTCTTCCCGTACTTCCGCTACAAGATGCCCGTGGATGGCCTGTACCTGTGCTCGAGCTATGCCCACCCCGGCGCAGGCGTCCACGGCATGTGCGGGTTCAATGCCGCGCAGATGGTGCTCGCGAGCGAGAAGGCTCTACCCTCTGGGCCGACCAAGGCGCTGCCCCCCGGCGATCAGTAGGGCCAGCCGTCGGTTGACGGCATCCGCGTGCCCACGATCACCGGAACGCAAACTCCTCATCCAACACGGAACTCGAGCGACCACCTCGCTCCAAGACCTGCTTGCGCAGTGCGTCCTTCAAGCCCGGCGGTCCGCACACCATGAAGGTCGTGTCGTCGACCCCGGCCAGTTCCAAGGCGGCCAGCGAGAACGTCCCCTTCTCCTCGCTCGGCCACACTTCGAATCCGAAGCCTCCGTCCCCCTCCGCCAGCGCTTGAAGCTCCTCGGCGTAGAATGCATCCCCCCGATTCGCGACGCACCAGATGAGTCGAACGTCCCGGTCGCCCACCGCCTTGGCGAGTGAAAGGAACGGCGTGATGCCGATGCCGCCAGCGACCCAAATCTGCTTTTGGTCTCCTGCGTGCTCGGCGGTGAAGTGTCCGAACGGACCCTCAACGAAGACACGGTCCCCCGCCTCCACCCCGCCCTGCATGTTCGAAGTGTCGTCACCCAGAGCCCGCACCGCGATGCGAAGTCCGCCGTCCCCGGGGGTCGAGGCGATCGTGAACGGGTGCGCCTCGCCTTGGCCGACCTTCGGGAACCGAAAGAATGCGAACTGTCCCGGAGCGAAGGCCAGCGACCCCTCCAGTGGCTTCAAGTCGATCTCGGTCGTTCGCGCGTCGAGCTTCCGGACTGCACTCACTTCGTACGGGAGCTCCGGGTTGAAGCGACGGTACAGGAACGCTCGATAGACCCACGACACCACCCCAACACCCGCCATCCCGAACACGTAAACACGCGTGATGGGGAGCTGCTGGATCAAGCTGAAGACCAAGCCCGCGTGGGCGACCCCCATGACGTAGAAGACCCCCATCAAGCGGTGGCTGCGAAGCCAGGCGTGGTAGCGAAGGCGTTTCTTGACCGGAGGAGCGACCGCGGCCACCACCCCGAGCAGGATCAGGATGAGCGCGTAGAAGCCCAGGGGTTTCCCGACCGTGAAGGCTGTCAGATCGCGCGGAACGGCGACGAAGTGGGCCAGGAGCAGGACCACGGCAATCACCCCTGAACGCCGATGGATCACGTACATCTTGTCGAGCCCGCCGAAGATCCGCTCGACCCAGCGGGCGCGCGTGGCCATGAGGAAGTTGAACGCGAACACCGTCACGACCCACGACGAGAACACCTCGCCGACGATCCGCGACGGGTGGATGCCCGTGGTGTTCTCGTACTCACCGAACAGCAACGTGTCCGACCTCGGCTCGATGAAGTCTCCTGAGTACAGGGAGAGGTCGATCGCCCAGAACAGGAAGTGAATCCCGATGATGATCGGGAAGTACAGCTCTTGCTTCAGGATGCGCATGGTCGGTGCGCCCTTAGGGTGCCAACCGCCCCCATGGCCCACCATCACCGCCCGCGCCAAAACGTATCACCGAGCGCGACAGAGGCTTCAGCCCAGGTCGCTGGTACCACCGGACGACCGCCAGGCGGCCGGAGTCGCATCGGTCCAACGAACGAACGCGCGGTGGAAAGCGCTGCGATTGCTGAACCCGAGGTCCTCCGAAAGACGTTCGATTGAGGTGTCGCCCAGACGCAACGCAGACAAAGCCCTCTGACGCAGGTAGCCATCGACCACGTCGCGAAACGAGGTGCCTTCAGACTCGAGCCGACGCTGGAGCGTTCGGGGTGTCACCCCAAGCGCGCGAGCCATTGGGCTCAATCCCAACGAGGCCGGGCGGTCGCTCTTGGCCAGAGCCGAACGAATCCTCCCTGCGGTTCCCTGAGGTGGCTCGGCGGAGACGCCCTCAGCCGCACGTTTGAGCACCTGCCATGCAGCGGCATCGTGCGTCCAGAACTCGACCGCGACCGGGTCTTCCGCCCATGTCAGCTGGAGACTCTCGGCTGCATACCGGACCGGACAGCCGAAGTAGAGGTCATGCGCATCGGCATGGCCAGGCTTGGGAAACGGGAACGCGACCGACTCGAGGCGGACGGGAGCCGAGGCGTGTTGGTCGACGAACGCGACGTTGAACGCCGCGGAGGACTCCGAGACATGCGTCGGCCAACGCAGACTCGCGGCCCACGACGCGCTCCACGTCACCCGGGTGTCGGTGGCCTCAACGGCGACCACGGTCGCGTTGGAGATCAGCGCCATGTGTTGGGCTTGGCTCGCGAGCGACTGCTCCAGGGTCCTCGACGAAGCCATGAGAGGGCCCACCAGCGGGAGGACTCCAACCGACGCGGAGGCGCCAGAGCGAAGCGCAAACGCGGGGTCCTCCATGCGGACTTCGAGCGCGCGCCACAACGCAATCATGTCCAGCGCTGGAATGCGCCCCGTCGCGTCGCGGAAGGACGCTTCGTCGAGGTTCGCTTCCCGTAGCACCGCGGGCACGTCGACGCCGTTGCGGCGCGCCCACGCAAGGACGTTCGCCCCGACGCTGGCGACGACCCAAAGCGTGGCGGAGTCTTCAGACATCCTGCCGCTCGCAGCTCGACTCACGCACCACGCTCAGAGCGTGATGCCCTTGGCGGCGCAGAGCTTGACGACGTTCTCTTTGTTGGCGCCGCGCAGCTTCGCAACGGCGCGCTTCGCCTTGCCCTCGTCGCCCATCTTGCACGCGCATGCGCCCATGAGGTTGGCGGCTCGCGCGGAGCGACTCGCGTCGTGGGACTTCTTCGCCAAGTCGTAGCACTGCGCGAACCTGCTCAACGAAGCCTTCCTCGCCTCCTTGAGCAGCGCCTCGGCGTCGACGGCAGGTTTGGCCGGTGCAGTCGCGGGTGGCGGCGTCTTCTTGCTCGGGTTGCCGGACTTCGGATTGGTCTTGCGGCGCGGCTTCTTCGGCCGGGATGTCGGCTCGGGCTCCGGATCGACCTCGATCGGATCGGGCTCGACGGCGTCGGGCGGGTCATCGACGAGGGCGACGGGGTCCGGCTCAACATCACCGGCTGTGTCGACCGGGTCGGGCTCGACGACGCCGGCGTCTTCGATGACTCCCGGCTCGGCGGCAGCCATGGCACGCGGGTCCTGCCGTGGATCTTGCCGCAGATCTTGACGAGGATCTTCGACCCTCGGACGCTCCGCGGCGGCGGCCGTGTTTCCGCCAGTTTCGTCGTTTCCGCTTCCAGCCATCCAGGCGAACGCGAAGACCAGCGCGCCAACAACGACAGCGCCGGCACCGATGAGAAGACCCGTGCTGCTCTTGCGCTCTTCTTCGAACGGGCCGGGTCCGGCCGGGCCTGCGATCGCGGGCACGGCACCCGAGTCCGCCATGGAATGGATAGGGACCGGACCCGACTGCAGCGCCGCGAGGTCCTCGGTGGACAAGCGCGGGAGGTCGTTGCTGGAGCTGGCCAGCATCGGCTCCTCGGGAGGCGCGCCCAGGTCGTTGGCGGCGGTCGGTGCCGGGCTGACGGCGGTCTTGTCGGCGTTCTCGGTGAGCGTGAGGTGGTAGTCGCCGATCTGGACGACGTCGCCTTCCTTGAGCTCGTTGCGGGCTTCGACGGCCGCACCGTTGATCTTCACGCCGTTGTAGCTACCGAGGTCCTCGATGGACCAAGCCTCGTCGTCCGGCTCGTGAAAGAGCCGGGCATGACGACGCGACACGTTCTTTTCGGTCAGCTGGATCGTGTTGCCCTGCTGCCGACCGATCGTGATGGCGTCAGCACCAAGCGGCACAACAGTTGTCGTGCCCTCGTCGTCTTCGATGATGAGGCGAAGCGCCATCCAGAGGAGAAGGGTAAGGACGCGGCCCAAAGCGTGTCAAGCTGAACGCCGACCAGGAGGCCCCGAACGGCGTTCAACCTCGGTTTGAAACCGCCCGGCTGCGACGCATGCTCTTTCGTACGCGGAGGTGCGCACCACACCGACGTTCGTCCCAGCAAGCCCCGGTAGATCTCACACACGTTTGGTGCGTTTCAGCTTGCGCGTCGGCGGGACCAGCCGATCGCGAACAGCAGGCCCCACAGCAGCGCTGGACGCCGGCCGGGCTCTCGGCCGACTCGGCACCCCGACTCACCAGGGGGCTGCGCACCCACACCGCCGGAGCTCCCGCCCCCGGCGCCCGACGATTCGTCGATGGCTCCCGTCGACGAACCACCGGGCTTGTCCTCCACCGTCGCAGAAATTAGTCGAAGATCGCTCCACGCAGCGTGCCCCCAAACGTCGGTCGCCCGGGCTCGGATCGCGTGGTCCCCTTCGGCCAAGCCCACACCTTCGAACGCGAACGGTGGCGCGTCGTCGGCCGACGGCCAAACCTCCCCGTCGACCTCGAGCTCGACGCGATAGATCGGGCTATCGTCTTGGACGGCGACCTCTACGCTGACGACAAGCTCGCCGTCGAGATCGATCGCCACCTCGAGATCGGTGGCGGGTTCGGTGATTTCTACCGCCGGGGGGTTCGCTTCGCGTGCCCCGACCCATGAAATCGCTTCGGTGACGTTCGGCAAGGGCCCGATGTGAACGCCCTCCCCCTGCGCATGCCCCGTCGCGACGAGGAGACGTCGAACGTCGAGGGGATCCGGTGGGCTTCCTTCGACCGTCACGAATGCTTCGATGAGCAGGGCCGCCGCGCTCACGACGAGCGGCAACGCCGAGCTCGTCCCCTCGAACGTGTCCGTGTACGCCTGGTTGTCATCATCGCCGAGGCGCTCGAAGTCGCCGTAGCCCAGCGAGAACACGGACGCCCCCCACCCCTGCAGATCGATGCGTTGTCCGTGCGAGGAGAACGGCAGGGCGACGCGGTCGTCCGGTGACGCGGCGCCCACGAGGATCGCCCCGCTATCCCCCAACGAGATGTAGTCCGCAGCATCGCTGCCGTCCAGATCGAGAGCACCGTTGCCACCCGCAGCGACCACGAGCACCCCTGCGTCGGTCGCCATCCGGGTCAACATCCAGACGTCGGGCTCCAACTCGGCCGGACCGAGCTGCCCCGTCTGTGGATGCTGGGCTTGCATCTGAAGCATCACGATGTCGCCAGGTGCCGCCTGAGCCACCGCCGCCGCGACCGCATTCGTTCGACGAAGGCCATCCTCCTCAGTCCACTCCGGATAGGTGTACAGCGCCGCATCGGGAACCATGCCGTCGATGCCGTAGTCGTTGTGGGGGGCGATGAGCATGCCCACCGACGCGGTGCCGTGCTCTGGCGCGAGCCCCATCTCGAACGCCGCCGCAGCGACCGTTTGACCGGGTTCGGGATGGAGATCGACGTCGACCAGGTCTTCGTGCGTGCCCCGCCATCCGTACTCCACCTCGTGAATCGAGACGCCAGCCCCACGAAATCCTTGTGCTTGCGCACCGTCGACATCGATGCCCATCGAGGCACCTCGGTAGCTCTGCGTGTCGACAAACGATGGCGTGGGTGGTGCGAGGTCTTCGGGTGGAGGGACGGGAGCCAGGCGGAGCACGGTCCATTCCGCCTGAGCTTCGAGCTCGGCCGCCCACCGGCGAGCCTCTTCATCGGACCAACTCGCCGGGATTCGGGCGGACATGACCGCGGCGAGATCGGGTTGCGCGGTTCTCGATCGCAGCACCGCGCTCGCGCGGAGACGCTGCAAGGAAGGAAGCTGGCTCGAGAACGCCGGTTCCCACCGGATGCCCTCTGCCGAAGCGGGCCCGTCGCCGCGGGGCATCACGATCACACGGCGGTCGGCACCGTGATGGGTCCCATGCCGAAGTGCCGCGGAGACGTCTTCGCCGGAACATCCGCAGACCAACAGCGAAACCGCCAAGACCCCGCACCGCACCGAACGAGCCTACGGGAGCGGGAACACAGCGTCGAGGCGACGCGCGCGGCGGTCACAGCCCCCGGCGGCCAGGCACCCAACCATCTGGAATCCTTCGGCCATCGGCGCGAGCTCTTCCCTCGGGCGCCGCGGGCTCGGGCTTGGCCCACCGTGACGAGGCAGGTGGCGGCATCAACTACGACTTCGCCGGCCATCCGCTCAAGTTGCACCTCGACGACTTTGCACGGTGGGATGATGACCAAGTCACCGAGGTCAATCACAACATGCGCCTGCAGCTGCAGGCCGCGTTCTAGGGTTTCCGCGGCGGAGCGAGAATCGCCCAAGGAAGGCCGCTGCCATCGAAGTCGATCGCGAGGCCATCTTCCGCGTACCCAAGTCCCGCACTGAACGCGCCCTCGAGCACGAGCCCGGAGTAGGGATCTGGGGCGTTCGGTCGGGGGCCCTCTTCCTGGGCCTTCTCGAGCGCGGTCTTCAGCGCCGTCTGGGCATCTCGGCGGCGTTTGCCTTTGGACCAGGCGTGGACCCAAGCCAGCGCCGTCACCCGAACGCCGGTGTTCGTCGTCTCGGTTGCGAGGGTTCGCATCGCGTCCGTGCCGGCGGCACCGCCATCTGGGTTCGCAGCCACGATCAGGTTCAGTCTCCCGACGTCACCGTGGTCCTCGTCGTTGTCCCCGCAGATCTCCGAGCTCAGTTCCCACGCGTCCTGGGCCTCCGCCGGGCCGCCATACCGCAGCACCGCAACCCCGATGTTGTTCAGGACTCGCGGGTCCGATGCCAGGTCACCACCGAGCAGTGATCGGTAGGGCTCCCAAATCGTCTCCCACGCTGCGCTGCCCCCGAGCACCCGCTGAACCATCCGGGCGTCGATGCGAAGTTCTTCCGCCTCGTAGCTGGTGTCGGACTTGACCTCCTCGAGCGCATCCAGAGCCTGGTTTGCGAAGCTCCGATCGCTCCAGCTCACCGCGAGATCGACGAGCGCGCGCGCGCGACGGAGAACCAACGCGTGGTGCTCGGGGCCCGTGGGCGCAGGTACGCCCGCCATCGTCGTGGCGCGGGCTTTGTCGGGATCCAACGCCGCGATCGACATCAGCAGTCGATAGGCGTGGGGGTTGCTCGGGAATTCTGATTGCAGCGCGATCACGGGCTCGCTCAATGACGCCAAATGGCGAAGATTGAGCTCGTTTGTCTTGTCGTACTCGGCGAGCTGCTCCTCCATCACATCGAGGACGAATGCGAGGAATCGACCGTCCGAGTTGCCCAGGGCGGCGTAGCCCTCGATGTCCAAGCGCAAGCCGCGAAGGACCGGCTCCAACAGGGGCAAGGCCTTGTCGCCATTGTCGGCCGCGGCTTGGGGGAGGACGGAGGAGATGACCACCATCATCCGGCTACCGATCGCGAGTTCGTAGTACGCCTCGTCCGCGTTCTTCGGATTCGCTTGCGACTCGATGAGGCGATGGGCTCCAGAGAAGTCGAGGTCCTTGAGCACCGCATGAAGCGCCAGGCCCGCGACCGGACGAGCATCCTGGGGGAACTCGGCATGAAGGGCCTCAAACTCGGTCTTTGCGGCAGCGTATCGCTCGAGCTCGAGGAACGCCCGAGCGCGCTCCAGCCGATGTTCGAGCGTCGCCGCATCTCCAAGCTGCACGATGCGGCGTGCAAACACGAGGTCTTCGGAGACTTCGTCACTCCCCTCCGCCCCGGCGGCTGCGCGTACGGCAGCCTCGGCGCAAGGAACGTCGAGCCCTTCGAGACAGACCCGTGCCAGATCGAGTTGTTCGCTCGCCGAGGCCAACGTGCCGCGGAGCTCCAGCGCGAGCTTGGCTGCGGGGACCGTCCACTCGTGACCAGCACCCAGTTCCGACACCGCGACTGCAAGCAACGCGGTCGGCACGGCATCGTGGTCTGGGGCCACTCGCAAAAGCAGAGCGACGGTTCGTCGATGCAGCGGTCCGGCCGCTCGGATCGCGTCCTGCGCTCTTTGTACAAGCGGTTCAAAATCCGCCGGGCCTGAACCTCCGTCCGCTGCGGCCTGGGCCACGTACGTCGCAAGGAACTCCAAGATGATGTTCCGAGCGTTCCCGAGCGCCGGCACATCCACGCCTTTGTACGCGCGCTCCAACTCGGCGAGCGCGTCGGCCTGGGCTGCGCCACGCTGCGCGGCCTGTTCGGCCAGCACGACCGCCCGGGCCGAGGAACGGATCAACAACGTCAACACGCCGGCATCCTCCGCATCGCCCACGGCTTGCGCGACCAACTCTCGCTCGGCCGTCGACTGCTCGAGCAATTCCGTGCCCGAAGCTGTGGGGTCTTGCTCCAGTCCGAGAAGCTCGAAGACCTCCGGCGGAAGTCCGTCGGACAGGGGGGTCTGCGGTCCCGGATCGATGAGGTCCGCGAGCCGATCGAGCGTGAGTTCGCCGGAGGCGGGCGCGGATGAGATCGGCTCGGGGTGCTGCGACGCTTGGGGCTGACACGAGAGCAGACCCGCGGTTACGACCAAAAACGCCAAGCTCCGAAGTTGGACGATGTTCCGCACGGATCCAGTGTAGCCACAAGACCCACCTCAGGCTGTGACGGAGGTCCGGTCCGATGCTCGTGTCCCGCTCTCCTACGGTTTCCGCGGCGGGGCGAGAATCGCCCAAGGAAGGCCGCTGCCATCGAGTTCGATCTGCAGTCCCGTCTTCACCGCGTACCCGAGCCCCACCTGCAGCGAGCCCTCGAGGACCAGGCCAGAGTAGGGATCGGGGGCCGTAGGGCGAGACCCTTCCTCCTTGGCCTCCCGTACGGCGACCTGCAGCGCGTCTTGGGCGTCCCGGCGGGCCTTGCCCTTCTTCGACCACGCATGGACCCACGCCAGCGCGGTCACGCGTACGCCCGCGTTCTTCGTCTCTGTGGCAAGCGTTCGCATCGCCGCGAGGGCCGAGGCGTCGCCGTCTGGGGCCCCGGCGACGATCAGGTTGAGTCTTCCAACATCGCCGTGGTCTTCGGAGAGTTGAGAGCTCAGCGTCCACGCTTGCTGTGCCACGTCCAGACCATCGTTGTTCATCATGGCGACCGCGATGTTGTTCAACGGCCGGGCATCCTGGGGCGTCATGTCGTCGTCGAGGAGCGGCTCGTACGCCTCGCCGATCGTCTTCCACGCAGCAGAACCGCCGAGCTGGCGCTGTACCAGCAGCGCATCCGCATGGAGTTCCGCGGCCTCAGGCGACGACTTCGGATCCACTTCGCGCAACGCGTCCCGGGCTTTTTTGGCGAGGCTCGGATCGCTCCACGTC
>CAJXVA010000233.1 GCA_913061055.1 uncultured Pseudomonadota bacterium
GGAGATGTGTATAAGAGACAGGTCTGAGCCCGGCGCTTCTTCCAGCGCGACGTGGAAGTTCGAGCCACCGAAACCGAACGCACTGACGGACGCGCGACGCGGATGCTCGGGGCTGCGGACCCACGGGCGGGCGCGGGTGGTGATGTTGAAGGGGGAGCTCGGCAGGTCGAGCGCGGGGTTGGGCTGCTCCACCTTGATCGTGGGCGGCAGCACGCGGTGGTGGATCGCCATCAGCCCCTTGAGCAGACCCGCGGCACCCGCAGCGGACTTGGTGTGGCCGATCTGACTCTTCACCGAGCCCACTTGGCACCACTGTCGGTCTTCGCGATCCGTCTCGCCAAACACCATCTGCAGGCCGCCGAACTCCGCGGCGTCTCCGGCTCGGGTTCCGGTACCGTGGGCTTCGATCAGCTCCACGGTCTCGGGGCCATAACCCGCCTGCCCGTAGGCACGACGCAGCGCGTTGGCCTGACCGGCGGAGACCGGGGCGTACACACTCTTGGAGCGGCCATCCGAGGACGAGCCGCAGCCGTGAATCACGCCGTAGATCCGGTCGTCGTCCCGCTGCGCGTCTTCGAGCCGCTTGAGCGCCACCATGCCGAGTCCCTCGCCCAGCATGGTGCCGTCGGCGTTCGCAGAGAACGGTCGGCAGTCTCCCGAGGCCGAGAGCGCCGGCGTCTTGGAGAAGCACATGAACATGAAGATGTCGTTCATGGTGTCGACCCCGCCGGAGATGACGAGGTCGGAGTCGCCGAGGATCAGCTCGTTGATGCCCATCGACAGCGCGCTGATGCTGGAGGCGCATGCGGCATCGCTGACGCAGTTGGTCCCGCCCAGGTCCAACCGGTTGGCGATGCGGCCCGCAACGACGTTGCCGAGCAGTCCTGGGAACGTGGACTCCTTCCAGTCGGTGTAGCTGGCCGAGATGCGGTCGCAGATCGTGTCGACCTCGGACTCGGGAATGCCTGCCTCACGCAGGGCCCTGACCCAAACCGGTCGCTGAAGCCGACTGACCATCGAGCCGAGCAGCTCTTGCCCGGAGGTCACACCGAGGATCACCGACGTACGGCTGCGGTCGAGCGTCTCGGGAGCGCCTTTGGCCGCGTCCTCGAGCACCCGCTGCGCAACGATCAGCGCCAGCAGCTGCGAGGTGTCGGTCTCGGGCACGATGCTTGGCGGGATGCCCCAGCGCATCGCATCGAAGTCGACCTCGGGCAGGAACGCCCCGCGCCGGGCGTAGGTCTTGTCGGGCTTGGAGGGATCGGGATCGTAGTAGTCCTCGATCAACCAGTGCGTCGAAGGGACGTCGGTGATGAGGTCGTTGCCCTGCAGGATGTTCGACCAGAAACCGGTGAGGTCGAGGGAGCCGGGAAACAGAGCGCTGGCGCCAACGATGGCGATGGGCGTGCGACGAGAAGACTGTGAGGGAGCCATGTCGAGAATCGTTTCGTTTAGGCGATGCGGCGAGGGCGAAAGTCGAAGGCGGCAGCGGGCACCGGAACGCCGAAGCTGCGCAGCTGCGACGCGCGGCCAATCGCGGTCGCGCCTTCGAGGAAGTTGTGGGCGATCTGAACCGCGCTGCGGTTCTCGGGGGCTTCGAGCTCGCTGCCCGCCGCCCAGGCGTTGAAGGCTCCCATCGCGGGGCCACACCAGATCTGGTAGTCGAGCCGGCGCGACGCATCCCCTTGGATCGCCCAGCGGCTGGACTGTCCGAGGTAGCTGCGGAACACCAGCGCCATCTTGTGCTTGGGATCGGCCTGCGCCTGGGCGTTTTGGGCGGGGTCGCGCTCGGCCCAGAAGGCCTGCGTCGAGGCCCATGCGTCGACGAACGGCTGTCGCAACAGGTCCTTTTCGACCTTCTGTTGCTCGCTTGGCGCGATCGCGTCCCACGACGGTGCGCTGCGGTACAGCTCAAAGAGCTTGCGAGCCCGCGCCGCGAACATCGTGCCGCGTCCGAGCACCTGCACCTCGACGCCCATCTCGAACATGTCGGCGGCGGGCGCCATCGTGACATCCGCGATACCGGCCTGCGCGAGCATGCGCTTGCCCTCTTCGTGCAGGCCCGACTCCACCGCGCCCTGGTTGACCGACCCGGTCACCACGTAGGCCGCACCCAAGCCGTAGGCGGCTGCAACGCCCGCCGGAGTGCCCAGCCCTCCGGCTGCGCCAACCCGAATCGGTCGCGGGTAGCGGTGTTTCGCGACGAGGTCATCGCGCAGGCGGGCGATGGTCGGAAACAAGGCCGCGAGCGGACGATTGTCGGTGTGACCACCGGAGTCGGACTCGACGGTGATGTCCTCGGCGACCGGCAACCCGCGAGCGAGCTCGACCTCGTCCGCGGTCAGCCCCCCGGAGGCCAGCAGCGCGTTCAGGATCTTCGCCGGCGCGGGCTCCATGAAGTGCCGCGCTGTCTCGGGTCGCGAGATCTTCGCGAACACATGGTTGGGCCGAATCACGGCGCCGTCGGGGCCGCGGCGAAGACCCGAGTACGCGTAGCGAACGATCGCCGGCGTCAGGGCCATGTAGGCCGCGGCCGAGACCCGGCGGACCCCCGCTTGCAGGTAGAGATCGACGACCGCGTTCTCGAGCTCGGGCTCGTTGGGCGAGTGGATGAGGTTGGCGCCCCAGGGCTTGCCGCCGTGATCGGCCGACCCCAGCGCCTCGGTGAGTTCGGCGATCGAGGACTCGACTCGGCCCGGGCTCAGTCCCGCGGAGCCGAAGAATCCAAGACAACCGCCACCGGCCATCGCAATGACCAGCCGGGTCGAGGCGATGCCGTTGGCCATCGCGCCCGCGACGTATGGAAAACGAACGCCGTGGACCTCGGCAAACGAGCGATCGCCGAGCCACTCCGGGTAGGTGGGAGGCAAGCTCGCCAGAAGCGGCCAAGAGTCCGGTTCTTCGGCGCCTGAGCGTCCAATCGTTCCCCCGGCGGCCACGCCCACAGCTCCGGTCTTCGGATCTGCGACGACGTGCACAGGCTCCCGGAAACGCTGTGCGACGCCCAAAATGTCGGTTTGAGAGAACGAAGGCGTTGCGCCCCGTCCGGACCAGGTTCCAATTGCTTGCACGTCAGCGCCTCGGATTCGTCTCAGCTGAGCGCACACTTGTGCGCAGTTTTTCCGAGGCGCGAGCATGCGCGCGATCTGCCCGGGACCACAAGCGCTGGAGGGCATCCGGCGTGTCTTGGTTGTGTCTACGGGCGCGCTTTGCGATGGTCAGAAGAGGTCGTGGTGAGTCGCCGAGCGGAACAGAAGATTCAGACGCGACGCGCGATCATGGACGCCGCGCTGCGTTTGAGCGCGGAGCGCGGCTACGCCAGCCTGAGTCTGCGGCAGATCGCCAAGGAGGCGGACATCGCTCCGACGTCCTTCTACCGTCACTTCGAAGACGTAGACGATCTGGGCCTGGCCCTCGTCGACGAGGTTGGCACTCAGTTGCGCCAGGTCGTCCGGCAAGCGCGGCGCCGGGTGAAGACCTCGGGCGAGGGCAGCGTGGTGCGCACGTCGATCGAGACGTTCATGGAGTTTGCCACCAGCAACGCCAACCTGTTCCGGCTGCTACTCGGCGAGGGCGCCGGCAACTCGATGACGTTCCGAACGGCGGTCCGCGAGGAGGTGGGTCGGTTCACGTCCGAGCTGATCGAGACCCTCGAGGAAGAGGCCAACAAGCAGAACCGCCCGCTCGCCCATGCCGAACTCGCCGCCGAGGCGATGGTCACCGTGGCGTTCAACCTCGGTGCCAGCGCCCTCGACCGCACGGTTGCGGAGCGTGCCGAGATCGTCAAACGCATCGTCGGCGAGGTCCGCATCATCATGCGCGGGGCGGAGGCGATGGGCGCCGGCTGGGAACCGTAGGCGGGCTCGATGCTGGACTTCCCGTCATGTGCGGCGGAGTCAAGAGCCCCTCCGGGTCGAAAGCTCAACGCACCGAAACGCTTGTCCGGTTTCGGACGAGCAGAGGGATAGCCACGCCCGACATGAGCAGCCCCACCGGTATCATGACACCTCCGGCAATCACGCCATTCTTCGACCGCGAACCGACGGTCGAGATCCCCAGTACGACTGCACCCATCACGGCAATGACCGGGCCGGACCCCAAGAGAGCCGCCCCGGTGTACAGCCTGGGCTTGTTGCCTGGGTCGACGTCCACAATGGCCTTGCCACGGTCCGGTAGCGTGAACGATCGACTCCGCGGGACCTTGCGGCCGGCGACGAAGAAGTCCCCTCCGCGACCGGTGTCGATCCATTCGTTGCAAGGGAGGCGGCAGACTTGCTCGAAGCCCTCGCCCGAGATCGTGACCGACGCTCCGCTGGTGTAGCCGCCACCGGAGAACTGCATCGTCACCTGATACAGCGTCGCCTCAGCGTCGCTGCCGGGCATGTGGGTCACGATGTGGAGTTCTTTCTCGGTGGCCGGTGCGACCTCGGGAGGGGAGTCGACCGGGGGCGGCGGTGCAGCGTCTTCCGTGGCGATCGGAGGAGCGGCGGTCGCCTCCGGCTCCGGCTCCCCGCCTGCGACGACGTTGAACGTGTCGAGGAGCGCCCCGCCGTTGTCGAAGACGGAGATCACGGCTCTGGTTTGTCCGGATTGACCATCGAACACCTGGATGGCGACGAGCGTCCCCCCCTCGGACAGCGCCATGGCGTCGGCGCCCGCTGGCAAGCTCTGGACCGGCTCTGCCTGAGAGGCCGAGCGATCGGCCTCCCGAGAGAGCGCCGCGGTGAGCACCCGTGCAGCCGTCGCAAGGTCGCGATGCCCCCCAACCCGAACGACGACGACGTCCCCGCCTTGCGGCACCTTTGACGGGAGCGAGGCGGTATCAAACGCGCGGGCCCAGCTCGGTGGAGAGACAGCCTCGGCGACAGCAGCCTCGGCAGTCTCCGCGTCGGTCGGTTCGACCGGAGCAACCAGCTTGAGAACGAGCCACGCCGCTCCTGCGCTCAGTGACGAGCTCATCATGCAGACTCGTGTAACAACCCGAACGCGGTGCAACAAGTCGGATTCTCGGCCGATTTCCGTCCTGCTCCGGCGGGTCAAGAAACCCGGGAACGCTTCGCCGAGGACGGCAACTACCGGGAGTTGCGGTCCCGGACCGACGGCCCGCGCTCGCTACCCCTGGACGCTCTCGCCCCGTTGCTCGAGCCATTCTCGCAGCGCGCGGGCTGTGACGCGAGACGCCGGACTTCCGCCTTCAAGGCTCGCGATCGCCCCGCGGACCAGGTCCGGTGTCTCGGGGTCGATCTTGCCCCGGGCCTCTTGCACCTGCGCGATACCCAGTACCGCCTGGGCTGCGTAGGCGGCCGCCGCTGGCCGGCCCACCGCAGACTCGACCGCGGAGCGGAACGCCGCTTCGGCGTC
Source organism: uncultured Pseudomonadota bacterium (assembly GCA_913061055.1). GTDB lineage: Bacteria > Myxococcota_A > Polyangia > Nannocystales > Nannocystaceae > CAJXVA01. The sequence goes on from CAJXVA010000233.1 coordinate 5,362, forward strand.
GTCCAGCTCCTCGAGCGCGAGATGGGACTTTCCGATGTAGAGCCGGGCCGTCGTCGCTCCGCCGACGAGTTTGGTGCGGTCCCACGCATCGATGGCTTCTCGACCCATCTCGAGGGCAGCCCGGTGGTCGGCGCGACGGTACGCCTGAGACGCGCCCTCGGTCAGTGCGAGCGAGAGTTCGAGCGGTAGAGCGTACTCGCGGATCGTGGAGATCGTGACCTCGAGCGCCTCGGCAGCCTCGACTTCGCGACCGGTCTCGGAGAGGAGTTGCGAGTATAGGATTCCGCCTCGAACCTCGAGGGCAGGCGGTGTCCGTCCGTTGTTCGCATCACCTTGATCGCGTGCTCGAGGAGAGCGATCGCCCGCTTCATCTCGCCGGTCCCCGCGTAAAGGTCCGCGAGGTTGCTGTCGAGCCGAGCGACCTCTGGGTATTCCTCGCCGTACGCAGCGGCAAGCAAGCTGCGCGCCTCTTCGAAAAGAGGGATAGCCGTCTTCACCTCACCCAACCCGAGCTTCACCCTCGCAATGTTCGCGACCGTGATCGCACCGCTGGGATGACGCGCGCCCTTCGCTTGGACGGCCCTCGCATGGGCCTCTTCGAAGTTCGAAGCCGCCCCCTCGAGGTCGCCCTTGTTTGCCATCATGACGGCGAGATCGGAATACGCCGCCGCGAGCTTCGGATCCTCAGGATCTTCGGCGACGAGGGAATCGATGATCTCCCGAAACCGGGGCTCGGCGTTCTCGAAGTCCATCGCCATGCCGTAGGCAACCCCTTCGGCGCGGAGCAGCGGGCCATACGCCAGCTTCGACGCGCCGATCTCATCGAGCAGGGTTGTCCCCGTGGCTCCCCAGCGGTGGGCTTCGGCGGGGTCTTTGGGCGCAAAGAACTCCACCGACAACGCCGCCGCATCTGCGGCGAGGTGGTAGTCGCCGGAGGCGAGTCCATCGTTGAAGGCTTCGCGGATCTGCTCGTCGGTCGTGACCCGGCTTGCTCGCTGCTGCACGTCGACCATTGCCAGCCGTGCGCGGCCGATCGTGGGCCGATATCCGACCGCCTTCGCGCGCTCGAGGAGGCCGTCCGCTCGAGCGATGGCGTCGTCGTAATCCATGTCGGTCGCATCCTCGGGAAGGGCCTGGATCTCGGCCCGCAGCTCGAGAAGTGCCTCCCGTTCCTCGGCGTCCGAAGGCAGCGGGTCGAGCTGTCCGAGCGCTTGCGCGTTCGTGCAAGGCCCGAGAGCGGGCAGTGACGTTGCTGCGCCGACCGAGGATTCGAGTTCGGTGACTCCACCGGAGCGAAGCCCGGCCACTGTGCCCTCGAAGGCTTGGCGGCGCTCCGCGAGACACGCTGCGATCAGCTCGAATGTGGACTCGGTCTGCTCCTTGCGAACATGCGTCGACTCGCACGCGGCCGTGTAGGCGTCGGTCCACGCTTCGGTGTAGTTCGACAGGGGTCGGAGCGCCCGCTCGAGCGCGTCGACGACGTGTGGCTTGCCGGTGGCTTCGGCAGCGCGTTGGAGTTCGTCCTCGATCGCGGGCGTCCACAAGCTTCGCATTTCGGCCACGCCGGCCTCGCAGGGGTCGTGCGCCTCCTCGGCGTTCATCGCCGCGCCGACGACCGTTGCCACGCCAAGCGCCCCGACAGACACGGCCACACGACGTCGGGGGACAGGCTGACTCTCCAGCTTCCGCAGCAGGACGAGCATCGAGGAGAACCGGGACTCGGGGTCCGCCGCGAGTCCTCTGCGCAGGATCTTCAGGATCCGGCGGGGAACTCGACGACCCGGCAACGGGTCTTGGATCTTGCCCCGTTGGATGTTGTACAGAAGGGGGCCTGCGCTGCGACCAGCAAAGGGACGCACCCCGCACAAGGCTTCGAACAGCGCGACGCAAAAGCTGAACTGGTCTGCCCGCGCGTCGAGTTCGCGGCCGCCCCACTGCTCGGGGGCCATGTACGCCACCGTGCCGACCGTCGCTCCGGTTTGTGTGAGCTTGTTCGACAGCAGCGACGCCGACCCCGGGCGAGACCCCGAGCCGGTGCCGCCCGCCGACCCTGTTCCCCCAAACCCCGCGGACGCTCTCGCCGTGTGTTGCCCACTGTCTTCATCCAACTTGGGCCCGATTGCGCGAGCGAGTCCGAAATCGGCAACTCTGGCCCGACCGTCTTCGCCGACGAGCACGTTGTCGGGCTTGAAGTCTCGGTGTACCAGATCGATCGCATGGGCCGCGGCCAGCCCGTGACCTGCCTGGACGAACAGCTCGACGATCTCTCGCCAAGACCGAGAGGTCTCGAGCCACTGGCGGACGGTCCCCCCAGGGATGTACTCCATCGCGATGAACAGCTGCCCCTGGTGTTGCCCGACTTCGTGAATCGGGACGACATTCGGGTGGGAGACGCGAGCCATGGCCCTCGCTTCGCGGGCCATCCGCGACGTCGACTGCTCACTCTCCTTGCGCTGTAGTTTGAGCGCGACCGGCCGCTCGAGTTCGATGTCGTAGACGAGGTAGACAACGCCCATCCCCCCCTCTCCCAGCTTTCGCTCGACCCGAAATGTATCGGCCACCAGTGTCCCGGCCTCGAGCTCACGCGCGGGCTTGGCCGGACGCACATTCGGCGCAGCCGCGATCGCCCTGAGATCCTCATCGAAGGAGTCGGCATCCTCGGTGCTCGCCGAGTTGAGGTCGTCGGAGCCCACGGCGTTTCGACGCTAACATCCGCCCCCGGCCGCGCAGGCTTGCACCGCTGGGCCGCCGCGCGGTTTTGACCGCTGCGGTTCGCGGTCGCGCTCGGCTGTCACAGCGTGCCCGCGCGGCCCAGCGGTGCACGAACTCCGTTTTCGCCGCTGCGCCTCGGGAAACACCTGTGGTCCGCAAGCTGAGAGCGGCCCGGCCGCGGACGCCTCCGCACACCTGTGGCCCGGCGTGTACCATGGGTTACGCGTCCAGCACGCCCTGTGCACTCACCTAGAGGTCTAGCTCTCATGAAAACTTGCCCATCCCTCCGTGCAACCGCGGCCATCCTCTTCGGCCTCGTGCTCACCACCGCTTGCGCCGACGACGTCTCGGTTGGAGGCGGAAGCGCCACCGCCAGCGGAACCGGAGGTGTCACAACGGACATCGATATCGGCTCGACCGGCGAAGACGCCTGCAGCAACGGCGTGCAGGACGGCGACGAAACCGACGTCGATTGCGGCGGCTCGTGCGAGCTGACCTGCGGCTCCGGGCAGGGGTGCGGCGGCGATGACGACTGCGAAGACGGCACCGTCTGCACCAGCGCAGACGTGTGCGGCCAAGACTCTGGCGGCAACTGTGAGGACGGCGTTCAGGACGGCGACGAAACCGACGTCGACTGTGGCGGGAGCTGTCCGGATGCGTGCGGCGACGGCGGTGGGTGCGACGACAACGACGACTGCGTCAGCGGCGTCTGCGATGAGGACGTTTGCCAGGATCCGGCCTGCGACGACGGCGTGCACAACGGTGACGAGACCGACGTCGACTGTGGTGGAGGGACGTGCGAAGGCTGCGACGATGGCGAGATGTGCCTCGAGGGGACCGACTGCCAGAGCGCCGTTTGTGAGGGCGAAACGTGCAGCGCTCCGACCTGCGAAGACGGCACCCAAAACGGCGACGAGACCGACGTCGACTGCGGCGGCTCGTGCCCGGACGGCTGCGAGGTCGACGAAGGTTGCACCGTCAACGAGGACTGCCTCACCGGCGCGTGCGACGAGCGGGCAGGCCTGTGTGTCGAGCCGACCTGCAAGGACACCAAACTGGGCGGCGACGAGACCGACGTCGACTGCGGAGGCTCCTGCGGTGCCACGTGCGAGGGCGGCGAAGACTGCCTCGTCGACGGGGACTGCATCTCGGACACCTGTGATCCGGACTCGGGGACTTGCGCCGACTCCTGCGTCGACAAGGAGGAGAACCAGGACGAGACCGACGTCGACTGCGGCGGCGTCTGCGGGGCCACATGCGAGACCGGCGAGGGCTGCGAAGATGGCGGTGACTGCCTCTCCGCCGTTTGCGACCCGGTCAGCAACACCTGCAGCGCACCGACGTGCACCGATGGCGTCGAGAATGGCAGCGAGACCGACGTCGACTGCGGCGGCGCCTGCCCGGCATGCGACGACGGCCTTGGCTGCAACGACGATGACGAGTGCATCTCGGGCGTCTGTGACACAGACGCCACGAACCTGTGCCTGGCCACGCTCAGTGTCACCGCGTCTCCTCCATGCAGCGACTTCGATGGTGCGGCCGTGCAACTCGATGCCGTCGCGATGGACGGTACGGGGGCCTACACCTACTCCTGGAGCCCGATCGCCGGACTCGATGATCCCACGTCCGCCACACCGTTGGCCTCCCCGTCCGGGTTCGAGACCTACACGGTCACGGTCGACGACGGCGTGAACCAGAGTTCGGCCAGCGTCACCGTGGTCAACACCCAGCCGTTCGACCTCGAAGACAACTGCACGCTGTACACCACGCAGCTGCTCAACGCGAGTCCCGTCGCTTCGATCTCCTACAACCCGGCGGGCACCGTCGCTTGCGAAGCCGGCAACAACGACTTCGGCCTGCACCTGTGTGAAGGCGTCGTGTTCCAAGAGGCCAACCTGCAAGGAACGATCGGCGTGCAGGCAGGCGCAGGCGACAACGACTGGATCGGCCTGGTCTGGAACGCGCAGAGCAACTCGCAGTTCTACTCGCTGGCATGGAAGCGCGAGGCCCAGAGCGCCTTTGGCTGCAACACGCCGATGGGCATCGTGGTCAAGCGGGTGTTTGCCCCCGACCTGGGGAGCGTGATCGGTGAGGACCTGTACTGTCCGAACAGCACCACCAACTCGGCGATCCTGAACCTGCCCGGAGACACCACTATCGAAGGTTGGGTCGCGGGCGAGGATTACGAGGTCAGCATCTCGTACAGCGACGCCGCCGGCGGATCCGAAGTCATCATCACGCGGCTGAGCGACAGCTTCGAGATGGCCAACTTCCTGGTCGCGGACACCACCTACCCCAACGGCTCGTTCGGCTCCACCACGCTCTCGCAAGAGATGGCGTGCACCGGACCGCTCGAAGCCCAGTGCCAGCCGCCGATGTAGGGGCGCAACCGGCTTCTTGCCGCGGCCCGAAGCGCGCTACTCTCGGAACATGGGCCTGCGAGGGAGAACAACCGTCGGCGTCGCCATGCTTGCGCTGGCGCTGGCAGGCTGCGATGGCGCCAACGAGCCGGGCGCGGACACCGACGATATTGGGATGAGCGGTGGGCCCCCCACCGACGTCCCCAACCCTCTGACGGACCCGGACGAGGGACCCGCCGCAGGAAACCCGACCGGCGAATGCAACATCCCGGCCGACGCGGGGCTCGCGGACAGTTCGGCTCCCACGACCGTCGTGGGCGATGGAACCCCAGCAAGCTGCACCGGCGACGCGTTCATTGGTGCCGTCGCCTCCGGCGGGGTCATCACCTTCGACTGCGGTCCGGACCCGGTCAGAATCACGCTCGACCGACCCGCCAAGGTCTTCAACGACACGGGCCCCGAGATCGTGATCGATGGAGGCGGCCTCGTCACGCTCAGCGGCGCCGGTGCGACCCGTATCATCTACATGAACACCTGCGACGAAGCGCAGGTCTGGACCACGCCAATGTGCGACAACCAGGATCATCCTCGGCTGACGGTTCAGAACCTGACGTTTGTTGACGGGAACGCGAGCGACGAAGGTGAAGACCAGGAGGGCGGCGGGGGTGCCATTTGGGCTCGCGGCGGTCGGCTCAAGATCGTCAACAGCCGTTTCTTCGGGAACCAATGCGCTGAATCTGGAGCGGATGTCGGGGGCGGGGCCGTCCGAGCGCTGAGCCAGTATGACGGTTTGCCGGTCTACGTCGTCAACAGCACTTTCGGCGGTGACGACGGGCTCGGAAACATCTGCTCCAACGGTGGCGGTCTCAGTAGCATCGGTGTCTCCTGGACGGTCCTCAACAGCGTGTTCACGCACAATCGTGCCACTGGCGACGGGGCCAACCCCGCTGCCCCCGGCACACCGGGCGGTGGTAGTGGCGGTGCGATCTACAATGACGGCAACACCATGACCCTGTCCCTGTGTGGCACCCGCATCGAGCACAACGAGGTCAACGCGCATGGCAGCGCGATCTTCTTCGTCAGCAATGACCACAGTGGCAACGTGGTCATCGACCGCTCGGAGATCCGAAACAACATCGGCGGTTCCTGGTACCCGACCTACCCGCAGATCTCCAACCACGACGACACACCGATCGACGTCACGGACTCGGTCATCGAGTAGCGGCCAACGCGGACGCATCCGGCGCGACGGTTGGCCTCGAGTCTGGGTGGAAGTGTCGTCAGACCACTTCGGAATACTCGATCGTACACTTCGGTATGCACCCGGGAATGCAGGCTCCTCTCGCTTTCTGTCCGACGTGTGGGGCCGCCGATGCCTCCGCGCCGAATCCCCAGGGCTTTCGCCAGTGCATGCACTGCCACGCTCGTTACCAGATCAGCGTCGCCGCCCCCACCATCCGGCCGAGCGGAACCAACACGGGCGCCCTCGTCGGGTTCGCGGCCGCAATGGTGTGTCTGCTGTTCGCCGGGCTCGGAGCCGCCGTCTACGTTTCGACCGGCGCCGAGGAGCCGCAGGGACCGGAGCCCGCACACATCGTCGTCGCAGAGCCAGTCGTCGCGCAACCCGAGCCACCCACGCCCGTGGAGCCGGACGCGACCCCCGAGCCGCCGAAGCCGCCTGAGGTGGACGACGACGTCGTCGACCCGGTCGTCGCCCCGCCGGCCGTCCAGAAAAACCCCAACAAACCGGACCCCTCGCTGCGCTACCGCGTCGACATGGACGGCGCACACTTCCGCGGACCATCGGATGCGGCGGTCACGATCGTGCTCTTCACCGACTTCCAGTGTCCGTTCTGCAAGCGCATCAACAAGACGCTCGCCGAAGTCACCGACACGTACGGGGACGACGTCCGGATCGCGTACATGCACAACCCGCTCGCCTTTCACGAGCGTGCGCTGCCGGCCGCCAAGGCTGTGGAGGCCGCCGCCGCCCAGGGGAAGTTCTGGGAGATGTACGGCCTGTTGTTCCAGGACAGGGACTCGCTCGCCCGGTCGGACTTCGACAAGTACGCGCGCCAACTCGATCTGAACACCCGCCGGTTCAACGCAACGTTCGACGACCCCGCCACCGCGCGCGGGATCAAGTCACAACAACGCGAAGCCCTGCGGCTCAAAGCGCGCGGGACCCCGTCCTGTTTCATCAACGGCCGGTTCCTGCCGGGCGCCCAACCGCTCGAAGCCTTCGCCAAGATCATCGACGAGGAACTGAAGGCTGCGAAGTCCCTCACAGACGAGGGGACGCCCCGAAGCAAGGTCGGCGAGGCGCTGATGAAGGACGCCCTCCCGGGCATCTAGCTCTCGTCCGTGCTCAGCCGGCGGTGCTGCGACGTACGACTTCGCGCAGCACTTGCTCACGCTGCCCCTGAGACTCGGCATTCGCGGCCCGGAAGCGAATCCGGTCGGCCTCGATGAACCGGGCCAGACGTGGCGGAGGATCGGTCAGCAGAGCGGCGAGCCGCTCCCGGACGTTGTCGGATTCTTCCACCCAGGTGAACACCTCGGGCCGGCCGGGGTCGACCTTGAGGAGGACAAAGACGCCCGGTCCATCGGGTGCGGCGAGCAAGCCGGATGCGGAGAGTCTCTGATGATCACTCCACTCCAGGCTCCCGGCGACCTTGACTGAGACCGGAGACTTCTCGGCGCCCTCCGAGGGGTGCAACAGCGCCTTGACGACGTCGACGACGGAGAGAAAGCCGACGGCACGGCGATCGTTGTCCACCACGACGAGGTGATGCAGCCCGGTCTCGGCAATGGTGTGCGCGGCTTCGTGAACGGCGGCGGTCTCGATGGTGACGCGAGCGGGGGTGCTCATTCGGTCGGAGACCTTCTCGCGGTCCAAGTCTCCGGTGAGGTCCCCGATCGAGATCACACCGATCGGCTCGTGGGTCTGCTCGTCGAGCACCGGCGCCGCGTGGATGTTGAGCATCCGCAGATAGTCCAAGGCCTCGCTCGCTGTGTCGCCGGGCCAGAGGCTAAACAACTGCCGGGTCATGATGTCGTGCACGCTCGCCATACAACCGTAGTACCCGGGGAGGACCTCACCTCGCGGCGCAAGGATGGCGGCTCGCAAAGACCCCAACCGGCGAAAAATGCGGGGTCCAGCACCGTCCAGCGGTGGTGCCTGCCATGCTCGGGGCAGACCCCACAGTTCATGCGCCACACCGGGATCCTCCGCGGGGGTGTAAGCGGCAATGGTACTGCTGACGTTCGGGGCACGAGGATGGACACGATGCGAACACGACAACTGCGGGGACCTGCTCACTGGCTGCTCACGATCGTCGCCGCGGGGGCCTGCGCCTCGGGCCCGGCGTATTCTGTCGCTCACGATCCGCGACCCCCGCAAGACCCCCAGGTGCGGTCTCAGCAGGCCGAGATCCCCCCACAGACGTTCTCCCCCGCGGGCCACCAGGGGCGTTCGTATGCGACCGCAGAGGCCATCTCATTCGCTTCGGCCCCTGCGCTATCGACCCGGGGCAAGTGCGTCGCCGCGGGCGCGGTTCCCGAGGGACGACCCGGCGCTTCAACGTCCACACTCAAGAAGAAGGGCAAGAAGAAGAGCAAGAAGAAGAGACGCGACTTCGTCCCCTACGACGACAGCGCCCGAACCGAGGCCCCGCAGAAGTCAGCGCCGGCGACATCCCGCCCCACAGCGCCGGCGGGGGGCGCGTCCGCGCCCGAAGCTGAACCCGCTCCGATGATGGAGTCCGGTGCCGACGAGGACCTCGCCACGGACTCCGCCCGCGGGGAGGTCCAGAGCACCCGAAAGGACAATCGGCGCTGTCT
>CAJXVA010000234.1 GCA_913061055.1 uncultured Pseudomonadota bacterium
AGCAGGCCTGGGCGGACAGGCTGCGGATCGGGGCCCCGCTGAGCCGGCTCCAGGCCGCCGCCGCGCTCGGCCGCGCCCATCCGGCGTGGCTCGTGGACAGGGTCCACGCGGCGATCGCCCGCGGCCCCTCCGAAGCTGCGCGCGCGTGGGTACTCGCGCTCGCAGCCGTGCCCACCCGGGTCTCGTTTCGCGATGATGTGCTCGTCCCGTGGGCTCGCCTGGCGCAGTCGGCTCAGGATCGCGCGCTGTCCGAAACCGACCGATGTGCAGCCGCCCTGGCGTTGGGCCGGGCCAAAGGAAAGCATGCCGAGGCCGTCGCCACCTCGAGTTTCGAGCGACTCATCGCAGCCGACTCCGCGAGGCTTCGTGCCTGCACGGCGTGGGCAGCCCGGGACGTCTCGCCCAGGCACACCGCATTGCTTCTCCTCGATTCAGCGGCCGTCGTCCGTGCCGCCGCTGCATCGACGCTGGCGCTGCTCGAGGATGTGCCGCCGTCGTGGACCCAACGCCGATCCCATCTGGCGGCCCTCGATCCCGACGCGAACGTTCGCGCAGCCGCGGCTCAGAACGACGGCGAACGCCTCGAGTTCGTCTTTGAACCAGCAGGATCGACGCCGTGGAGCACACCAACACTGTGGCTCGACGCCGCGGACCCGGGCAGCCCACAGCGCGACCCCGTCGTGGTCCTGGGCACCCGTCCGGGCCTCTGGGGGATCCGGAGTGAACCCGAGACGTCACAATAAGAGTCGTTGGCTTTTGCTCCACCGGGCTCTTTGCAACGATAAACATCATCCGCAGCGATATTGATGTCTTTCGTGCAGGGACGGAAGCGGAGGAGAGCCCAAGTTGCCGAAATCAAGGGAGAAACGACCTTGGTCGTTTCCTTGCTCAATAGCCGGGCATGACCGCTGTTGCCGCCCGCCAGTTCTCTGACCTCGCGATGCCTCACCTTCCCCGCCTCTACCGGCTGGGGCTGCGGCTGACCCACCAGCCCAGCGAGTCCTCCGACCTGGTCCAAGAAGCCCTGACGCGAGCCTGGGCAAACTGGTCCTCGTTCGACCGAGGGGGCAGCCTCGGCGCCTACCTGTCGCGCATCCTCTACAACGCGTTCGTGTCGCGCCACCGCCACCAACGTGTCGTCCAGACCACCGCAGCGCGCCCGGACATCGTTGAGCACCTGTTTGACCGTCGCCGGATGGAAGAGGCTGACATGCCCGAGTCCACCTGGCACCGGCATGACCTCTCCGATGAGGTCGTCGCCGCCCTCGAGGCGCTCCCGACTCACTACCGAGAGGTCGTCGAGCTGGTCGACCTCGGTGGCCTCGCCTACAAAGACGCGTCGGACGAACTTGGCATTCCGCTCGGGACCGTGATGTCTCGCCTCCATCGAGCTCGGAAGCTGATGCGCGGCACACTGACCGAATATGCGGCGGGCTTCGGCTACGCGGCGGCTGCTTGAGTCGCCACAACCGGCCCGTGAGGAGATCGACCAGCGCGCACAGTTTGCGCCGGATGTGAGCCTCTTCCCATCGCCGGTGACCTCCACGTCCGCGCGCGCTTGGGCGGCGCAACAGCGCGGATGCCGCAAGGGCTCCAGAACCCGCCGACAACGGCTGATTCTGGGGTCCTTGCTGCTTTTCGGGCTTGCGGCAGTCCCGCGTCGGGCCGCAGATCCCCCGGCGGACCGCCAGGTCCAATGTGGCCCCAGGGCCGTGCAGCGGCGCGAACAACGGCTGGAAGGGTCTTTCCATCTAGGCTGTGACCCCCTAGAACGGCGTCACACATGGGCGCGCACAAAATCAAGCTCGGCCTCGATCTGCCGATCACGGGCGAGCCGCGGCAAGAGATCCATGAAGGTCGCGCAGTCGGCTCCGTCGCCGTGGTCGCGGCGGACTACATCGGCATGCGACCGGCGATGGCGGTCAAGGTCGGGGATGTCGTCAAGCGTGGGCAGCTGCTGTTCGAAGACCGCAAGACGCCGGGGGTTCGCTTCACGGCTCCCGGTGCCGGCACCGTCACCGCCATCAACCGAGGCGAGCGGCGAGCCCTGCAGTCGGTGGTCATCAAGCTGACCGACGCGGAGTCTGCAGGAGAGTCCCGAGACGACGAGATGCAGTCGTTCGAGGCGCACACCGGCAAGCTCCCGGCCAAGCTCGGGCGCGACGAAGTCGTCGCGCTGCTGGTCGAGTCTGGGATGTGGACCGCACTTCGGACCCGACCGTTCTCGAGAACCCCCTCTCCGACCGACGACGCACCGCACTCGCTGTTCGTCACCGCCTCGGACACGCACCCCCTCTCGCCGGACGTCGATGTGGTCATGGCCGGTCGCGAAGAGGACTTCCACCGAGGGCTGGAAGCGGTCGCCAAACTCACCGAGGGCAAGACCTACCTGTGCAAGATGGCCGGAACCGCCGTCGACGCAGGGGACGCGAAGGGCATCAGCGTCGAAGAGTTCAGCGGCCCGCACCCCGCAGGCACCGTCGGCGTCCACATCCACACCCTGGACCCCGTCTTCCGCGAGAAGACGGTCTGGCACGTGGGCTACCAAGACGTGGTCGCGATTGGGGAGTTGTTCCGCACCGGAACGCTCCCCGTCGAGCGCACCATCTCGGTCGCCGGACCGCTGGTCGACCGTCCTCGTCTCGTCCGCACCCGCCTGGGCGCCTCGATCGACGACCTCACCGCCGGCCGCGAGTTGCTCGTCCCCGAAGGAGACCGCCGTATCTTGTCAGGCTCGATCCTGCACGGTCGCGACGCTCAAGGTGAGCTGCACGGATACCTCGGCCGATATCACCAGCAGGTCAGCGCACTGGCCGAGCCGCACGAGCGCGAGTTCATGCGCATGGTGATGCCCGGGTTTGGCGTGTACTCCACCGTCCGAGCGTTCGTCGGCACCATCCTCCACCAGGTCGCGCCCCGAAAGTTCGCCATGGACGCGTCGGCCAACGGCAGCCATCGCGCGATGGTGCCGATCGGCATGTACGAGCGGGTCATCCCGATCGACGTCATGGCCACCCACCTTCTGCGTGCACTGCTGGTGCACGACACGGTCTTCGCAGAGAAGCTCGGCGCCTTGGAACTCGATGAAGAGGACCTCGCGCTCTGCAGCTTCGTCTGCCCGTGCAAGAACGACTACACCACCGCGTTGAGAGACACGCTGACGATCATCGAGAAGGAAGGCTGATGGATTTCCTCCGAAAAATTCTTGATCGGCTGGAGCCGACGTTCAGCAAGGGGGGCGAGTTCGAGTCGCTCTACCCGCTGTACGAGGCTGCCGACACAATCCACTTTTCACCGCTCGACCGAGCCAAGGGTTCCGCCCACGTTCGAGACGGCCTCGACCTCAAGCGGCTGATGCTCACGGTCGTCGCAGCGCTCATTCCGTGCGTGCTGTGGGCGCTGTACAACACCGGCTACCAGGCTGCGGTCGCAGTCGAGGGGGCGGCGACGCGCCTCGACACGTGGCAGGACATCATCTTCTACGACATGTTGCGGATGACCGCGGACTCGACCGATGTGATCGGTTGTGTCGTCCACGGGGCCATCTACTTCATCCCGGTCTATGTCACCGGACTCGCGGTCGGCGGCATCATCGAGGCCACCTTCGCCATCGTCCGCAAGCACGAGATCACCGAGGGTTTCCTCGTCACCTCGCTGCTGTTCCCGCTCACGCTGCCACCGACCATTCCCCTGTGGCAGGTCGCGCTGGGCATCGCGTTCGGCGTGATCATCGGCAAAGAGGTCTTCGGCGGCGTGGGCATGAACGTGCTCAACCCGGCGCTCACCGGACGTGCGTTCCTGTTCTTCGCCTACCCGGCGCAGATCTCCGGTGACCAGGTCTGGATCGCAGCCGACAACCTCGCGGCCGACGGCTACTCCGGTGCCACCTACTTGGCCCGCGCGGCGGAGAGCGGCCTGGACACGCTGACCAACGAAGTGTGGTGGAACGGGTTCTTCGGACTCGTCCCCGGCTCGATGGGAGAGACCTCAGCCCTCTGCGCCTTGCTGGGTGCGGGAATCCTGATCTTCACCCAGATAGGCTCGTGGCGAACCATGGTCGGCGTCTTCGTCGGCACCGTGGCGATGGCGGGCCTGCTCAACTGGGTCGGCTCCGAGACCAACCCGATGTTTGCGGTCCCGTGGCACTTCCACGTGGTCCTCGGCGGCTGGGCCTTCGGCACCGTCTTCATGGCCACCGACCCGGTCAGCTCTGCGTTCACCGAGCGCGGCAAGCTCATCTACGGCTTCGGCATCGGCGTCATGGTCATCTTGATCCGCGTCGTGAACCCGGCCTACCCCGAGGGAATGATGCTCGCGATCTTGTTCATGAACATCTTCGCGCCCCTCATCGACCACTTCTTCGTTCAGGCCAACATCAAGCGGAGGCAGGCTCGTTATGGCGTTTAGCAACACCTACATCATCGGCTTCGCGGGCGCCGTCTGCGTTGTCTGCTCGATCTTCGTCGCCGGTTCGGCGGTCGCGCTCAAGGACAAGCAAGACCTCAACGCCGTCGTCGACAAGCAGACCCAGGTCCTCAAGGTCGCGGGCCTCGTCAAAGAAGGCGAGCCGATCAAGGCCGCCGAGGTCACCAAGCGCTTCGAGGAGAACCTCGTGCCGCGCATCGTCGACCTCGCGACCGGCGAGTACGTCGAGGATGTCGACGCCAAGGCGTTCGACACCCAGGACGCGATGGACGACCCCGCGACGAGCATCGACGCTCCGGCGAACGACGCCAAGGTCCAGCGCCTGCCCAAGCAGGCCAAGGTCTTCGAGCTCAAGAACCCCGACGGAGGCGTCGGCGCCATCATCCTCCCGGTTCAGGGCAAGGGACTGTGGTCCACGCTCAAAGGCTTCGTCGCCCTGAGCCCCGACACCACGACCATCGCCGGTCTCACGTTCTACAGCCACGCCGAGACCCCAGGTCTCGGTGGCGAGGTCGACAACCCGAAGTGGAAAGCCTTGTGGCCCGGCCGCAAGGTGTTCGACGACAAGGGCGAGGTCAAGATCTCGGTCATCAAGGGCCAAGCCGGCCCGGTCGCCGAAGATCCGTATCGCGTCGACGGCCTCTCCGGAGCCACCATCACCAGCCGCGGTGTCTCCCACCTCGTTCAGTTCTGGCTCGGCAAACAAGCGTTCGGCCCCTACCTCGAGAAGGTGCGCTCCGGCGCCAAGAAATAGGGAGCAAACGACATGGCCAAACCGTCCAAAATCGTTCTCGACCCCCTCTTCAACGAGAACCCCATCGCACTTCAAGTGCTCGGGGTGTGCTCGGCGCTCGCGGTCACCACCAAGATGGAGACCGCGGTGGTCATGTCCATCGCGGTGACCGTGGTGCTCATGTTCTCCAACGCCGCCATCTCGGCGCTGCGGAACATGATTCCGCCCAGCATCCGAATCATCGTCCAGCTGACCATCATCGCGTCGCTGGTGATCATCGTCGACCAGGTCCTCAAGGCCTACCTCTTCGAGATCAGCAAGCAGATGTCGGTCTTCGTCGGGCTCATCATCACCAACTGCATCGTGATGGGACGCGCCGAAGCGTTCGCGATGCAGAACAACGTCAAGGACAGCATCCTGGACGGCATCGGCAACGGCTTGGGCTACTCGCTCATCTTGCTGGTGGTCGGAGCCTTCCGCGAAATCTTCGGGTCCGGCTCGTTCTTCGGGCTTCAGCTACTTCGGCCGACGACCGAAGGCGGCTGGTACCAAACCAACGGCCTGATGGTGTTGGCGCCCTCGGCGTTCATTCTCATCGGCATCTTCATTTGGGTGCTGCGCACCTTCAAGACCGACCAGGTCGAGGCAGAGTAGAGGAGCCCTTTCGATGGAGCACTATCTCAGCATTCTGGCGAAGACCATCTTCGTCGAGAACATGGCCCTGGCGTTCTTCCTGGGCATGTGTTCGTTCCTTGCCGTCTCGAAGAAAGTCGAAACGGCGATCGGCCTCGGCGGCGCCGTCATCTTCGTGTTGGCCGTCACCACGCCGATCAACAACCTCATCTACAAGGGCCTGCTCGAAGAAGGGGCGCTCACCTGGATCAGCGCCGACCTTGCGGACGTGAACCTCGAGTTCCTCACCTTCTTGACCTTCATCGGCAGCATCGCCGCCACGGTCCAAGTCGTGGAGATGGCGCTCGATAAGTTCTCACCTGCGCTCTACAACGCGCTCGGTGTGTTCCTCCCGCTCATCGCGGTGAACTGCGCCATCCTCGGCGCGTCGCTGTTCATGGTCGAGCGCGACTACAACTTTGCCGAGTCCACCGTCTTCGGGATTGGCAACGGCATCGGCTGGGCGCTCGCTGTGGTCGCAATGGCGGCCCTTCGCGAGAAGATGCGCTACAGCAACGTGCCGACGGGGCTTCGCGGCCTGGGCATGGCCTTCATCCTCACGGGTCTTATGGCCATCGGCTTCATGGCGTTCTCGGGCATCCAGCTCTAGGAAAGGAACCAAGCGAAGATGGATATGACAATCATCCTCGGTGTTGTGATGTTCACGGTCGTGATCGTCGGCCTCGTCGGCGTGCTGATGGCAGCACGCTCACGGCTGGTGAACACCGCCGCGGTCACGATCAACATCAACGGCGAGAAAGACATCAGCATCCCCGCGGGCGGAACCCTGCTGGGCGCCCTGGCAGCTGAGAAGATCTTCATTCCCTCGGCCTGTGGTGGCAAAGGCTCCTGCGGCGTGTGCACCGTGCACGTCAAAGCCGGTGGTGGCTCGATGCTCCCCACCGAAGAGGTCCACTTCTCGCGCGGCGAAGCCCGCGACGGCTGCCGCCTGTCCTGTCAGGTCAAGGTGAAGCAGGACATGAAGGTGGAGATCGAGCCGGAGATCTTCAGCGTCAAGAAGTGGAAATGCAAAGTCATTTCCAACGACAACGTCGCGACCTTCATCAAGGAGCTCAAGCTTCGGCTTCCCGAGGGCGAAGAGGTTCCGTTCCGCGCCGGTGGCTACATTCAGATCGAGTGCCCACCGCACGTCGCCAACTACAAAGACTTCGACATCGGCGAGGAGTACCGAGGCGACTGGGACCGCTTCAACATGTGGCGCTACGTCTCCAAGGTCGACGAGACCGTCGAGCGCGCGTATTCGATGGCCAACTACCCCGACGAGAAGGGGCTCATCATGCTCAACGTCCGGATCGCCAGCCCCCCGCCGCGCGGCCCCGAGGGCATTCCGCCGGGCATCATGTCCTCGTACATCTTCAACCTGAAGGAGGGCGACGAGGTCACCATCTCGGGTCCGTTCGGCGAGTTCTTCGCGAAGGAGACCGACAAAGAGATGGTCTTCGTTGGCGGCGGTGCCGGCATGGCGCCGATGCGCTCGCACATCTTCGACCAGTTCCGCCGGATCCAGACCAAGCGAAAGGTCAGCTTCTGGTACGGCGCCCGCTCGCTTCGCGAGGCCTTCTACACCGAAGACTTCGACGAGATCGAGAAGGACGCCGACAACTTCGAGTGGCACCTGGCCCTCTCCGACGCGCTGCCGGAGGATAAGTGGGAAGGCTACGAAGGCTTCATCCACCAGGTCCTGTACGACAACTACCTCAAGGACCACGAGGCCCCCGAGGACGCGGAGTACTACATGTGTGGTCCTCCGATGATGAACCAAGCGGTCATCAACATGCTCCTGGACCTCGGCGTCGAGCCCGAGAACATCGCCCTCGACGACTTCGGTGGCTGAGACTCCGACCACGCCTCCACAAGATTCGGGCCGCCCCCTCCAACGGCGGCCCGTTTTCTTGGTGGGTGCATTGCTCGTCCTGATCGGGCTGACGATCTGGCGGCTGTACTTCGCCCCCACCCCGCCGCGAATCGTCATGGTCCGCGGCGAGGTGATGGGCACGACCTACACGGTCAAGGTCGTGGCCCAGACCCGCGAGCAGCAGTCGGATGCCTCGGAAGCCGCGCTCGCCCAGACGGTGAAGGAGGCGCTCGATGCCGTCGACCGCTCGATGTCGACCTACAAGCCGGACAGCGAGCTCTCCCGATTCAACAACGGTCCGGCTGCGCAGGACGCCAAGCTCTCCGGCGGCTTGGTCGACGTGCTCACCGTGGCGTTCGACGTGCACGACCGCAGCGATGGCGCCTTCGATGTCACCGTCGGGCCACTCGTCGAACGCTGGGGGTTCGGGGCAACCGGCGAGATGACCGAGGTCCCGACTCAGGCCGACCTGGACACACTCCGCGGTCGGCTGGGGCACGAGCACCTCAGCTTCGATGCCTCCGCGTCCACCCTGCGCAAAGACGCGGACGACCTGCGCGTAGACCTCAGCGCCATCGCCAAAGGCTATGGCGTCGACCAAGCGGCCGAGGCCTTGCACGCGGCGGGCTGGGATGACTTCCTGGTCGAGGTCGGCGGCGAGGTCCGCGTCTCGGGCAAGACCGAGGCCGGTCGAGCTTGGCGACTGGCGGTCGAGAAGCCCAGCGCCACCGACCGAACGATCTTCGAGGTCATCGAGCTCGAAGATCGCGCGCTGGCGACCTCGGGCGACTACCGCAACTTCACGCTCGTGGACGGTACGCGCTACTCCCACACGATCGACCCGACGACGGGTCGCCCGGTGACCCACGAGTTGGCCTCGGTCAGCGTGGTCGCAGACACGTGCGCGGAAGCGGACGCCCTCGCCACAGCCCTCAACGTGATGGGTCCGCAGCGTGGGCTCGCGCTCGCCGAGCGAGAGGGCTTGCCGGCGCTGTTCCTGATCGGCGCGCCCGAAGACCTCGAAGCGAGAGCCACCGAGGCGTGGCTCCAGCGGCGCGTGAAGTGACGCCCCGGCGACGGATCCCTGCGGTCCCAAGTGGTACGGTGGTGGCCATGCGAGGCACGCAATGGCTCGCGCTCGCGCTGCTCGCAGCGTTGGCGCCTGGGTGCAACGACGACAGCTCCGCCGGGGACACCGACGGCCCCGCCTGCGAGGGCTACGGCGAGGATCCGGACCCGTGCTGCTGCTTTCCCGAACCCGGCGTTGTTGCGTGTGACCAAACCCAGCTGTGCCCCACGATCGAGGCCGACTGCGGGAGCGGCATGCTCGGCATGGGGATGTGCACCCTCGACCAGGCCTCCGATGCCGCAGTGATGTGCGCGCTGACAGCTCTGGGAGACTCGGGCTCGGACGGCAGTCTCGTCTGGCTCGTGCAGGAGTCCAACGGTGTCATCCAGTCGAGCGGGACGCTGCACATCGGCGGTTCTCGCGCGGCGCTCGAGGCGACGATTCTGGAAGATCTGAACACGACGCAGCAGGCCTTCGCGGGGGCCCTCCCCTCGGACTTCGATGCACAGGCCTGCGCGGCCTTGGACACCGCTGGGGCCCGCTTCGAGTGCATGCTCAACGCGACCGCGCTCGAGGACGGCCTGACCTGCCATGACGTCTCTGACCCGACCTCCGGCTGATCTCCGCCGGGCCTCCCCCGAACCCCGGGCACTCGGGCCCCCCACTGGCCGGACGCAAGCGGGGGCCCTATGATGTCCACGATGTTGGCTGCCGCCTCCTTCGCCGTCACCGCGGGCCTCACCATGGGGCTCGTCGCGCTGTTGATGGCGGGCATGGCGATCGGAGTGATCGTCTCCAACCGGCGCCTCGCCGGGTCCTGCGGCGGCGCCGATGCGGACTGCGTGTGCGAGAAGAAAGAGCGCGGCGAGTGTCCCCACGACGGCCCCAACGACGGCCCGACCGTGCTCCCGCCCAACGAGCGTCTCGTGAGCCCCAACCTCAACCGCGCGCTGTGACCTCCCGATGAGCGACGCCGCCCGGACCTTCGCCGCTGAGGCCCACGGGGCGCAGACCTACGGTTCGCAGCCCTACGTGGTGCACCTGGATGCGGTCGCGGCCCTGGTCCCGGACGATCCGAGTCTGCAGGCCGTTGCGTACCTGCACGACGTCCTCGAGGACACGGGCGTCCAGCAGAGCACCATCGCGGCCCGTTTCGGTGATGACATCGCCGAGGCGGTCGCGCTCGTCACCGACCCCGAGGCGCCGGGCCGCAGCGCTCGAAAGGCGAAGCTCCACGTCCGGCTGTCCGCACTCGGTGTGGACGATCCCGCCTCGGCGCTGGCCCTGCATGTGAAGGTGGCCGATCGCCTGGCCAACGTCCGCTGTTGCGCAGACTCCGGCGACCCTCGCTTGGCGATGTACCGCCAGGAGCACCAGGAGTTTCGGGCCGCCGCATACCGAGCCGGCCTGTGCGACGCCCTGTGGGACGAACTCGACGCGCTGCTGCAGCCACGGTCGCAGTAGAGCGGTGCGGTGTTGACGTGCTTGGCCGTATCGCTGATCGTCCCTCGGTGATGCGCAACCTCTGCCTCGGGCTCGCGATCCTCTGCGCCTCCGCCTGCCAGGGCAAGGGCGCCAGCGGTGGCGAGCCCAACGCCCGCGGCCAACAGGTCGGCGTGGAGTTCACCGGCAAGAGCAGCAAGGGCAAGGACTTCAGCCTGGAGGACTACCGCGGCAAGGTGGTGCTCGTGAACATCTGGGCCACGTGGTGCAAGCCCTGCGTCATGGAGCTGCCCGAACTGGTGAAGCTTCACCACGCCCATGGAGATGACTTCGTGGTGGTGGGCATCAACGTCGACAAGCCTCGCCTGCACAAGAAGATGCACGGCATGATCGCCGAGCACGGGATCGACTACCCGGTCGTGCTCGACCCCGACGGAATGTCGCAGGGGACCTTTGGCGTCAAGGGCTACCCCACGTCTGTGCTGCTGGACCGCAACGGCGTCGTTCGCTGGCGCCGCGAGGGCATCATTCGTCCGACCGATTCCGAGGCCGACACCGCGATCAAGGCCGCCCTCGCGTCCGGATGATCGCGCCGAACCGCAACACGACGGACCCGCGATGGACATCCTCAACCCGGACCCCAAGGTCCTGCTCGAGCTCATCCGAGCCAAGATGCCCTTCGGCAAGTACGAAGGCCGGCCGCTGTCGAACATCCCCGAGGAGTACTTCATCTGGTTTCGCGAGCGCGGCTACCCTGCAGGCAAGCTCGGCGAGCAGATGGCGATGATGCTGGAGATCAAGACCCACGGTTTGGAGACGCTGCTGTGGGAGCTGGAGCGGCGGCTCGATCCGATGGGTGCCGAGTTCAAGTAGGCGGCATGGCGGGTTCCCCCGGTTCCTGCGCGTACCGGCAGGGAGCGAACCAACCACCAAAAAAGCGCACGACCTCGAATCGGGATCGTGCGCTCCTGGCCTCGTCGGCCGTTTGGCCTAGGCGCTCGGCTCGGGCTCGGCAACCGGGAAGCCGGCACCCGCCGACGGCTTGTCTTCCTCGGCGGAGGAAGACGCGGGGGTCTCCGCCACCGCACGCGCCGCGGGAGCCGGTGCATCCACCGGAGGTAGCGGCACGCCGTCGATGGCGGCCTTGACCTCGTCGTAGCCCAGCGACTCTCGCTCGATCAGCGCCTTGGCCAGCCGCTCCAGGGCATCACCACGGGTGGTGATGATGGTCTTGGCCCGCGTGTACTGGTCCATGACGATGCGCCGGACCTCGTTGTCGATCGCTTGCGCGGTGGCCTCGGAGTAGTTCGACGCCTTTTGGATGTCGCGGCCCAAGAACGGCTCGGAGTCGTTCTTGCCGTAGGCGATGGGACCCAGCGCCTCGCTCATGCCCCACTCGCACACCATCTTGCGCGCCAGGTTGGTCGCGACCTCGATGTCGTTGCCAGCACCGGTGGTCATCTGACCGTCGAGCGCGACCTCCTCGGCGATGCGCCCGCCCATCAGGATGGCGATGCGAGACTCGGCGTAGTCGCGATCGAGGTTGTGACGGTCCTCCTCGGGAAGCTGCTGGGTGACACCCAACGCCTGGCCGCGAGGAATGATCGTGACCTTGTGGATCGGGTCCACGCTCTTGCGCGGCAGCTCCATGGCCACGAGCGTGTGTCCGGCCTCGTGCCACGCCGTGGTCTCCTTCTCCTCGGCGGAGAGCATCACGCTCTTGCGCTCGGCACCCATCAGGACCTTGTCCTTGGCGTATTCGAAGTCGCGCGCGATGACCATGTCGCGGCCATCTTTGGCGGCGGTGAGCGCCGACTCGTTGACCAGGTTCTCCAGATCCGCGCCCGAGAACCCTGGGGTTCCACGCGCCACGATCGACAGATCGACGTTGTCGTCCACCGGCACCTTGCGGGTATGGACATCGAGAATCATCTCGCGCCCGCGCACGTCGGGCAGCCCGACCATGATGCGGCGGTCGAACCGACCCGGACGCAGCAACGCAGGATCGAGCACGTCGGGGCGGTTGGTCGCAGCGACGAGGATGACCCCATCGTTGCTCTCGAAGCCATCCATCTCCACCAGGAGCTGGTTGAGCGTCTGCTCGCGCTCATCGTGGCCGCCGCCCATGCCGGCACCGCGGTGTCGTCCCACGGCGTCGATCTCATCGATGAAGATGATGCACGGGGCGTTTTTCTTGCCCTGCTCGAACAGGTCGCGCACCCGGCTGGCGCCCACACCGACGAACATCTCGACGAAGTCGGACCCGGAGATGCTGAAGAACGAGACGCCGGCTTCCCCGGCGATCGCTCGGGCCAGCAGGGTCTTGCCGGTTCCCGGCGGGCCCATCAGCAGAACGCCCTTGGGGATCCGGCCGCCGACCCTGGTGTACTTGCGGGTGTCGCGAAGGAAATCGATGATCTCCTCGACCTCCTCGCGAGCCTCATCGATGCCGGCGACGTCTTTGAACGTCACCTTGCCCTGGTGTTCGGTCAGCAGGCGGGCCTTGGACTTGCCAAAGCTCATCGCCTTGCCTCCCCCGGCCTGCATCTGGCGCATGAACATGACCATGATGACCACGATGAGGATCATCGGGAGCCACATGATCGCGAACTGCAGCAGGCTGCTGTCGTCCTCGGGCTCGACCTTGTAGTCGATCTTGTTCTTGCCGAGCTTGTCGTAGAGCTCTTCGGTGACCGGTCCGGTCACCTCATACATCTTGCCGTCGAGCTCGTACTCGATGTCGACGTGGTTTGCATGCACTTCGATCTCGACGACGGTGCTCTGGAATTTGTGCCATTCCCCGTCCACCTCTTCGATGAACTTCGCGTAGTTGATCGTCTTGACCGACGTGCTGGTGTTGAACAGGTTCGCAAGAGCCAACACCGCGACGATGAGACCGAGCCATACGAGGAGCGTTTTCGTTTGCTGTTTCACGAATCAGCCGCTGCCAGGGGCGGAGCATAGCCCTGCGCTCCGGGGGGGTCAATGGTTCGCACAACCCCGTAAATCCTCACGAACGCGGTTTTTTCGGGGCGTTACGCCGTGTCGTCTGGTGGCGTACGCACGGGCTCACCGGGCGTGATCGTCAGCAGGAGGCCGTCCGTCTCGATTCGCGTCGAATGGGCAAGGCCCCATCCCTTGGCTCCGCCCGCCACCAAGCCTCGATCGATCGCACGCAGGGATCGTCGACCCAGGCTGTCGATCGGAACCCCCGCGTGCAGCGCGATCGCCTGCAGCCACCCCAAACGGACCGCGCGGGGGAGGCCCCGCCATTCGGTCAGGTCGTATCGATGACCGCCGCGATGGCGACCGCGTTGCTCCCGATCGATCCACACATCCAGCGCATCGGCGGCCTCGCGAGCCGCGAGCGCCGACGCAGCGAGCGCGTCTTCAACCCCACCCCGCCCCTGGGCGAGTCGCGGCAGAACCTCCTGACGAATCCGGACCCGCGGATGGTCGAGGTCATCGTTGCTCGGGTCATCGACGTAGGCGAGTCCAAGCCGGGAGCACAGCGGTCCGGTCCGCGCCCGGGCGAGCTCGAGCAACGGCCGTACGACCGCCGCGCCCGACTCCACGGCCCGCATGCCCCCCAAGCCTCGAAGCCCAGCGCCCCGGGACAGGTGGAGGAGGACCGTCTCGGCTTGGTCCGTCGCCGTGTGCGCCAGAGCCACTCGATGCAGCCCCAACTCCGTTCGCATTTGATGCAACGCAGCGTGCCGGGCATCGCGGGCCCGAGCGGGGAGTCCGGGAGCCTGCGCATCGAGCTGCAACCGGCGCACGAGCACCGGCAACCCCAGCTGCCTCGCCAGATGCTCCACGAGCGCCGCCTCGCGCTCCGAAGCCGATCGAAGGCCGTGGTCGATGTGCCCGACCGTCAGCGAGAGCCGATCCGATTCGGCCAACAAGGCGAGCAGGCCGAGCAGCGCGACCGAGTCCCGCCCCCCAGAACACCCCACGAGCAGGCCGAGCCCTGTCTCTTATACACAT
>CAJXVA010000235.1 GCA_913061055.1 uncultured Pseudomonadota bacterium
GATTCGCTGCGTCGCTCGAGGGGTACCGCTGGGACTGGGAGAGCCCGTCTTCGACAAGCTCACGGCCGATCTGGCGCACGCCATGATGAGTCTCCCGGCCACGCGCGGCTTCGAGGTCGGCGAGGGGTTCGCCGCGACTCGAATGCGCGGCACCGCTCACAACGATCCCTTCGAACCCGACCCGAGTCTGACCCACGGTGGCGACGGGATTCGCACCAGGACCAACCACTCCGGCGGGATTCAGGGCGGCATCTCCAACGGGGAAACGATCACCTTCGCCGTGGCGTTCAAACCAGTGGCCACCGTGTTCGTGCCTCAAGACACCGTCGACCAGTCGGGCACGGCCGCGACCTACAAGGCGCGCGGCCGGCACGACCCCTGCGTGCTCCCACGAGCCGTACCGATGGTCGAGGCGATGGCCGCACTCACGCTGTGTGACCACTGGTTGCGTCACAGCAGCTCCCGCATCGAGGACCTTCAACGATGAAAGCCCTCCGCGCGATCAATGGTGGCCGTTCAGGAAAGACGGGCGACGAGGCCCGGGTCCTGGCCCCCGGCGCGCCGCGCTCTGCGGGCCCGTGCCCCAACGATCTCGCCCAGCATCTCGAGCACGGTGAGGTGCTCGCGTGGTGGGGCGAGAAGTTTCGGGTGCAGTTCGGGCTTGCCGCGATCACGCTCGGCGCTGCCGCGGTCGCCCTGCTGCTGGTCACCGGGTTTGCGCCCTCGTTCTGGACCCAGCCGTTCTCCGACCTGTGGCCACCGGTCGTCGTGCTGCTTTCTCCAACACTGCTCGTGCTGGCGCGAGAGACAGCCTCTCGAACCGCCCTGCTCGTCACGAACACCGCCATCGTAGAAATCCCTCGCTCAGGCGCACCGAAGAGACTCGCGCTGCAGGCCATCTCCGGTGTGCAACGCGACTGGGTTCGCGGGGGGCTGCGGGTCGACGGTCCCAACACTGCGCTCCACGTCCCCACGTCCCTGATGGAGGAGTCCGGGAAGGCCGTGCGATCGCGTCTCAAGGGACGTGTCCGGGCTCCGCAGGACATCTCCGATCCGCTACGCTGGCTCTCGTGAGTCCTTCTCGCGCGCTTCTGTCGTCGGTCCGCCGGGTCGTCGTCAAGCTTGGTACCGGTGTTGTCACCCACGGGGGCGAGGGGGTGGCGCTCGGCCGCCTGCACGCGATCGTCGAGGACCTCGCCGGGCTACGAACTCGTGGCGTGGAGGTTCTGCTTGTCAGCAGCGGATCGGTCTCGATGGGTGCCCGGGCTCTGCAGCTGCACGAGCGTCCGCGGTCCCTCGGCGTACGCCAGGCGTGCGCTGCCGTGGGCCAAGGACAACTCCTGTCCCTGTACAGCCAAGCCTTCGGTCAGCTGGGCGTGACCGTGGCTCAGGTCCTGCTCACCCAAGACGACCTCGGGGACCGAGACCGAGCCCTGTGCCTGCGGACAACCCTGCTTCGGCTCCTCGAACTCGGCGCGATCCCGGTGCTCAACGAGAACGACAGCGTGTCGGTCCGGGAGCTGGTCGAGCATCGCAAGGAGGCGTTGGAGGGGTTCGGAGACAATGACGGGCTCTCCGCGCTGTTGGCCGTGGCCGTCGATGCCGATGCGCTGGTGTTGATGACCGACGTCGATGGCCTCCACACCTCCAACCCCGCCACCGACCCCGCCGCGCAGCGCATCGACTCCCTGGAGCGCATCGATGAGGCCACCCGGCAGCGGGCCCGCGGAACCTCCGCGACCGGAACCGGCGGCATGGCCAGCAAGCTCGATGCCGCAGCGGTCGCGAGCGAAGCGGGCATCCCGACGCTCATCGTCGATGGGAAGACGCCTGCCGTCACCTCGCGCGGCCTCGCCGGGGACTCGGTGGGCACCGTGGTCTGGCCCCAAGACCGCAAATCGGCGAGGAAGCGAAACATCGCGGCGGGCGCGCCGCATTGTGGGGCCCTCATCGCGAACGCCGGGGCGCTCGAAGCCCTGCGCACCAAGAAGGCTTCGTTGCTCCCGGTCGGCGTCCTCGACGTGCAAGGGGAGTTCGCTCGCGGCGATGTCGTCGAGGTCCGGGATGCATCGGGTCGTGTGCATGGACGCGGACTCGCCAACTACGATGCCCAGGCCTGCCGTGCAATGGCGGGACGGCAGAGTGCCGAGCTCGCCGACATCCTTGGCTACCGGGGCTACGACGCCGTCATCACGCGAGACAACCTCGCCCTCACCGACGTTTGACATGAACACGGACACCGCCTCGATCCCCGACCGCATTCGCGCCGCCAAGATCGCCGGGGCAACCCTCAGCCGAGCCCCAGCTCAGCGCCGTCAAGACGCGCTGCTCGCCATGGCGGACGCGCTGGAGGACCCCTCGGTTCGCGATGAGCTGCGCCAGGCCAATGACGCCGACCTCGTGGACGCGAGGGCTGCTCGCGCTCGCGGTGAGCTCAGTGACGCGCTCGTCCGTCGGCTAAAGCTCACCGAAGCCAAGCTCGAAGTCCTCGCCACTGGGCTCCGCCAACTCGCAGCGCAACCCGACCTCGTCGGCGCCGTGCTCGAGACCCGGGAACTCGACGACGGCCTCACGCTTTCGCGAGAATCCTGCCCACTGGGCGTCATCGGGATCGTCTTCGAAGCGCGTCCGGACGCCGTCCCGCAGATCGTCGGCCTCGCGCTTCGCACCGGCAATGCCGTGGCGCTCAAGGGAGGCCGGGAAGCGACCCGGAGCAACGCCGCGATGGTCTCCGCGCTCCACGGCGCACTCGCGCGCGTCGGTGTGGACCCGGCCGCCGTCACGCTCCTTTCAGGCCGTTCGGAGGTCTCGGAGCTGTTGCAGCAGGAAGGCCTGGTCGACCTCGTGATCGCCCGGGGAAGTGCCGCGTTCGTGGACTACGTCCAGACAACGTCCAAGGTCCCCGTCGTGGGGCATGCCGAAGGGTTGTGCCACGTCTTCTTGCACTCGACGGCCACTGCGACCATGGCCGCTTCGATCGTGCTCGACGCGAAGACCGACTACCCCGCGGCATGCAACGCCCTCGAGACCTTGCTGTGGGAGCCGGGTGCCGAGGCAGCCCTGGCGGAGTCGGTTCGTGTGCTGGCGTCGGCGGGTGTCGCCCTGCGCGGGTGTCCGGCAACCCGAGCCCTGCATACGCAGCTCGAAGCCGCGGACGACACCGACTGGGACACCGAGTACGGCGACCTCGTGCTCTCGGTTCGGCGCGTCGACGACCTCGAGGCCGCGCTGCACCACATCGAGCGGCACGGATCTCGACACACGGAGTGCATCGTCACCCAGGACGCCGCAGCCGCCGACGACTTCCTCGCCCGAGTCGATGCTGCCTGCGTGTTTCACAACGCCAGCACGCGCTTCGCCGACGGCTATCGCTTTGGGTTGGGGGCCGAGGTCGGTATCAGCACTGGCAAGCTCCACGCGCGCGGCCCGGTCGGCGTCGCAGGCCTGCTCACCTACCGGTGGTTGCTGCGCGGCGGCGGACACGTCGCTTCGGCGTACGGCCCTGGCCGACGACGGTTCAAACACGAGTGAACCAAGAAAAAAGGCGGGCCCTTGGAGAAGGGACCGCCCGTTTTCATCACGCGAAACGCCTGCTCATGGATGGAGCACCTCGGCGATTCGCATCGCCGAGCGTGACGTCGACGCGTTGCGTCGTCGCGAGTAGGCGCGAAGCCGTCGCTGCGCTGCCGAGAAGGCGTCTCGAAGCGCGATGCCGAGGTCATCGTGGTGATGATTCTGCGGGTCCCGGTTGACCACGATCGTCTCTGCTGGAACCTGCACCTCGACGCAGATGTGGAAGGTGTTGCCCTTGACGTGGTGGTTGTGAGGGGACTCCACGACAACGCGGCAGCCGGTGATCCGATCGAACATCCTGTCGAGTTTTGCGGCCTTGGCTCGGATACGGTCTTCGACTTCGGCGGTTCGGGTGACGTTTCGGAACACAATCTCGAGTGGTAGCTTCATCTGCCTTCCCTTCACGGACGTTGAGCGTGAGGCCGAGGCGAGCGCCCATTCGCTCGCCAAAAACCTCACCACCACTCCACCACTCTGCATCGAAGTCGAAAAGGCGACGCTGCCCCTACCTGCGCGTACGTCGTCTCCCGGCTCCGCTACCGGCACGGGATCCAAGATGGAAACGAGTTGGCATTGGCCTCGGTGCGAACGTCGCTTCGCGCCTGCCGCAGCCCGTCCCACCGGGCTCGGCCCGTCAGCCCAGCAAGTCCCCGAAGCCGAGCGCTGACAGGGCGGTAGCCGTGGTCACACCGTCTTCAAACCGGATCGCGTGCATCCCTGCTGCCTTCGCACCGGCGCAGTTTGCGTCCCGGTCGTCGATGAAGACACACCGCGCAGCCGGAACGGACAGGCGCTCGAGCACCGCCGCGTAGTACGTGGCGTCTGGTTTCCGGGAACCGACGTCGCACGAAACGAAGCTCCACGGCATCCAGTTCGAGACGCAGAGTTCCGCCTCGATCATCGCGTACCACGGCGTGTAGTTCGACACGACATGCATCGGGACTGCGCGGCCCCGCAGCGCGCCGAGCAACGCCTCGATATCAGGGAGCCAGCGATAGCTCCGCTGCATCGTCGCTCGGAGTCCGGCGATGTCGTAGCTCCGAGAGTCAGCGAAGAAGCTGGTCTCCATGTCCCCGACAGACAGTTCGCCGCGTTCGCATGCGGACCAAGCGGACGGGTGCTTGACCTCGAGGAGTTGCTCGAGGGTCATACCAAAGAACGCGGGGACCTCCTCGTAGAACGGGTCGTGGACCAACGTTCCCATCACGTCCCAAAGGATGATGTCTGGCGTCGTCATGATCGTAGAAACAAGGCTCGGGCCAGCAGCCGTGCGTGGTGCTGCGGGCCCCACAATGCGTCGCGCACTTGCGCCGCGGCCCGCATGATGAGCGTGGAGGCGATGCACATGACCCGCGCACGAATCGGCGGGCCTTCGGCGATGACGTCATCACCGACACTGCCGACAAACGCCTCCACCGCGTCGACCAGCGGCGAGACCTGGGTCATGAGGATATCGGTGCCGGGACCCGGTCCGTTCGAGTCGAGCAGCTCCCGCAGGACGAGGCGGGCGATGTGTTCATGCTCGGCGAGAAACTGCGCGTAACGCTGCGCGGTCTCGAGCAGGCGTTCCTCGAAAGAACCGGAGGCCAGCATCGCGGTTTGCAGCGCCTCGCCGAGGTCTGAGAAGGCGCGCTGCACGGTCGCCTGATACAGCTCTTCCTTGCTCTTGAAGTGGTACAGCAGCGACGGTCGCCGGATCCCAGCTCGGGCCGCGATGTCGGCGAGCTTCGCGGGGCCGTAGCCTTGCTCGGCAAACACCGATTCCGCGGCTTCGAGAACCCGCTGCGGCGTCGATACCAACACGTCTTCGGCTCGAGGGCGGCCCACAGCGCGCACCCTACCGCCACAACGACGAAGGCGGGAGCCCCACTGTGGAGTCCCCGCCTCATCTGCCAGCCCCGCGACGCAATCGCGTGCGGGGTGGGTCACCGCCGTCCGTCACTAGTCGCGGCGACGAAGCAGGCCCAGCCCGAGCAGGCCCAGCATCATGGCAATGCTGCCACCTGCGCCACCGGAGCCGCCAACCGAACAGCCGCCGCCGTCGTCGTCAGCGCCGCCGCTGTCGCCACCGCCGTCGGTGTCGCCGTCGCCGCTGCTGCTGCCACCGTCCGACGCGAAGGTCGTAGCGGTGTCGCTGGCACTGGTGGGATCGGTGGGGTCACCCGTGGGGTCGGTGTCGCCGCCGCTCTCGGTGTCTCCACCGCTGGGGTCGATGGGGCCACCTTCGAGGGTGATCGTCACGACCACGGGGTCGGCTTCGTTGCCGTAGTAGTCGGAGCCCTCGAGCGTGATCGTGTACTCACCGCCGGGGAGGCCGGTGATGTCGCCGGTGCCCCAAGCGGAGTCGGCGGTCTTGAACGGCTCGCCGTCGAGGAAGTTCACGTCGCAGATGTCGGTCGTGCAGAACGAGATCTCACCGCCGAAGATGTTGGCCTCCTCAAGGCCTTCGAGGGCGGGCGAAGCGATCGTGATCCGCACCGCCGCGAAGTTCGAAGCCTCTTCCACGGTGGCGGCGACGTTGATGGCGCCACCTTCAGCGATGACGTCGCCGTCGGCCGGGGACGAGATCGCGATCACCGGAGCGTCCGAGTCGGCAGCGTTGGGGCCGAGGTTCTCCAGCAGGTCCGCGTGGCTGTTCTGCTCGCCCGAGTCGCAGCCGACGTGGTCGAGGCTGGTGCACTCCAGAGGAATGGCGGTCATCTTGTCTTCGCCGCGAAGCTGCGCGGAGATGGGGCCACACTCGTCCGTGAACGTGTAGACCGGCATCGTGTAGTCGGGCGGGTAGTGCATCGCGTCCGTGGCGTCTTCCTTGCCCTCGAGGCCAGCAAGACGGCCGACGGCGTAGATCGCGGCCTGGACGTCGTCGGGATCGGTGCACCGGAGCGTGCCAGCGTTGGTGGAGAACGTACCGTCGCGGGAGAGGCCCGAGCAGTTCGCGACCTGGCTACCACACGTGTACGAGCCGGACTCTTCGGACTCGGCGTCGGACGTGAGGAGTGCGAAGACCGGGACGTATGCCGGCGGGGGGTCAGCGACGATGCTGATGTCGTAGGCCTCGAATGCCGTGCGAAGCTCGCTGGCGATCGTCATTGCGTCCGCGCTGACCTCTCGGGTGATCGGCTCGTCGAGACCGGAGACACAACCGGCTGCGACGGCACTCCCGCTCATCTGCATTTTCTGGCAGATCGAATCGACCATCCCCGAGGGGGTCAGCTCGATGGATGCGGTTGGGACCCAAACGATGGCGGGCTTGGTGTCCGCGTATGCGACCGAGGAGGTCGTGAGCGTGGCGAGAATGGCGGCGGTGGAAAGCAAGCAAGTGCGTTTCATCGGATAGGTCTCCTAGGGAACGGGGGGCAGTAAAGGAAGACAGGCCGATGCTGTCAACCCCACCGCGCCCCTCAACGGACCGAGGCGGTCGGGCTTACGCACCCTGGCCCCAGTGACTCGTGCAGATCCTCAAGCCCGGCGAAGGCGACGCGCGGTCTTTGCACTCGGCGCAACGCACGGCCGCCTGGCCGACATGCGCGAAGTCGGGCGTTTCCGCTAGCCGCAAACGATGGCTGGAACCCGCAACCGGGGCCCTTGGCGAATGCGGAGGGAGCGGAGACCAAAGCAAAGCTCACCATCGATGACTGGGTCCAACGTGCTCCCGCCCACGGCTTCGGCAGACAACTCTCGCACGGGACCGTCGAACACGTCACGGCCCCACAGCGGGGTGCCGAACACGATGTTCGGAAGGTTCGCGACCACGCCGAGACGGGAAGACGAGACCGCCTGCGCGTGCATGACCCCCGACTCGGCCGCATGACGGAACGTGCGGACGACGCCCCCGAGGTTGATGTCGATCGACCCCACCTGAAGGCTGGAGAATGTCTCGAAGTCCAGCGCCTCGCCGTCGACCTCCACCCGAGCCCGGGTCGGCTCGAAAATGTCATCAGCATACTGCTGCAGCGAGGGCACCAGGTGCTCTCGGATCGGCCGGGGCGTGCTGCCAGCGACACCGCCGACCGACGCCCGCGCGAGCACATCAACGATCCCGAGCGGATCGATTCGGTCGCGCTGGTACAGCTTGTCGAAGAATCGCTGCGCAACCCCACCGATGGCGCTCGCAAAGCCGATTCGTTCGAAGGCCTCGTCGTCGGTGGACCCGGTGATGTGCAGGGTGTCGAGGTCGATCGTGGGCACCGACTCCCCCTGCTCGAGGGCTTGGACGAGCGCCCGAACGATGTCGGGGGCTTGCCCGCGAATCCCGGCTTTGTGGGCGACAAAATCGATGCTCCCACCGTTGCCCGGGATCACCATCGGCCACGGCGTGTCTCCAGCGGCGGCCTGCTGCTGCGCGGTCGACAGCAGCCAGTGCAACGTGCCGTCTCCGCCGTCGACGACCCAGTACTTGCACCCGGCCTCGCCGAACTCCGCAATGACCGCGGCCAGCTCGTCGAGGCTCTGCGTCTGGCGGACGATTCCATGCCCTGCGACCGCGCGCTCCAGATCGGCAAGCCGGTCTGGATTCTTGCGGTTCTTCCCCGAGTTGGGGTTGGTCAGAACACCGATCGCCATCGCCATCGTAGCGGTCGATTCATATCACGCCGGCACCCCGCAAGGACGCAGGCGGCTCCTCTGCGCAATCCTCTTCGCGGGCTCACCTCACGCCCGGCGGCGATGGCCTGCCCACTGCGAGGGTCAGCGCGAGTGGCGAGATCTGGAGACGCTCATCAGCACACCGAGCCCCAACATCATCGTCAGCACGTTGCTACCGCCAGCAGAGAAGAACGGAAGCGTGATGCCCGAGACCGGGACCAGCTGCAGGACCATCGCGATGTTGACGACCGCGTGCCAGAAGAAGAGCGCGGCAACGCCCACGCACAGCAGCGATCCGAATCGGTCGCTCGCCTGCGACGCCAAGTTCACGGCCCACAGGGTCAGGCTCATGAACAGCACCAGCACCATCGCGGTGCCGACGAACCCCCACTCTTCAGCGAAGACCGCGAAAGGGAAGTCGGTGTACGGCTCGGGCAAGAACCCCAGCGCATTCTGCGACCCCTGCGACAAACCGCGGCCGAAGAATCCTCCATTGCCCACGCTGATCATGGCCTGGATCGTCTGGTAGCCGTCGGTGTCGGCATACAGCTCCGGGTCGAGCCACACGTCGATACGGCGACGCTGGTAGTTCTCCATGTAGCTCCAGCCGATCGCCACCGACACCACCGCCGCGGACAACACCGCGAAGATGATGCGCACCCGAAGGCCGGCGGCGACGACCAGGGAGAACGAGACCAGCAACAGCATGATCCCCGTCCCGAGGTCGGGCTGCCGGATGATGAGCGCCGCGGGCAGGAGCACCATCACGAAGGGCACGACCAGGCGCCGCAGGTTGGAGAGTTCCTTGGCGGCGGCGTCGTGCAGGAACCGGGCGAGCGCGAGCACGATGAGCACCTTCATCAGCTCCGAGGGCTGGATCCGGTAGTCCCCAACGCCGAGCCATCGCTGCGCGTTGTTGACCTTGATCCCGAAGAACGGAACCAAGAGCAGCAGCCCGACGCCGAACCCATAGGCCGCGTACGCCAGACGGTAGACCGCCCG
Source organism: uncultured Pseudomonadota bacterium (assembly GCA_913061055.1). Classification (GTDB taxonomy): domain Bacteria; phylum Myxococcota_A; class Polyangia; order Nannocystales; family Nannocystaceae; genus CAJXVA01. Next base: position 9,160 of record CAJXVA010000235.1, read on the forward strand.
GAGATCGATCGCTGTAACGACCAGCATCGCCATCGACCCCAGCCCGATCCACCGAAGCTGCGTCGCGACCCGACCACTCCAGTCTCCGTCGCCCGCACTGTTGAGGTTGATGACGGCCAGCGTCACGATGGCGGCGGTCAGCGTGATGACCACCCAGTCGATCGAATGCCGCAGTCGCGCACTCCAGCTGCGCGGATCGTCGAGCAACGGGTTCATGGCACGCCCTCCTTGCCAAGACCACCGCCACGCACCGAGGCTTCATCGCCCTGCTGCCCCGGAAGTGGTGGAGGAACACCGTAGGCACGCGGCCTCAACTCGGTCTCCGAAGAGGTGTCGCCCAGGTAGTGGTCGATCACCCGCATCACGATGGGCGCCGCTGCATCGGCACCGGTTCCGCCGTGCACGACCAGGGCGACGACGACGATCTGAGGGTCATCCGCCGGCGCATACGCTGCGAACCACGCGTGGTCGGCCGTGGTGTCCCAGCCCTCGATCTCGGTCTCGCCCTCGGTCCGGTACTCGCGACCGACCTGAGCGGTGCCCGTTTTTCCAGCCACCACGATGTTGTCCAGGCGCTCGCTGTAGGCGGTCCCTTCCTCATGGTTGACCACGCCCACCAGTCCGGCATGAATCCGAGCTCGGTCGCTGGCATCCAAGACCGGGGCCTCGCTCCGTCGCTGCGGCTGGCTCGAGAACACGAGTTTCTTGTCGTTGGTCTCGATGCGATCGACCAGGTAGGGCGTGAGCACGTAGCCTCCGTTCGCGATGGCCCCGTAGACGACGGCGATCTGCATCACCGTGGCCTTCACGTTGCCCTGCCCGATGGCGCTGTTGAGACGCACCCCGCCCTGATACGTGCCCTCGCGAGCCTCGAACTCTTCGGTGGGGACCGTCCCCTTGACCTCCCCGTTGATGCCCAAGCCGGTGCGCTCGCCCAACCCCAGCGCGCGCGCGACAGGCTCGACGCGTTCGAGGCTGAGCGTGTTGCGAATCGCGAGTTCGTAGAAGTAGGAGTTGCACGAGTGGACCAAGGCCTGCTCGAGGTTCATCGGCCCATGCACGTGGGTGTCGCGGAACTTCCGCTTACCGAACTTGACGTACCCCTCGCACTCGATCTCTTCGTCGGGGTCAAACTCGGGGTCTCCCAACGCAACGAGGGCCGAGACGACCTTGTAGGTGGAGCCAGGGAAGAAGTGCTCCTGGACCGCCTTGTCGATGAACGGTTTGAGCGGACTGTCCGACCAAGCCTTCCACTCGGCCAACGGAATCGGTTGTTCGTAGCGGTTCGGATCCACGGTGGGCACAGACGCCGTCGCCAGCACCCGGCCGGTGTTGATGTCCATCGCGACCACCGCACCGGCGAGTTTCTCCGAGACCGCCTCGTACGCCACGGTCTGGAGGTCGAGGTCGAGGGTGAGGTAGATGTCTTGACCGGGGATCGGGTCCTGCACCGGAGGAAGCGAGTCGACGGCCCAACCGGGCGCATCGCCAACCTCCCGTCGCCGCGCGTCGACGACCCGCCAGCGGGCACCGAGTCGACCGCGGAGGTAGTTCTCCCACTGGCGCTCGATCCCGGTCTGCCCCACCCGATCGCCCAACCGATAGCCCAGGTGCGGTGAACCTTCGAGCGTCCGGGAGCTGACGTTGCCCATCTGCCCGGTCACGAACGCGGTGAGCACCCCTTCGGGGTAGAAGCGCCGCGAGCTCTCGCGAATTTCCACCCAGGGATCGAGCACCTCCAACCGAGACTCGATGCGGGCGTACTCCTCCCAGCTGAGGTTGCGCCGCGCGATCTGTGCGTAGCGGCCTTTGGCCTCGTCGACGCGGAGCTCCTCGACCAACCCCAGGAACTTGTCGCGGTCGGCCTCGTCGATGAAATCGATCAGCGACAGGATCCGGTCCCGCGTCGTGTCGTCCATCGCCTCGCGCTTCCCCTCTGGCGTCGAGACCACACCGCCCTCCGGGTCGAGGCGGAACCGCGCCCAACCGGTGATGTACAGGGTGTACGACGAGCGGTTGGTCGCCAGCGGGTGCCCTTGGATGTCGTAGATCCGACCTCGTGGCGCCTCGACATCGACCTTGTCGATGAAGTTCCGCTCGGCCCGCCTGTCGTAGTGGTCCGCCTCGAGCACCTGCAGCTGACACAAACGACCGGCCAACGCGAGGAACGCAAGCGCGACAAAGATGACCGTCGCTTGAAAGCGAGGGCGAAGTTCGCGGAGGTCATCCTTTTGGTGAAGGCTGATCACCGGCGCGCTCCCAGCGGGGAAGGCCCATCGGGTGTTCGCGGCTCTTCGATCTTCAGCAGGGAGAACAGCCGCTCAAACAGCGTCCAGATCGGAGGTGCCACCAACGCGGTCGCGATGCAATGCCACCGGGCGTCCCACAGCGCGACCCACATTGCTTCACGCCGGAGTCCAAGCGGATCCGCAAGCGCCACGAGAATCCCGGCGGTCAGCAGGTCGACGAGCACCACCGAGAAGAACGCAGTGAGCATGCGGGTGGGCCAGCCTGAGACCGCAATGCGCTCTGCTGCCCACGACAACGCAAGGAACGCGAGCGCGAAGGCCAGCGTCAGGACTCCGACCGGCGCGCCTTGGTGCAGGTCTTCGAGGTAGCCGAAGGAGACGGCCAGCGCGAGCCCCATGGGAAGCGGCATCGTCCGTGAAAACGCGATGTGGGTGAGCAATACGACCGACGTGGCCGGCAACATCACCGTGATCATGAAGACGTCGGCCAGCCCGCCGCCGACAGCGATGAGCACCCACCCGACCACCAAATATGTGAGCGCGCGAATCATCGAACCGGCTGCAGCCCCATCGCTTGCGGACCCACAGGTGGCTCTGCCGTGTCCGGCCTGGGAGCACCGGCGAGGACAACCCACATCACATCGACCCGGTCGAAGCGGATCTCCGGTTTGACGTGCAGGCGCTGCTGGTCTCCGACGAGCTGCTCGACGTCGACGACCCGACCGATCGGATGTCCCTTGGGGAAGAGTTCGTCGACGCCGCTGGTCTGGATGAGTTCGCCGGGCTCGACCTCGTAGTCCTTGGGCACATCGACGATGCAGCCGTACTCACTGTCGCCGTGCAAGATGCCTTGGGCTCGGCTCCTCGCAACTTCGACGGCGATCTTCGAGCGGGCGTCCGTGACCAGCATGACGTCGCTGTAGTCGTCGAACACCTTGTCCACCCGCCCGACAACGCCGTCCGGGGACAGCACGGCCATCCCCGGCTTCGCAAAGCGACTGCCGCGGTCGATTCGGATGTTGAGCACCCGGAAGAACGGAGACTGGTCGACCCCGACCCGTTCGGCCGGGATCATGTCGGCCGGAGTTCGGTCGCGCATCTGTAGCGCACGTCGAAGCTGGGTGTTTTCCTCCGCCAGCTCGGCCAGCTCGCGCAGCCGCTGGGCGAGTTCACGATTCTCCGAGGCGAGTTGTTCGTTCGAATCCTGCAGACGAGCCTGCATCAGCCACCGCTCGAAGAACGATCCCATCGTCGAAGTCGAGTACGAGACTGCAGCCTCCAGGGGCGCGCCGATCCGGCGAACGGATCGATCGAACGCGCTCAGCTCATGCGGGTTCTCGGCCGTGTTGCGCAACAACACCACCGGGATCGCGAGAAGAACGACCACGATCGTCGCGTTTTGAATGCTGCGCAGGGAAACGGCCATAGACCGGGCTCACGGAACGCTACCGTGTATCCCTGGATTCCGGGGTACAACATGAGCGCTCTCACGGCGCCACAAGTGCACTCGCGCGCGCAACCGCAGCAGCTTCGCAGGGCCGACGAGGCGAGGGCGAAGCCCGACCTTGGAGGGGGGACCGACGGGAGCTCCGCTCCCTCAGCGAGGGCGCAGCTCGAACTTGGAAGGGTGCTCCGCGAATCCTACGGAATCGCCCGGCACTTCCGCGAATCGCTCCAGGTGAGCGAAGGGACCTCCGCTCGCGCAGCGAGGGAAACCGAGAGGTTTCCCTCAAAGACTAATCCAGCGCGACTTCGCGGAGTAGATCGAGCTCGTCAAGCGCGGCGCCAGACCCGAGAACGACCGCGAACTCCGGCTCGTCCGAAAGGAACACGGGCAGCCCGGTCTCTTCGCTGAGCAGAACGTCCAGGCCGGCAAGCTGCGAGCCGCCGCCGGTGAGCACGATGCCCTTGTCGACGATGTCGGCGCAGAGTTCTGGAGGCGCACGCTCCAGCACCTGACGCACCGCGTCGACGATCGCTGAGACCGGCTCGCTCAAGGCCCCACGGATCTCATCGGAGTCGATGACGACCGTCTTCGGAATCCCGGCGACCAAGTCGCGGCCCTTGACCTCCATGGTCATGACTACGTCCGTTGGAGCGGCAGTACCGATCTCGATCTTCACCTTCTCGGCGGTGCGTTCACCGATGAGCAAGTTGTACTTGCGCTTGATGTGCTGGACGATCGCTTCGTCCATCTTGTCGCCGCCAACCCGTGCCGACTTGCACGCGACGATTCCTGCCAGGGAGATGACCGCGACCTCAGCGGTTCCCCCGCCGATATCGACGACCATGTTCCCGCCAGGCTCCGTGATCGGTAGCCCAGCGCCGATTGCGGCCGCCATGGGTTCTTCGATGAGGAAGACCTCACGCGCGCCAGCAGCCAAGGCGGAGTCTCGAACGGCCCGCTTCTCAACCTCGGTGATCCCCGACGGAACGCAGATGATGATCCGCGGCTTCACGAGGGTCTGCCGGTTGTGGGCCCGCGTGATGAAGTAGCGCATCATCGCTTCGGTCACCTCGAAGTCAGCGATCACGCCTTCCTTCATGGGCCGAATCGCGACGATGTTGCCCGGCGTGCGGCCGAGCATTTCCTTGGCCTCTTTGCCGACGGCGAGCACCCGCTTCTGACTCGCGTTCTTCTGCACCGCGACCACCGACGGCTCGTGCGCAACGATGCCCTTCCCCTTGACGTAGGTGAGGGTCGTGGCCGTACCGAGATCGATGGCCAGATCGTTGCTGAAGAGGCCGTATACCTGTCTCTTATACACATCTCCGAGCCCACGAGACC
>CAJXVA010000236.1 GCA_913061055.1 uncultured Pseudomonadota bacterium
GCCTCAGCCAGAGCCCGAGCCCGTTGCACAGCGCGAGTACCCCTCGCCTCCCGGTCCCGGAGCCCCGCAGCCCGTCGATTTCCCGTCTGCGGTCCAGTTCGAGCTCGACAACGGCCTCACGGTCTACATCGTCGAGAACCACGAGGTTCCGATCGTCTCGAGCACGCTCGTGGTTCGTGCGGGCAGCATGGACAACGCGACCGTCGCGGGCCTCACCGCAGACATGCTCGGGGAGGGCACCCGGGCGCGCAGCAAGGCCAAGATCGACGAAGCCATCGAGTTCGTCGGCGGCACCCTTGGCGAGAGTGCCGGCGTGCACAACAGCTTCGTGTTCACACGAACACTGGACAAAGACCTCAAGCTGGGCCTCACGCTGCTCTCCGACGAGGTCATGAACCCGCTGTTCCCCGAGGAAGCCCTCGAGAAGCAGAAGCAGCAGGTCAAGACGAGTCTCAGCATGAACGCGGGGAGCCCCGGCTACCTCGCAGGCATGCTGTTCGACCACGTGGCGTACCCCGAAGGACATCCGTATGGCGAGCTTGCTCCGTCGGCGGAGGACGTGGACGCGATCAAGGTTGCCGACCTTCGCGAGTTCCACGAGACCTTCTACCGGGCGAACAACTCGTTCCTGGTGCTGTCCGGCGACATCACCGTCGCGGAAGCCAAACCCTTGGTGAAGCGAACACTTGGCCGCTGGAAGTCCACGACCAAGCGAGAGCTGCCCGGCAACCCGCTGAACAAGTTCAAGGACTACGCTGTCCCCACAGAGCTTGTCGTCCACCTCGTGGATCGACCGGGTTCGGCCCAAGCAGAGATCATCATTGGCAACCTCGCCATCGCGCGGAACCACCAGGACTGGGCAGCCCTCAAGCTCGCCAACTCCATCCTGGGAGGAAGCGCCACCGGCCGGCTCTTCCTCGACGTCCGCGAAGAAAAAGGCCTGGCCTACAACGTCGCGTCCTACCTCGATGAGGCGCAGGCGCCGGGCACCTTCTACATCAACACCCGCACCCGCAACGCGTCCACCGCGGAGATGCTGGCCGCGCTCTTCGGACACCTCGGCCGCATGCGCAAGGAGCTTCCGACCGATGCAGAGCTCGCGACCGCCAAGGCGCGCATCGTTGGTCAGTTCCCACTGGAGCTCGAGACCGCAGGGCAAATCGCCTCGAAGATCCGATCCGCCCTGACCTACGGCCTACCCACCGACTACTGGAAGGGCTACCGCGATTCGATCTCGGCCGTCACCGCCCAGCAGGTCCAGGACGTTGCGAAGAAGTACATGCACCCGATCCCCCACGTCGTCATCGTGGGGGAGGCAGCGGCCATCGAAGGGCAGATTCGCGAGGTCTTGCCCAAGGCCACGATCAAGATGTACGGCACCGATCTTCAGCCCAAAGGCTGAGCCAGCCCGCGACTGCGCGGCGAGCCCCTCACGCTTCGGTGTGGGGGGCTTTTTCGTGCCGTCTCGATCGGCGCCGGAGCCCCAGCAGCGCGAACAAGACCCACGGGATCCCGATCGGGCGTCCGGTCGAACAGCAGCCGTCCTGCGGCGGAGGCCGGGTGTCGAGGCAATCGCACGAGCCACATTCGGCGCCGCAAAGCTCGGGGTCCTCGGCCTCCTCGGAAAGCCACGCCATCGCGTGATAGGCCACGCCGTAGTATCCGCCCTCGCCGCACGGTTTCGAACCGCGAGCCGTGACGCCGGCGATCTTCCATCCCCCGTCCTCCCCGCGGACGAGCGCGGGGCCACCAGAGTCTCCACCGCAGCTGTCCTTGCCGGCGCCCCCGGCAACGAACTCGAACCCGGTCTCCGTGAATCCGCGAATGGGGAGCTCAACCTTCCACCGCTCGCCCTGCAGGCCGTCCCGCTCCGGAACCTCTCCCCAACCCACGACGGTCACCGGTCCCCCATCACCGACGAGCGAATCCCAGACGACCTGCTCGGTGATGATCTCCAGTGGAGGAACGTCAAGCGGCTCGGCCAGCTTGATGTAGCCAAAGTCGAACTCGTCCCGCCCGCAGTCCAGACACATGTCCGGGTGCGCGCCGAACGACTCGATGTCGACAAGACCTCCACCCAAGCTCAGGGGGCGAGAGACCGTGAGGGTCTCCAGCGTCGTCCCCTCGACGACGCAGTGCCCCGCGGTCAGCAGCAGATCCGGTCGAATGAGCGTGCCGCTGCACGTGCCGACCAGCGTGTTGCCAATCTTGAGGACCGCGTCGAACTCCTGCTCCGGCGCCGGCTCCCCCCCCACCACCGGCAGCGGTGGCGGCGACGGAGTCCCGAGACCCAGAGCGAGCAACGTAGCGAGCATGGTCAACCCTTGTCGCGGGACTCAGATCCGAATGGTGACCTTGGCGTAGGGCTCTGCGACGAAGACACGCTTCTCCCCGTTGATGCGCAGACGCAGAAGCCCGGAGACAGGAGCGGTGAACTCCGTTCGGTCGCCTGTAGGGATGCCGAACTCCTGCTGGAGGTCCTCCCCCTCGACGACGACATCGATGTACGCGGACCGAGCGTTGTGCAGCACGATGACCGGCTCTGGATCCGCCCGGAACTCGACCACGGGCGGATACGCGACCGCGAGTTCGCGGTCCATACGGGCCAACTCGGTCCCCAACCACGGGGCGATGAACAGCTTGTCCTTGTCGGAAGCCGCCATCGCCATCTTCACCCATGCGAGTTCGGCCTTGGCCTCCGCATACCGGTGGATTCGATCGCCGGGGTACATGACCAGCGCCTTGGTGCTGAGTGCGGCCTTGCGTTCTTTCTTGGACAGCCCCTCGAACTGCGTCTTCGCGAGCACCATCGCGGCGACGAGGTGCCCCTCGGGGACACTCCCGTATTCCGATTGGACATGGGCAAGTGCGGTTCGGGCCGCTTCGACCTCGCCACGCTCTACGAGTTCTCGCACTTTGAGCGCCGCCACGATGCCCCGAGTGGTCTTGAGGCCGTAGGTCCCCTCGGGGACGGTGCTGAGCGACTGCAACGCCTTCTCGGACCCGACCGACTCGGAGATCGCGATGACACGCTGTAGCTTGAGCGACCAGTCGTCGGGGCGAATCTCGATCGCCTTCTTGAAGGCCCAGTCCGCGTTGTTGCTCTTGCCCTCATTGAGCAGGGCGGTGCCGCGATTGGCGTAGATGCGAGCGACGCGAGTGTTGACCGCATCCACCTGCTTGGCGCTGAGCGCCTCTGCGTCTTTACGAGCGAGCATCGACTCGTAGCGGGCGAGCGCCAGCTCTCCATCGACCTTCTCGAGCAGGTGGTCAGCGACGCGAAGCTCCATCGCGAACAACGGCGGCTGCGCCTCATTGGCCAGCGAGAGGGCACGGACTTGGTCCGCCGTTGGAACATCACCGCCATCGACGGCATGTGTGAAGAGCTGCTCGCGGAGCGCGACGAAGTTCCCGGTCGCGTTGGTGTCGGCCTCGATCATCATCGGCACCGAGCGCTGCAGCGCTGCGACGGCCTCGGCGTGAGCTCCAAGCGCGATGTGGGCTTGCACGATGGAGAGCGCAACTGCCGGCTGCGGGCGAACCTCTTGCGCTTCGGTGTAGCGGGTCAGCGCCTCTTGCCACTTCTCAGCTTTGGCGGCCGCGTCTGCCTCCTCGAGCAGCACGACCAGCTCGAGACGGTTGCACGTGGGGCACTCCCCCGACTTGCGGGCGCCGTCGATCGCGAGCCGGGCATCCTTGATGCGTGCGTCCTCCCGCAGCAGCCGGACCAGGCCGGTGAGTGCCGGCGCAAAGACGGGGTCGACGGCCAAGGCCTGCCGGTACTCCCGCTCGGCCTGCTGCTTGTTCGAGGGCTCGGCTGCCACCGCTCGGTCGACGTACATCTGCGCGAGTTCTTCGCGAGCCGTGTCCTCCATCTTCGGCTCGGCCATCGCTTCCTCGTAGAGCGATCGGGCCTCGTCGTACTCCCCGATGTTGCGGGCGTCCCGCGCCTTGTCGATCGTGGTCGCGCATCCACCGATGAGGAAGGCGAGCAGCACCGGAAACGTCCGCATTCCGCAGGGATAGCGCAGGCACACGGTGTCTGACAACGTCACCGGGCTGGCATTCCGAAGAGTCCCGCGCTAGCCGCGCACGAGATCGGCATTTCGGAGGAAGCTGGCGAGTGCCAACCAGTGATCGGAGCGCGGCGGCGGACAGTCGTTGTGACCCGCCGCGTACAGGTGTAGCTGAGAATCGCGGGCCGCAGCGGCCAATCGGTGGGCATGCGCCACCGGGATCAACTTGTCCTCCGTGCCGTGCACGATGAAGGTCGGCGCGCGTACGTCGCGAAGCGCGGTCTCGTTGTCAAACTGGTCAGGAACGAGGATGCGCGGGATGCCAAAGCGCTTCGCCACGTCTCCAACGCTCGTGAACGTGGACCAAAGCACCATCGCTTGCGGCTGAAGAGGGCCAGCCAGGTCGCAAACAACTCCGCCTCCAATCGAGCGGCCGTGTAGGAGCAAGCGACCCGCATCCACGTCCGGTCGCTGGCGGACCTGCTCCACGAACCATCGAAAGTCCTGACCGATCGTGCGTGCGCTCGGCCAGCCCACGCTGCGCCCGTAGCCTCGGTACTCCGGCAACAGCACACTGATGCCCAGGTCGAGATACGGGGCCAGCAGGTCCGGCCAGTGCTCGATCAGCTCGCCGTTGCCGTGGGCGAACAAGACCACCGGCCGTGGGCCTTCACCCGGAGCCCGCATGAACCAGGCCTCGACCTCCCCGCCGCGGAGGCGACGCGCGAGTCGCTCAACGCCGTCGAAGTGCCGTAGGGCGCTCGGGTCGGCCGTCAGGGCGTGTCGGGGGAAGAGAATCCGTCGACGCAGACCGAACACGCGCGGCGAATCTACCAGCCGTCCGCCGCACTCCGACACAACCAGCGACGAGAAAGATCGAGTTCAACCGTAATCGAAGCGGGCCTCGAGTCACCCACGTGTCGGATGGGGTGGCTCAGTCTCTCGAATCGTCGTCGACCTCCGCTCGTCGACGGGTTGCTCATTCTTGGCGCCTGCTACACCGGCCCTGAGGTGACACAGGCGGGAACCGAGACGGACTCCTCGGCTGTGACCGAGCCCGCGGCTGACACCGACCCTGGCGACTCAGGTGAGTCCGGCGGGACGAATCCGGAGCCCAGCTGCGGCGCACTTCCGACCGTCGTCAGTCGGCCGATGCGCCGCCTCAACCCGCGGCAGTACCAGAACACGATGCGGGACCTCCTGGGCGACCCGGAGTTTGACGCGCCCTATGATGACATCGAGGCGATCATCACCCAAGACGGGGTCCGAGAGTTTCGCACCGGAGCCGAACTCGCGCTCGAGCACATCGACCGCTGGTCGGATGGGCTCGTGCCCTGCGACCTCAGCGGGCCTGCGGACGCGAGCTGTGCACCGACCGTGCTCGAGACCTTCGCCGCCCGGGCGTTCCGCCGACCCCTGTCCGACGAGGAGCACGCGTGGCTGCTCAGCATCTACTCGGATGCGGAGTCCGCTGGGGGATTTCGAAGTGGAATGGAAGCGTTGCTCGGCTCCATCTTGCAGGCGCCTGCCTTTGTGTACGTGATCGAGACTGGAACGCCGCTCGACGAGGACCCCTCGTACCTCGCGCTCGACGGGCACTCGCTGGCGAGCCGGCTGTCGTACTTCCTGTGGGACACGATGCCCGACGACGCGCTGTTCGATGCGGCATCCGCCGGTGCGTTGGCGACGCCAGACGGGCTCCGAGCAGAGGTCCTGCGCATGCTCGCCGACCCCCGCACCAAGGACAAGCTGGCCAACGTTTCGCAGTCCTGGTTCCACCTGGACGGGACGCAGGAGAAACCAGGGCTGTTCGACATCGACAAGGATGCAGACCTGTTCCCGGAGTTCTCCTTCTCCATGGCGTTCGAGATGCAGCGGGAGTTCGACGCCCTCATCGAGCGCACACTGTTCGACACGGGTGACTTCGGCGCCCTGTTCTCCACCCGCGATGCCTACGTGAATGCGTCGTTGGCCGAACTCTACGGAGTCCCAGGGCCGGTGGATGACAGCTGGGAGTGGGTCGAGCTGGACGAAAGCCAGCGCGCAGGCGTGCTCACCCGAGCCGCGTTCCTTTCGACCTACGCATCCTCGCAGGTCCAGTCACCGATCCGGCGCGGAGTCTTCGTGTTCGAGAACCTGCTCTGCGGCCATCTAGGAGACCCTCCTCCCAACGCCAGCGACGTGCCCGTGGATGGCACCACGCCCGACGGTGGCCAGATCACGGTGCGTGAGGAGGTCGAGCTGGTGACCGGGGGTGCCGACTGCAGCGGCTGTCACGTGATCATCAACAACATTGGGTTCACGTTCGAGCACTACGACGCGCTGGGGCGGTGGCAAGAGACCGAGCTCGCCTCCGGACTCGACATCGACGCATCCGGCTCGCTGTTTGGGTCCGATGTCGACGGTCCGCTCGACGACGCACTGGAGCTCTCGCAGCGCCTCGCGCAGAGCGAGCGACTCCAGGCTTGCTTTGTGGAGCAGTGGTTTGCCGAGGCCCTCGGCTCAGCGCTCGATGAGTCCGAGTCTTGCTCGATGCACCACGCGGTCGAACGTTTTGCCGAGCACGGCAACGTCCACGACCTCCTCGCGGCCATTGCAACAAGCGACACGTTCCGGTTCATCAAACTCGAAGGAGGAGAGTGATCATGTCATCGTTGAAGAAGCACTCCGGACGTCGCGGATTTCTACGGACCGCGGTCGGGACGGCGATCGCACTCCCGGCGCTCGAGTTCACCCACGACAAGGCGTGGGCGGGTGGAAGTGGCCCCAATCTGCGCTTCCTGACCGTTTTCAGCCACGGCGGCACGATCAGCAACCAAGACAAGACGAGCAAACACGACGGAACCGGTGCCGCTCAAGGAGAGGACCTTTGGCGACCATCGGACCCAACCTCGTCCACGCTCACCCTCGGCCCGATCCATGAGCCGCTGCAACCGTGGGTGGACAAACTCACCTTGTTGGAGAGCGTCGACAACAAGACTGGAATCGCCCAGGGGGAATACGGCGGAGGGCACGGATACAGCAACGTCACCTCCCTGACCGCTGCCAATGTCGAGTTCCACGGAAGCGGTCCGGTCGCGGGTGGTCCGAGCATCGACGAAGTCCTCGCGAGACGCCTTTCCGCAACGCAGCCCGTGCCGTTCGAGCGCATGCACTTGATGGTGCACGGCCACAACTACGGCTCGCCGTACTTCCGAGATGCAAACCAACGCGTCGCTGGCGAGCGCAATCCTGGGGCAGCATTCGCGACGTTCTTTGATGGCGTGAGTGGCAATGCGCCGGATCCCGAGACACTTCGGCGCAACGGAGTTCGACGCAGCGTGCTCAGCGGTCTGCAGGACGAGTACGCACGAGTGCGGATGTCGGTGAGTGCACAAGACAGCCACACCATCGAAGCTCATCTCGACCACCTCGCCTCGTTGGAGGCGCAGCTCGACAACACGATCGTCTGCGAGCCCCCTGGGGGCATACCAGGGAACGAAGGGTCCACCACCGAGGTTGCAGTTCTGCACGCCCAACTCATCGTCGCCGCCTTGCGGTGCGGGCTCACCAACGTTGCCAACCTCGAGATCGGTGACTTCATCACCCCCTGGACCGCGATCGGAAACCCCACCGGGGTCGACCTCGGCCACGCCCTTCATCACCTATCCAGGGACGTCGGAGCCACTGGACCTCGCGCGGCGGACCACGCCGACTGGCGCGAGGAAATGCTGCAAAACCGACAGTGGCGCATGGGCGTCGTTGCGAAGATCCTCGAGGGCCTCGACGATCCGAACTTCCTCGAAGGCGGCAACACGCTCCTGGACAACAGCCTCATGCTGATCACGAGCGAGTTCTCCGCGGGCGCAAAGCACCTCGCATACAACCAGCCCGTTCTCCTCGCCGGCCGAGCGGGTGGGCAGCTGCAGGGCGGCCAATACATCGACTACAACAAGTTCGCCGCGTCAAATCCGTTCACGACGCAGTACGAAAGCGACGAAAGCACGCACAACCTGTTCGTCTCGGTCCTCCAGATGTTCGGCGAAACCGACACGTCGTTTGGAAGCAACGACGCGGTGCATAACGGGCCGCTACCCGGCCTGGTCTGAGCCGGTCCGTAGAGGGTCATAGACACGAACGGCTTGCCGACGGCGCCACGGGCCCTAAGAACTCAAGGATGCTTGGGCTCTCTGTCGGCGACCTTGGACGTCTGAAGGACTTCGTCTCCCCGTCCTTCTTCGACGTGGTGCCTGCACGAGTCCTGTGGAGCGAAGCTCGACGCTTGGTGGCGAGCCGCCGCGACTCCGCCGGTTTCTCTCAAGTCGTCGAACAACTTCAGGCCGTGGTGACCGGACCTCCGGTTGAAGTCGAGATCGTAGAGCCCAAGGCCCTCGCAAAGCTCTCCGGAGCTCAGGCTCCCAAGCTCCAGGGTGAGACGGTGTTGCGACTATACTTCGCGCAGCTGTTCGGGCTCGACCGCGCGGCGCTCGACCTTCGCGCCGCGAACTTCCGCTGGGCGGGTGAGCACCTCCAGTGGGCCCCGCCACCGCTCTCGGTTCACTGGGACAAGGACTTCATCCTCGGTATTCGTGACCTCTACTCGGGCTTCTATCGCGATGATGACCCGCTGTTCCAAGATGCCGCCCGTCGCCTGAACCTGACGCCCGCGGTAGACCTCTTCGTCGAGCACTTCGGAACAGGAGACCAGCGCTCGGTCACGTTCGAGCAGGACGCATTCAAAGACAGTTTCCACTCCGTCTTTGTTCGGTGTCGAGACGCTGGGCAAGCACTCGCTCCGGGGTTCATCAGCCTGGGCGTGATGCTCGGCGCATTGTACGAGCATCTCTCGACCCTCGGGGTTCCGTTGGACGTTCGAGGCGCGTTCGAGGCCGTGTGCCCACGCTAGCCCCCCGCCCCGTCGTCGCAGTGACGGGAGCGTCTGGCTACGTCGGCGGTGCCTTCGTCGATGCATTCCGGGACCGATTCGAAATCGTCGGCCTGAGCCGGGGCCATCGTCAGACGCACGCGGACCGCGGGCCGGCGCAGTGGCGCAAGTGCGATCTGTACAATCCGAGATTGGTCGAGGAAGCGCTCACGGGCTGCGACGTTGCGCTGTATCTGGTGCACTCGATGAGCCCCTCCGCCCGGCTGACCCAGGCCAGCTTCGCGGACCTCGACCTCATTCTTGCGGACAACTTTGCGCGCGGGGCTGCCAAGGTTGGCGTCAAACACATCCTGTACGTCGGTGGATTGTTGCCCGACGATCAGGAGGGCCTCTCCGAGCACCTGGCGAGCCGGAAAGAAGTGGAGGATGCGCTGGGAAGCCACGGAGTCCCGGTCACAGCGCTTCGGGCTGGTCTGGTGGTGGGGGCTGGAGGCTCTTCGTTCCAACTCTTGCAACGGCTGGTCGCACGTCTACCTGTGATGCTGTGCCCCGCTTGGACACGAACACAGACGCAGCCGATCGCGTTGGGTGACCTGCTGGAGCTGCTGCGCGTGTGCATCGAAGATCCACAGCTACAAGGAAACGTCTGGGACGTAGGAGGCCCAGACACCACGACCTACTTCGACATGATCCGCGATGTCGCGGACCTCATGGGTCGGCGGCGGCTGCTGATGCCCGTGAGATGGTTCAGCCCCGGGCTCTCGCGGCTCTGGGTCTCGCTGATCACCGGGTTTCCCCGTGCGCTTGTCCGGCCCCTGATCCACAGCCTCGAACACCGAATGGTGCCGCGCAATCGCGACCTGCAAGAACGCGTCGGGCTTGCGGGAACACCCTGGCGACAGGCGGCCGCGGCAGCCATCGAGACTCCAAGACCCGCTCCAGTCCCACGGCTGCCCACCACGACCCGCGCAGAGCGTCGCGTTGCGCGACGGAAGTTTCGAACGAAGAGCACGGTGCGGTCGGTTCAGCGACTCCCGCTGCCCGCGGGCGCAGACGCAACGTGGGTCGCACAGGAGTACCTGCGGTGGCTGCCCCGTTTCATGCGGCCCCTGCTCTCCACGGAACGAGAGGGCCTCGAGGTCCGCATCAAGTTTCGATTCATGCGGCGCCCGCTGCTCTCACTCCGGTTTGCCCCGGAGCGCAGCCGCCCTGACCGGGCTCTGTTCTGGGTCGATGGAGGTCTGCTGGCAGCGAGCCCGGCGCAAGGTCGCCTCGAGTTCCGGCTGGCCCCCAACGGGCGGGACCTCCTGGCCGCGATTCACGAGTTCGTCCCGCGACTCCCATGGTTTCTGTACGTGGTGACCCAGGCCATCGCGCACCTCTTCGTCATGTGGCGCTTCGGAACGCACCTGCGGGGAATCACGCCGCAGCCCGTCGGCCCTGCGCTCGAGACGTACGAGCCCGCCGCTCAGACGGACTGAAGCTCGGCCTGAAACCATCCCGCGACGGGCGCGGGCGGCTTCTCGCAGCTGGGCGGTGCCTCCCCGCCGACCGGTCGCTTCTCGACCAGCACGTCGAACGTCCCCCGCGGGCACTCCACGCGAACCCGAACCCCAGCGCTCGTCTCGACTTCGGATGCGGGCACGAACCCTTCGAGCGCCATCTCCCCAACATGTGCACGGACGAAGTGCACCGCCGCCTGCCCCGGCGCGCTCCAGCAAGTGCGGCCCCGAAACAAGGTGAGGTCGTGGACGCGACCCTGGGTGTGGTTGCGAACCAGCGGCTCGACGTCGTCTGCTTTGAGGCGGCCATAACAGAGGCCCGTCGGCAGGCACAGGAGCGTCGCCGCAAAGCGGTGGCCGCCCAGGTGGGACGTTTGCCAAACATCGACCCCATCGAGGGCGGCCGCGGCTTCGTAGACGGGGACGCCGAACTTGGCACAGCAGCGATCACGCTTGCCGTGCACGCACACCCAGACCGCTGGTTCCTCGACCCGTCGTCCGCCTTGTGGGACGCCACCTGCGCGGATGGTTTCGACCACGGACGGGAGGTCGATCTCGGCGAGGGCTTCGAGGGACGGAACGTCCAGCCGAACGACGGCGTCGCAGTCCGGGCCGGTCAGGGCGACGAACACCGCCGGCTCGGGACAGTGCTCTCGGCCGGGACGGCGCAGCGCCTGTGGACGGAAGCCCGGTAGCGCTGCGGCCCACATTGGCAGTTGGGAGCGAAGGGTGTCGGGAACGGTGCCGCAATCGAACGCGCTTCGTGGCCAGACGCCCCGAACCTCGACCCCCAGCCAAACGCTCGTCAGAGCAGCCGCAGTGCCGATGATGGGCTCTTCGAGTTCGATCGAAGCCTGCGCACAGAAGTCGTTGGCAACGGGCAGTCCCACGGCTCTCGAAGCTAGCAGCGCGGTCGATCGAAGCGGGAATAATCTTGGTTCTCCGCGCATCCCAACGCTATACGGAGACCAGACCATGTGCGGCATCGTTGGCTATATCGGTGAGAATCAGGCGGCCCCCATCCTTCTGGAGGGCCTGCGCAAGCTCGAATATCGGGGCTATGACTCCGCCGGAGTCGCGATTCTGGGTGGCCAGGGACCTGGTGCCGCGATCGCTCGATGCGAGGGAAAGCTCGAAAACCTGCGCGAACGACTCGCTCGCGAGCCCATCCAGGGCACGACGGGGATCGGTCACACTCGGTGGGCCACCCATGGTCGCCCCACCGAGTCCAACGCCCATCCACACCGCCAGGGCAAGGTCAGCGTCGTCCACAACGGCATCATCGAGAACCACATGACCCTGCGGCGCGGCCTGCAAGACCAGGGCTGCGTGTTCGACTCGGAGACCGACACCGAAATTTTTGCCCACCTCGTCGACCGGCAGATGGCCACGGCTGCCAACCTTCGCGAGGCCGTGACCGCTGCGCTGCGGCAGGTCGAAGGCACGTGGGCCATCTGCGTGCTGCACGACGACACTCCCGGGGAGATCGTCGTGGCGGCCCAGAACGCGCCGCTGCTCTTGGGCGTGGGCGAGGGCGAGATGTTCATCGGCTCCGACGTCGTCGCCATGCTCGAGCACACGCGCACCGTGGTCGACCTCGAAGACGGCGACCTCGCGCACGTCACCGCGCACGGCTACAGCATGTTCGACGTCAAAGGCGAGCCGGTCGAGCGCCCCAGCCGAGAGATCGACTGGAGCCCGGTCGCCGCCGAGAAGCAGGGCTACAAACACTTCATGCTCAAGGAGATTCACGAGCAGCCGCGCGTGCTCTCCGACGCCATGTCTGGCCGCTTCACGGTCGTGGTCCCCGACGTGATCCTCGACGACGTCGAGCTCGACGTCTCCAAGTTCGATCGCATCATCATCCTGGCTTGCGGCACGTCATGGCACGCAGCCCTGTGTGGCAAGTACCTCATCGAATCCGTGGCCCGCATTCCGGTCGAGGTCGATCTCGCGAGCGAGTTTCGCTACCGCGACCCGATCGTCTCGGAGCGTGACCTCGCCATCGTCATCTCTCAGTCTGGAGAGACCGCCGACACCCTCGCCGCCCTGCGTGAGGCCAAGCGGCGCGGTGCGAGCACGATGGCGATCTGCAACGTGGTCGGCTCGACAATCGCCCGAGCCGCCGACCAAGTGCTCTACACGCACGCTGGGCCCGAGGTCAGCGTCGCCTCGACCAAGGCATTCACCAGCCAGCTCGTCGTCATGAGCCTGGTCGCGATCAAGCTCGGTCAACTCACCGGTAAACTCGACGACGACGCCCAACGCTCGATGCTCGAGAGCCTCAGCGCTCTCCCCGAGGCGATGAACCGACTGCTCGGACAGCTGGCTTCGATTCGCACCGTCGCCCGCCGCTACGCCCACGCCCGCGACTTCCTGTTCCTGGGCCGCGGACTGGGGTTCCCCGTGGCGCTCGAGGGCGCACTGAAGCTCAAAGAGATCTCCTACATCCACGCCGAGGGCTATGCCTCTGGCGAGATGAAGCACGGCCCCATCGCGTTGGTCGACGACAACGTACCGATCGTGGTGATCGCGTTGCGGGGTCCAGGCTACGAAAAAGTCGTGTCCAACCTTGAAGAGGTTCGAGCCCGCGGCGGCAAGATCATCGCACTCGCGACCGTCGGTGATTCGGCGATCGCCGACATCGCGCAAGACGTCGTGCTCGTCCCCGATGTGCACGAGCTGTTTCAGCCCATCGTGGCCAGCATTCCGCTCCAGCTGTTCGCGTATCACGTGGCCGACCTGAAAGGCACCGACGTCGATCAGCCTCGAAACCTGGCGAAGTCGGTCACGGTCGAGTAGGTCGGCGGCCCCCTGCCCGAGGCCGCGAGTCCGACCCCCCCGCGTGCCAAAAACCTTGGACACCCGGCCTGCGGCGCAAGAAGCGCCGTGCTGCGCCGAGGGTGCTCCACGATGCTCTGCCCTAGCAAGGAGCGCGGCTGATACCATCGAGGCAGATGGCTAGCCGGCACGTCGCCCTTCCGCGGCAGCTCAAGCTGCAGGGAAAAGTCGTGGCTGGCCGCTACCTCGTCGAGGAGCTGATCGGTGTCGGAGGCATGGCTGTCGTGTTTCGCGGGCAGCACATGGGGCTGGGCCGCGCGGTGGCGATCAAGGTGCTGCGCCCCGAGTACGGAGACAACCCGGAGATCGCTGCGAGATTTGCTCGAGAAGCGCGGGCGTCCTCGGGTTTCGACCATCCAAACTGCCGCGCGGTTCTCGACTGCGGCGAGCTGGAGAACGGTCTCAAATTCATGGCGATGCAGCTGCTCGAGGGCCGCGAACTCGCCAAGGTTTTGGGCAAACCGCTCCCCCCGTCTCAGTGCATTGCGCTGACGCTGCAGGTTCTGCGCGGTCTGGATCACGCTCATCGTCATGGCGTCGTCCATCGCGACCTCAAACCCGACAACCTGTTCGTCACCAAGGACCACCACGGCAACGACCTGCTCAAGATCGTCGACTTTGGTATCGCCCGGATCGTGGACGAGAAGCTGGCCGACGGACTCACAACCAAAGTCGGCGCGATCGTGGGGACCCCGGCATACATGAGCCCCGAGCAGGCGCTGGGCGAAGACATCGACGGCCGGGCCGACCTGTACTCGGTCGGGATGATCCTCTACGAGATGCTCACCGGTGCGCCGCCGTTCTCCTCCACCGACGCCCGGACTCTGATGAAGGCGCACGTGGCCGGGCGGGTCCCACCGCTTCCGCCTGTCTCTTATACACATCTCCGAGCCCACGAGACCTCTCTACATCTCGTA
>CAJXVA010000237.1 GCA_913061055.1 uncultured Pseudomonadota bacterium
CGCCCGAGGCGCCCAAACCCGCCCCGATGGCGGCGGCGTCCGGTCTGCAGGCGGACCTGCAAGACGATCTCGATCTCGAGATCCCGCGAACGAACCCGTTCCTCGTCTTCGTCGTCGTGCTGACGACGGTGGTGGCGCTCGGTCTCGTTGCCGCCAGCCTCGCCCTCGAGGGCACGCCGGATCCCCGACCCCTGCTGCAGAAGCTCTACGAGCAGAACATGTAGCGGGCGCCCGTCGCGGGCTCTTCCCAGACCCGGTCCTGTCGGTCGCGCTGACGTTGGTTGGCCACCAGGCGAGTCGATGAAACACTGGCGGTGTGTCGCGGTCAGGTTCGGACGATCCTCGCGCGGTCGCTCGCCGGTTGGCGGCACTGCCGGATCGTCGCATGCGTGCGGCGAAGCTGGGCGAGATCATCTGTGGGCTCTCGCCGGAAGCCGCGGCGTGGCTGCTGGACATGCTCGCGACCGCCGGCCGAGCCGGGGGCCCGCCCTTCGACGTCAGCCTCCTCGCGGCGGTTGATCTGACCTCGAGCGAGATCCTCGACTACGACACCCGCCGCGAGATCTACGTCGTCGCGGAGGCGCAGCAACTCGATGGATGCAAAGAGCTGCTGTTCACGGAGGAGTCCCCGTCCGAGTCCGCGGCCGCCGCGGCGCCTCGGCCCTTGGTCCCCGGAACACGGCCGCTGACGTTGGGCGAACGGAAGTCGTTGGCCCGCTCGAACGACCGCAGCACGCTCGAACGCCTCGTCATCGATCCCCACGAGGATGTGGTCGCCCTGTTGTTGGGCAACCCACACATGACGGAGGAGGACATCCTCCGCATTGCGACGTCGCGGCGGAGCTCGGCCGTCGTCCTGCAGCTGGTGTTGGACGCGCGCCGATTTGGGACCCGCCCTCGGGTGCGTCGCGCACTGCTTCGCAACCCTCGCCTACCGCTTGCCACCGCGCTGCGGTTGGTCGGCTTGCTGAACCGGGCCGAGCAGCGGGAGCTGGCGAATGATCCTGCGATCCACCCCTCCCTACAAACGGCAGCCCGCAGACGACTGGCGCCCACGAGCTGAGGGTGCTGCCCTCGGGCAGCGGAGCCTGGCCCGATGGCCGGGCTTCGAACGTACGCCGCTCAGGCGGACTTCTTGTCTTTGTCGCCGTCGCTGCTCTCGCCGGCGTCGCCCTTGGGCGTGACGTCGATCTCGCCGGCGGGGTCATCTTTGTCGGCGACCTTGTCACCGCTCTCTTCCTCCATCGACTTCATCTCTTTCTTGAAGCCACGGAGCATCTTGCCAACGCCCTCACCGAGCTGTGGAAGCTTCGACGGGCCGAAGACCAACAGCACAACGATGAGGATCACCCCGATCTCGAGGGGACCAATGCCAAGTCCGACCAGAGCGAACGTCATGGAGAGAAGGTAGTCGTCTTTGGACGGCTTTGCTAGCGTGCTTCCATGCCGAAGCGGCGCTCAGTCCCGAACGCGCCGGGTGCGAGCCCGGTTCGACTCCATGTAGGACGTCGTCTGGGACCCCTTTGGGGGGGCTGGACCGCCGTTTGGGTGGGGGTCAGTACCCTGCTGGCCCCCAGTTCCCCCGCGTTCGCCGCGAAGGGCGATCAGGACTTCGTGCAGATC
Source organism: uncultured Pseudomonadota bacterium (assembly GCA_913061055.1). Taxonomy (GTDB): domain Bacteria; phylum Myxococcota_A; class Polyangia; order Nannocystales; family Nannocystaceae; genus CAJXVA01. The sequence goes on from CAJXVA010000237.1 coordinate 1,624, forward strand.
GGCTCGCTTTCGGTCTCAGAAACTCGGCGGCGCCGGGTTCGAGGCGGGCGCCCGGACGGCGCATCTGTCCATGTCGCGTGGGCTCCCGGCGCGCGAGACCCCGGGCGAGAGGATGCCGACACCCTCGCCGGATTTGAGCGGGCGACGTTCCCCGAGGGGCAGCGCACCAAGACCATCATCGACGTTCCGCCCGACCCTTGGATGGCCGATCTGAAGCTGCCCGACCTTCCGGTGCGGTGGAACAAGAAGACCGTCGAGTACCTCCGCTACTTCCGCGACGACCCGAAGGGCAAGGCGATGATCCGCGGATGGATGCGTCGTGCAGGGCGGTACTCCGCGGCGATGGCCGCAACGCTCGAGCGCGCCGAGGTCCCGACTTCACTCGTCATGGTGGCGATGGCGGAGAGCGGATTCAACCCCACCGTCCGCTCGCGGGTCGGAGCAGCCGGAGCGTGGCAGTTCATGCCGGGGACCGGGCAGGTCTATGGATTGGGGCAGAGCTTCTGGGTCGACGCCCGTTTCGACGTCGAGAAGAGCACCCTCGCCGCGGCGCTGTACCTCAAGGACCTCAGGGTTCGTTTCGGATCCTGGGAGCTCGCGCTCGCGGCCTACAACGCCGGCTACGGGCTGGTGATGACCACGATCGAGCGGCACAACACCAACAACTATTGGAGTCTGTGCGAGATCGAGAGCGGCCTGCCCTACGCGACCACGAACTACGTCCCGAAGATCGTCGCCGCCGCGCTCGTGCGGGCGAACCCCAAGGCGTTTGGCGTCCATCCCTCGGAGATCAAGGTGCTGCCGCCGGCGGACTGGATCGAGGTTCGGGTGCAGCGTTCGACCCGACTCTCGACCCTGGCCGAACTCCTGGACGTGGACCCGGACTTCTTGTTCGAGCTCAACGCCCAACTCGTCCGAGAACGAACACCCCCCTCGGATGTTCCCTACGCCGTCCGCATCCCGCGGGACAAGGCGAAGACGTTCGCATCGGTTCAGTCAAAGCTCGAAGACGCGTGGAGCCTCGAGTCCACACACGCGGTGAAGACCGGGGAGTCGCTCGGCTCGATCGCCCGCCGCTACAAGACCAGCACCAAAGAGCTCCGAAAGCTCAACGGCATCCAGGACAGCGCGGAGGTCCGGGGCGGTATCACGCTCATCGTGCCGCGGCCCGGAGCCAAGCACGCGGACGCGAGCGCACAGGCCGAGCCCCCACCGCGCCCCCTCGCCGCCGTACCCGATGTCGGCGTACCGCCCGGGCACCGGCTCGTCTTCTTCGAGACGACGCGAGCCTCCACACCGCGGGAGGTCGAACGCAGCTTCGATGTGACCTGGCCGGACGTCGTGCGCTGGAACGACCTCGACCCCCATGCCCGGGTTCAAGCCGCGCAGGTTCTTCAGATTGTGGTGCAGAGCAGCTTCGACCCGGCGTCCGAGTCGGTGATCGCCCACGAAATGCACGAGGTCGAGTACGTGGTCCGAGGCTCCCGCGCCCACCTGGAGGCCTCCCTGCTCCGTCGGGGCAAGAAACGCCGCGGATACCGGACCCGCGCGGGCGACACCCTGGCGAAGATCGGCCGGCGGTTCGAGCTGAGCGTCGGAGACCTCGCCCGGATCAACCACTTCTCGCGAGGGCATGATCCGAAGGCGGGTGAGACCCTGGTCGTCTACGTCGACAAGGGAAAGACCGCCGGCACGGTCAAGGGTCCAGCGCCTCGCGGATTCGCGGACACCCAGCCGCCGCCGCCTGCCGACCGCGCCCCCTCGACCGCCGGCACATCGAGGGTCCCGGACAAAGCCCCACCCGCGCCCGCGAAGAAGACGCCGCCCGAACCGACAAAGAAGGCGACGGCGAAACCCGCGACCGCCAAGCCTACGCAACCGGGCCGGACCCCCTCGACCGCCGACACCGCCCGTACGCCCGGCCGAGAAGACTCGCCATGAAGGCCCTGATCCCTTGGCGAGACGCGCTGCAGTGTGTCCTGCAAACCGTCGAGCCTTCCGCGGTGGTGAGCGCTCCGGTCGAGGTGCGAACCCAAGGCACCGTGCTCGCCGAAGACGTGCATGCCCACTGGGACTTCCCGTCGGCCGACGTCAGCGTCATGGACGGCTACGCGGCCCGCTCGAGCGACCTGCTCGGCACCCGGCCTGTCCTGCGGCGGGTTGGGGAGAGCGCCGCCGGACACCCGCTGCAGACTGCGTTGGCAGCCGGACAGACGGCACGGATTTCAACCGGCGCCGTGCTTCCAAGCGGGGCCGACCTCGTCATTCCACAGGAGGACGTCCAGGCGTCCGATGAAGAGGTCGCTGTCGATCTCGCGGCATTCGGGGAGGTCAAGCCCGGCCGCTGGGTTCGGCATCAAGGCAGCGAGCTGCGGGATCGAGATGTCGTCCTCGAGGCGGGTCGCAGACTCGGTGCGGCCGACCTCGCCGTGGCGGCATCCACCGGGAACACGAGCGTCCGCGTCCACGCGCGCCCGCGGGTCGCCATCGTGTCGACCGGCGACGAGCTGGTTCCCCGCGGCGTGGTGCCGCCTCCGGGCAAAGTTGTCAGCAGCAACGACCTGCTGCTGGCCGCGGCGGTCGTGCAGGCCGGAGGGATTCCGGTCGACTGCGGCATCGCGCCCGACGACCCGGACGGACTCCGCACCGCCTTGGCCACCGCGATGACCCACGATTTCGTCGTCACCAGTGGCGGCATCTCGGTGGGAGACCACGACCTCGTGGCGCGGACGTTCGCGGAGCTCGGGATCGAGTGGGCGGTGCACGGCATCCTGCTGCGCCCCGGCAAACCTCTCGCGTTCGGCTCGGGGCAAGGCACCCACGTCTTCGGCCTGCCCGGCAACCCCGCGAGTTCGTGGGTCACGTTCTGCCTGTTCGTCGCCCCGGCGATCCGCCGGCACCTCGGGGTCCGCGGGGACCTGCTGCCCCCGACCGCCGCGGTCGAGCTGCGCAACCTCGCGCCCGGTGCGGGGCGACGGGCCCACCTGGTGCGCGCCGAGCTGCACGGGGACGGCACCGCGACGGCCCTGGGCAGCCAATCCTCCGGCGATGTCCGATCGATGGGCGGTGCCGATGCTCTGCTCGAGGTCCCCGCAGGTATCTCCGCACTACCGGCCGGAACCTCCACCCGAGCATTCTTGCTCAACCCCTGGCGGAGCTGAGTGCAAAAGACCCTGAGCGTGATGCCGGCGGACGAGGGGCTCCGCATCGATGCGTTCGTGGCGCGGGCGCTTCCGGAGGTGTCGAGGCGATTGGCGAAGTCGCTGGCTCGCGAAGGGCACATCCGGTGCGATGGACGAGTTGTCCCTGGCGCCCACCCGGTTCACGCAGGCGACGCCGTCGAAGTCCAGCTGCCGACTGAACGGGCGGAGGCCGAGCCACCGGCGGCCCGCGTACTCCATCAGAACGAGCGCTTCGTATACCTGCACAAACCAGCGGGTCTTCACACCGTCCGCCTTCGGCCCGACGATCCACCGACGCTCGCGGACGTCGCCCGCTCGGTCGATCCCGCCTGCGCAGATGCCAGCCCCGACCCTCGCGAGTGCGGCGCGCTGCACCGGCTCGACGTCTCGACCTCCGGTGTGGTCGCGTTTGCTCGATCGGCCCCGGCCTGGCGGGACGGTCGGGTCGCCCTCGCGGGCGCCTGGAAGCTCTACCTCGCCCGTGCCGAACAGCCGGCGAAAGCGTGGCCGCCAACACCTTCGGGGCACGTGCGCCGACACGCCGACCCCCCGCGCTGGCCCGCGGGCACGTTGCTTCCGCTCCCGACCGAGGAAGGCACCCGCGTGACCTGGCCCCTTGCGTCCAGCGGCCCACGCGGCCGCCGGGTCGAAGTCGACGAAGGAGGCTCCCCTGCTGCATCCCGAATCTGGCCACTTCGCGCAGGCGGGCCGGTGTTTGCGGTCGAGTTGCTCACCGGTCGGCGCCACCAGATCCGAGTGCACATGGCGAGCCTCGGGATGCCACTGGCGGGGGACCCTCTGTACGGGTCTGCCCCGGGAGATGCGCAAGTTCTGCTGCACGCGTGGGCGTTCCAGCTCGAACCCGCCGAACCACTGGTCGTCGCGCCGGCCCCCGTTTGGTCTCAGTCTTGAGCGGTTTGCACAGAGGCCGGCGTGGTACCTTCGACGCTGGATGCAGATCCGCTATTTCGGCCACACCGACGTTGGGCTCTCCCGCGAGCACAACGAGGACTCGCACCTCGCAGACCCCGACCTGGGCGTCTTCGTTGTCGCCGATGGCGTCGGCGGACGAGCGAAAGGCGAGGTCGCCTCGCAGGAAACGGTCGAGCTGATCTGGGAGTGGCTCAAGCGCAACGAGGCGCTCATCCATGAGATCGGTTCGGGAGACGCAGCAGCGCGTGTCGGGCAGCTGACGCAGCTCGTCCGCGGCGCGATCCAAAACGCTTGCTACATGATCCACAGCATGGGCGAGCTCGACCCCGAGCAGCGTGGCATGAGCACCACGGCCTCCGTGTTCTTGGTCTGCGGCGGAATCGGCGTCGTCGGTCAGGTCGGAGACTCGCGGGTCTATCTGGTGCGCAAGGGCGAAGTCGCTCAGCTCACCGAAGACCACACCTTGATCAACTACCAGCTCAAGCATGGGCTGATCACGCCCGAGCAGGCCCAGACCTCGCGAGCGAAGAACGTGATCACCCGGGCGGTCGGCCACAAGGACTACGTCGAGGTCGACACCCTTCCGATCCCCCTGTTCGCGGGCGACCGGATCATTCTGTGCTCCGACGGGTTTCATGGCTACGCCGAGCAGCCCTCCGACATGGCGTTCTTCCGCGACATGGACGTGGAGGACGCGACGCTCGAGGCGGTCCGGTTCGCCAACGACTGTGGTGGCAAGGACAACATCACCGTCCTGACCATCGAACTCGACGACGACTGATTCCGGCCGGCTCCGTTCCGTTCCATTCGGCCGCCCGCCTGGCGAGCAACAACCTCGGACACGACAGCGCCCCCGATGCCGATGGCACCGAGGGCGTTCCTCGATCGGAGAAGGTTGGAGGGAATCAGGCGGCTTCGAGGTACGACTCTTGTGGAGCCAGGTCGGCCAAGGTGCGGCGCAGCTTGCCTTTGACGCGCTGCTCGAGCTGACGCACACGCTCGCGCGAGAGGCCGAGCTGTTGGCCAAGGTCGGAGAGCGTGCGCTTCTGTGCACCCAGGAGCCGTTCTCGGACGATGACCTGCTCCCGCTGGTCGAAGCGAGTCAGGGCTTCCTCGACTCGCTCTCTGACCAAAGAGGAGACTTCGGTGCGAGAGAGCGTGGTCTCCTGCGAAGCGCCGGTGCCTTCGAGGGTCTCGAGGATGGAGACGGTACCGTCGCGGTACGCCTTGGCGTCCAGGGAGAGGTCGCGGCCGTCGATGCGTTGCTCCATGCGACGGATCCGATCCTCCGTGCACTGGAACGTCTCGGCCAGCTTGGCTGTGATGTTCTCGCTCGAGCCGGTTCGGGCGAGCAGCTTGGCCTTCTCGCGCTGGAGGCGGAAGAACAGCTTGCTCTGCATGGGGCCCGTGCCGACACCGACCAAGCTCCAGTGCTTGAGGATGTACGAGAGCACGTGGGCACGAACCCAGTACGAGGCGTACGTCATGAAACGAAGGCCCCTCTCGGGCTCGAAGCGGCGGACGGCCTGGAGCAGACCGATGTTGCCCTCTGCGACCAAGTCGCTGAGTTTGAAGCCGTAGCCGCAGTAGCCCACGGCGATCTTCACCACGAAGCGGAGGTTGCAGGAGACCAGAAGGTCGCCCTGGGACTTGTCCCCCGCGTGATAGGCGGTCGCCAGGGACAGCTCACCGGCGCGGTCCAGCTTGGGGTAGCGCTCAATGGAAGCGAGGTATTGCTTGAAGCCTTTTTCGGAAGCGAAATCGAACATGGGGATTCTCCAGCGGGATCGAGGTGCGCCTGAGTTGGCGCTGACTCCCGGTGGGAAACCCTGCAACAGGTAATCTTGGTCCTCCGCGGTGATACAGGCTGAGCCGTATCTCAACACCGAAGTGTTGTCCGAAACCTCGCGGAGATGTTGTCTGCAATGGACACGTTTGCAAGCCCCCCGGCGCGCTCCGTGTCCTCTGCCTCACTGTTATGCCGGGCTCTGATCTCGAACGCAAGGAAGATGCGCGTGATGGCTTCATTTTGGTAGGAGCCTCTGCCACCTTGGGGCTGACGTGCGTCCGGCCCGAGAGCGGACGCCTCGAGACCGCCCATGCCGATCGATGCCCGCGACAGCGCCCCGCGTACCGAGTCGTCGATCGCGTTCGTCTGCGCGCTCGTCGGCTTCGGGCTGGCGGCCTCCATGATCTGGGAGACCCGGGACTTCGCCCTCGACGATGCATGGATTCACCTGTCGTACGCGAAGAGCCTGCGGGCGGGCGAGGGGCTGTCGTACAACCCCGGCGATCTCGAGACGGGGTTTTCGTCTCCGCTGTGGGTGCTCGCCCTGGGTGTGTGGCCCATCGCAGGGAACCCCGTGATCCCGGTCAAGCTTCTCGGCGCTCTGCTGCACGCGGCCACGAGTTGGATGGGCGCACTGGTCACGCTCGAGTTGGCGCGACGCCGGACCGAACCGGATCACCACGTTCCGCTCGCCTCCCTCACCCTGCTCGGGGGCGTCTTGGTCGCGTGCTCGCCCACGCTCCTGCAAGCCGCGACCAGCGGGATGGAAGTGCCGCTGGCTGCCTTTGTGTTGTTGGCGACCATCCGGGAGGTGCTGCGCGGACGCGCGGTGGTTGCTGCGGTGCTGGGCCTGCTCAGCACCTGGGCGCGGCCGGAGCTGCTCGGGGCCGTGGTTGCGTTCGCGGTGGTGGTCGTCGCGGTGGGATGGCGTCGCCGCACCGAGGACTCCAGCGTTCGCGCAGCGAGCTGGGCCGTCTGCGGCTCCGCCCTCGGCCTGGCGCTCTGGGTCGGCTACTGCCTCGCCGTCTCCGGCTATCCGTGGCCCAACGCCCAGTACATCAAGGGCATTGGCGGAGGATGGAGTGGGCTGGCGTATCTACGGGATGAGGTCCTGCTGTGGCAGCCCTGGCTCCTGTCGCTCACCGGCGTCGGGCTCGTCGCGTTTGGACTCCGCGAAGAGACGCGAGCGAAACGCAGCGGTGCGTGGGCGATCATCGTGGCCTTCGTCGCGACCTCGGTCGCCATCGCCGTCAGCCGGCCCCTCCACCCGGGCGTCCTGTTCTTCGAGTCGCGCTACTTCACCCCGCTGGCCCCCCTGCCCCTGGTCGTGCTTCCCCTGGGGCTGAGCGCGCTGAAGCCAGAGGCTCCGCGATGGATCCGTGCTGCAGCGTTCGCCGCCCTGCTGCCGATCGCCGGCCTCACGGGTCTCCAGATCTGGCAGCTGCGTGGCCAGCTGGTCGAACACACCGAAGACACCCGTGTCCTGCACACCACGGTGTCACGGTGGCTGGAGGAGAATCTGCCGCCCGATGCGGTCGTCGCGGTGGAGGGAGCGGGCGCGCACCGATTCTTCATGCCGCGGTCCGTCCGGGTCATCGACCTCGTGGGGCTCAACCACGGCGCGGCCGCTCACGCTCACTTCGACCGGGCCGCCAAGCTCTGTGTCTTCGTGCGGGAGCGACCGACGCACCTCGTCATCCCCGCGGACTGGGGACCCCTGTTCTCCCCCCCGTTCGCCGTCCGCCAAGTCGCGGCCTTCGATGACCCGCACTACAGCCAGGTCCGACCCGCACGCCGGGCGTCGGTGGTCGTGCTCGAGGTCGGCGGGGTCGCGTCCGAGTGGACCGACCGGTGCAAGTGACGGGGCGGCCTGATACCGTGCGCCGGTGCTGAACTTCACCCTCGAGCACGAGATCGATTGCTCCGAAGAACGCTTCTGGGAGCTGTTCCTCGAGCCCGGCTTCACCCACGACATGATCGTGGAGGGGCTCGGGTTTGCGGCCTGCGAGATCGGGCCTCTCACCGATGCTGGCGACACCCAACTGCGTCCGATGCAGGTCACGCCCAAGCTCGTTCTTCCGGCTGCGGTCGCCAAGATTCTCGGACCCAAGCTCGGCTACACCGAAGCCGGGGTGTGGCACCCCAAGAAGCAGCTGTGGCGCTACGATCTCCGAATGAGCGTCTTGACCGATCGGATCTCGCTCAGCGGGGATGTCACGACCAAGCCGTTGGGCGACAACAAGTGCGTCCGGATCAGCAACCACAAGGTGAACATCAAGATCTTCGGCGTCGGATCTCTGGCCGAGCGCGCCGCCCAGACGAACATGGTCGATGGGTGGGACAAGTCGGCGGTTTGGACGAACCGCTGGCTGGCCGAACAGAGCTCCTAGCCGCAGCGACGCGGGGCACGTCCGACGCCGGGGGTGCGGCGGTGTACGGGCATGCCTCCCCTGGCATTCTAGCGCGACACACGCAGCAGTTTGGCCACCCCACCGGGTTCAACCGTTACACCGATTTGTGGCACGATTAAGTGCGCAACGGGTTGCACACCGAGTTCGCAACGTTAGGGTTATCTCAGTGGAACGCGCTGCGAACGAAGCCCCCATCCGTCTTTCCGAGGAGCCGTGGGTGCTCGTCAAACAGACGATGGGCAGCCCGAAGGAGTTTCGGGAGAAAGTGCGCAAACTTCGCACGGCACTGCTGGAGTACGGACGAGACGAGAACGTTCTGCCGCGCCTTCAGCGCCTCAAGCGGCTTGGCTACATCGAAGAAATCCCGAACCGGACCCAGCGAATGGTCGGGGCAATCGACATGTTGCGGTTCTTCATCGTGCCCGCGGCGGCCGACTACTACGACGGCAAGGGCATCAACTTCCGGTTCCACACCCTGCTGCGGTTCCTCGACGACCCCGCCTCGCTGATCGACCCGACCGGTTTCAACAGCACCCGCGACGCGATCATCGGCCACGTCATGCAGGTGGTCCACGCCAACCCGCACTACGACTTCCAATTGCTCGCCTCGTTCGAGGACGGCCTCGATGAGATGGAGCGGCAGATCAGGACCATCCTCGACGGCACCCACCCGCGCGCCGAATCCATCCGCGCGATCGTCGAGGACCCGGAGTATCACGCGCGCCTGCTCGATCACTTGGCCGAGTACCGCCGCAACCCCAACATCAGCCCGCTGCGGCGGGAGAACATCGAGGGCAAGTTCGAGGAGGTCGAACGCACCTTTGGCACCGTGCCCTCGGCCATGCGCTACTTCACCCGCATGCCGCGGACCGTGCGCGGGGGCGTGCGGCATCTGTGGCGGGTGCGCCGGTTCCCCAAAGACGTCGCCGCGTGAGCAACCCGGTCCGCTCCGGCGACCTCATCCGGGTAGGCTCGCGGAGTGACCACCCGCGACGACATTCTTCGCGACCTCACCTCTGACTCGGTCGACTTCATCGAGACGCACATCTCTTGGGTGGTGCTCCGGGAGACCGACGTCCTCAAGATCAAGAAGCCGGTTGATCTCGGTTTCCTCGATTTTTCGACGCTCGAGCTGCGCAAAGCGGCGTGTGAGCGCGAGGTCGAGCTCAACCGTCGGCTCGCCCCAGACGTCTATCTCGGCGTCGTCCCGCTGCGACTCGTCGACGGACATCTGAGCCTCGAAGGTGATGAGGAGGTGCTCGATTGGGCCGTCCACATGCGACGCCTCGACGACAATGACCGCGCAGACGTTCGGCTTGCCCAGGGGCGGCTTCAGCCCTCCGACATCAGCCGTATCGCCGTCCGACTGGCGGAGTTTCACGCCCAGGCCCGGTGTGACGCCGAAACATCCGCCTTCGGCACCGCGGACGCGATCGCCACCAATGTGCGGGAAAACTTCGCCCAGACTCGGCTGCGGCGGTATCTCAGCGAAGCGCAGGTCCGCGAACTCACGGAGCAACAGCTCACCTCGGTGGAGCGACGGACCGAACGATTCGATGCTCGGATCGAGGCCCAGCGGGTGCGGGACGGACACGGTGATCTCCGCCTCGAGCACGTCTATCTCGGCGACGACGGCACGATCACCGTCCTGGACTGCATCGAGTTCAACGACCGATTCCGCTACGCAGACGTCGCCTCCGACCTGGCCTTCCTCGCGATGGACCTCAGCGCACACGGGCACGTGGAGTTGAGCGAGCACCTCGTCGCCGAGTACGCAAAGACCAGCGGCGACTTCGACCTGTACGAAGTCTTGGATTTCTACGAGGGCTACCGAGCCTTTGTCCGCGGCAAGATCGCATCGTTCGTCGCCGACGACCCGTCCGTCAGCACGGTCCATCGCTCGCGCGCCGTGGCCTCGGCCCGCCGATGTTTCATGCTCGCTTTGGCCTCCGGGCGCCGCTCCCTGTTGGGTCCGTGCGTCGTGGCGGTGGGCGGCGTGATCGCCAGCGGAAAGAGCACGATCAGCGGCAGACTCAGTCAGGAGATGAGCGCCCCGGTCGTCGACGCCGACCGCACGCGAAAGCAGATGATCGGCGTCCGGGCGACCCAACCGGTTCACGATGGTTCGTGGCAGGGCGCATACGATCCCAAGTTCACCCAGGAGGTCTACGCGGAGGTCTTCCGGCGCGCAGGTGTGGTGCTTCGCTCCGGGCGTCCCGTGATCGTGGATGCCTCCTTCCGGAGCCGCGCGCTACGGGCCAGGGCGCGCGACCTCGCACAGGCGCATGGGGTCCCGTTCCGCTTGGTCGAGTGCCGGATCGACTACGCGATCGCCAAGGACCGTCTCCGTGAGCGCGCCAAACGGGCCTCCGTCAGCGATGGCCGACTGGAGATCTTCGACGACTTCGTCGCCAAGTGGGAGAACATCGACGAGTTCCCCGAGCACGAACACCTCGTGCTCGACACCGCAAAGCCGGTCGAAACGACCCTGACCACCCTGCGCGCCAGCGTGCAGACGTGGCCCGAGGGACTCGACCACTAACGCCGCCGTCCGCGTTCCCCGGCCAGGGTTACTCGACGAGTTCCCCGTCGACGACCTCTCCGCACGGTCCGACGCCGTCGACCGCAGCTCCGTTGTCCAACGAATACGTGCCCAGATCGAACTGGCGCGGAGGCGTGAACTCGGCCGAGAATGTGATGCCCGCTTCACCGAGCGTCGTCGGAGCGCCCAGCGGCGTCTCGATCCCGACCCAAACGCTCGGGCCGTACTCGACCTCCCACGCCAGCTCGTTGACGTACTGCATGACCCCGCGGTCCTCGTCGAGGGCGACGCACACCCCCTCCAACGTGGGCAAAAACCGGAACCCGTTCTGCACCCGGTACGTCAGCAGGCCCGAGCCAAAGGTGGCATCGCCGGGTTGCTGCGAGTTCAGCAGCGGCACGACCGACTCCATGATCAAGAACGGGTCGTAGGTGGCGAGCTCCGTCTCGACGGTCACCGAGGATGTCCCAAGCGAGCCCTCGAACACCTCGCCATTGGCGTCGACGTCGGCAAACAGCTCGATGGTGAGCGTGCCGCGGACGAGGAACGTACCGCTGCCGGGCTCGGGCTCGAGTTCATCCCCACGAGCGAAGACGACGGCTGACTGCTCAACCTCCGTCTGCAGCGACGCCACGAGCTGCACGGAGACCCCACTCGCCACATCGACCCAGCCGCTGTCGTATTCGAGAGGCTCGAACGCGCGCTCGATCGTCTCGAGGTTGATCTCGACGCGCTCGGGCTCGGGGTCTTCCCCGCAGCCCCATCCCAACGACAGCCCCGCCAACGACAGCCTCAGCAACCCCACCCGATAGTTCATGGAGACAGCCTACGCGCGAATGGCGGCTTCCGCCCGTGGGCGTCATCACCACGAATCGGAGGCCCTGGTGGACACGGACCTCTCGGGGTCGTCTCAGTCCCGTCGGCGCATCATGCCGAGGGCGAACAAGACGAGCAGCCCCAATGCCGGCGGAGCATCGCTGGAGACCGAGCAGCCCTTCTTGGCGGCTCCGGGCTCGCCCTCGATCTCCGGCGGGTTCTCATCCCCGGAGTCGAACTCTGGCGTCTCATCCCCCGTCTCGCCGATCAGACCGTCGCTGGACCGACTCGGCATCGTGTCGTCTTCGTCCAGCTTCGTGCTGACGCCCTCGTTCTGAGCTGCCGCTTCAGCCTGCCGGTCCTCGCGATAGTTCTTCCACCGCTCGGGCAGTTCGGGCAACACGAAGCCTGCCGGCTGCGAACGCTGACCGATCAGCCGCGCCCATCGGCTGGGGATCTGACCGCCCCCGGCCGGCTGCTGGACGCCAAGCAGGTACAGAGCTCGGCGGTTGCGAACCTCGTCGACCCCGTCGCCCGTCTCCACCCGGAGCCCACGCTCGCCCATGCCCGCGTAGTGAATCTCGGCCCAGAAGCCGCGGTCCCGGAAGTATTCGGCGATCGCCTTCGCTCGGCTGTTCGAGAGTTTCTGGTTGCCGCCCGCTCCGCCGACGGTGTCCGTGTAGCCAACGATGTAGAGCTTGGGGGTGAGGTTGGCACCGACGGCCTTGTTGACCTTGTCGAGTGCGACCAGCTCGTGGAACGCGACCGCGAGCGCTTCGTCCAACTTCGCCGACTCGTCGGTCTTGACGTCGAACTTGCCGCTGTCGAAGTTGAT
>CAJXVA010000238.1 GCA_913061055.1 uncultured Pseudomonadota bacterium
ACGAGATGTAGAGAGGTCTCGTGGGCTCGGAGATGTGTATAAGAGACAGGTCTGTTTCGGCGTGGTGACCCTTCGCAGCGAGGCGCGATCGCGGAAGCCGTGGAGGACGCGCTTCGCCGGTGGTGTCGGTTCGTGCCGATGGAGATCTCGTTCGAGGATGTCGAAGGAGACCGCGGACCGGTCGAGATCTCCGAGCCGTTCGAGATGGAGGACGTCGCTGCCGATGTGTCGTGGTCCCAGGGCCCCAGCCGGGCCCGGCTTGGCTTCGGGCCCGAACCGCAGACGACGCTGATGCGTCGCGGGCTGGTGCTCGAAACGGGGCGAACCGCAGAGCTGCTGCCAGAACTGACCAAGGCGGTCGGGCTGACGACCGCGCAGCACCTGGTCGTGCGCCTGGACTCACCGCGGCTTCAAACCGGACTTGCGAGGGACGGGGTGACCCGTGATGCAGACCGCGACAAGCTGGAACTCGAACTGCGCGATGGCGTCGACAGGCTCCGCGAGGCATTGGTCCAGCGCACGGTTGAAGCTTCCGGAGTGACCCTTTGGGACAGGGGGGGCGCCGATGCCTACTCTCATCTGCACGCTCATCTGCAGCTCGAGTCCGACGCGCTCGAGGCGCTGGGGGGACGGCAGGTGCTTCGACTCGCGACCGGTTCTACCGTCTCTCCAAGCACGCTTCGTGCCCGGGCGGGGCTTGGGTTGGTGGCGGTCACCGACGACGGCGCACTCGATACGAGACTGCTGGCGTTGCGGTCGGGGATCCCGGTGTTGCAGGGGCGGTGGGACATCGACCGACCGTGGCTGGTGGCGTTGCTGGGTCGCTTCTCGCTGGTCGCAATGCCGTTGTCGAACGCGGTCAGCCACGCCTCGCCTCGACAGACACCGGATGCGCTGGCCCAGTTGACCCTTGGACTGATCCGCGACTTCGCGCCGCTGAAGGGCCTGCAGTGGTGCGAGCTGGAGGACGCGGAGCCTTCGGTCCTGGGCGGTGTCGCAGTGACGGACACCGGTGTTGTCACGGGCGCGGCGTGGAGCACGGAGGCCCTGCGGGACCGTGTGCTGTGGCTTCGGGCGTCCCATCCCATCGTGCGCCAAGCGGCCTCCACGGCCCTTGCTCGGCCCCAGATGGCGGCGCTGGGTCTGGCGACCGCGATCCTCGCGCGGGGAGACTCGGATGCGGACCCGCTGCTCGACCGATGGAAGGCGCTGTCATGAGTGCCCTGGACGCGTGTGTCGAAGCGGTCTCGTTGGCGAGCGGCGAGCTGGCTCCCGTACGCGAGTTCACGGCGTCGGTCGAAGCTGGCGTCCTCGCGATGCGGCGCACGAGCGAGCCCTGGTCGTTCGCGACGTGGCTGTTGCGCTCCGGGCTGTCGATCTCGCCTCGTGTCGTGGCGCGAGTCCGTACACACGACGTCGACGGACACACGACGCTGCAACTCGACCTGCGGTTCGAGGCGCCGCAGTGGGAATGGCCGGAGTTGTCCGGGCTGCTCGATGCGTCGCTCCGTGATGATGTTCTCGTGCCGCTACCCCAGCGCTGGCGGTTTCTCGTCGGCGCTGCGATCAACGGAGCGTTGGCGAGTGCGCCGCGCTGGGTCGAGCTCCACACCCCGGCGGGCGCTCGGCGATGGAACTGGTCGGCGGGAGCATCTGCGGGGCGGGATCCCTACGAAGTCCAGCGGGTGAGCAGTGACGTCGAGGACGGGGGGCTCTCGGTACGGGTCTCGCATCGATCTCGAGGGGTTGCGGCGATCTGGTCGCGATGGACCGGGCGCAACGCGCCGCTGGACGAGATCTGTGAGCGGTGGGCGGCAGGCCTGGGGCATGCCGTCGCGCCCGAGGCGGTGCGTGATGGACTCGTCGTCGAGCGGCTCGACCCGGCAGACGCCGAGGACTTCGGCGCGGCCGGGCGGTGGTGGGCGGCGCAGGAGGGAGGGCTCCACCTGCGGCGGGACGGCGTGCGGGTGGCCGCGCTCTCAGACGTCACCGGGCCGGCGGGGGAACCGCTTCACGGCGACCTCGAGGCACCCAAGATCAAGCTCGATGCGGACGGACGACGCCCGCACATCGATGACGCCTGGCATGAAGCCGTCGCGTGGCTTCACGCGGCACTGCAGCCCGGGTCCCAGGAGGTCCCAAAAACCATCCACGACGGCAGCGGCCATCCTCGAGCGGTGGCGCGCCTCCGCTCGACCGACGAAGTCGTCTTTGCGTGGCCGCATCGAGTGGCGGCCGAGCGCGGGGAGCTGTGGACCGTGGAGGCGCTCTCGCCACCCCAGCTGGCCTGGCTTCGCGAGCACACGGCCGCCCGTTTCATCCCGGCGTCGCCGCTGGCTCGGGGCAAGCTCCAACAGCGTGTGGATGTGGTTGCGCTCGAGGCCGGGAGCGTGGGACCGGTGCCCTTGGGCCACGCCGAGTCGGCGGCCGTGCGCGGCTATGTCCACCGTCACGCGATCGCGACCCGAGGCGTCGTTCAGGTTCACGGCTTCGGCCGGCTGGTGCTCAAGGGGGAAGCGCTCGAACTGCCGGGTATCACGGTCGTCGCCGAACTCTCAGACAGCGCGGTGAGTCTCGAGCAGGCCGGGCAGGTCGCGGCGGCGGCCTGCGACCTTGCGCGGGCGGGCGCGGCGAAGCTCACCCAAGCGGGGCTGGACGCTTTGCCCGATGACGCCTCCCGGGCCCGCGCTCCGTGGATGAAGCATCGCTGGGAGCAGCTGGGTCCGGTGGACATCGGCCTTCGCTACGTCCCGCATGGGGCGGGGGTCATCTTGGCGTGGCGCGACGAACCGCTGTTGAGCACGACCGTAGCCCACGGAGCGGACGGCACGCCCTACTCGGGTATCGATGCGCTCAAGCGGCTGCGGGATGTCGGCGGCATTGTGGTCGCCCAACCCGGTGAGCGGTGGCATACGCTCGAGTCCTCCGAGCCCGCCTGGGAGCCCTGGGGGCTCACCGGTGGGGGCGCCAGCATGCTGAAGAAGCTGGTGGGGGACTGGGGATTGTGGCGGATGCCGATGGTTGCCGAAGCCCAGCTGCGACCCGGTCCGCTTGCGAGCCAGGGCCACGTCCGTCTCACGGAGTCTCGCGCCCGGGAGTTGACCGCAGGCCTTGCTGCGCATGGCCGAGCTCGACAGCGCGCCCGCTTGGCGCTGCTCGCCCATCTGCTTTGGGCCCGCATGCGGAACGAGCCCACCCACGGTCTCGAGTCGTCGCCACTCCTGGTGGCCTACGATCCACACGCCGCGACGCCGCGCAGCCCGGTCGCGTTGCAGCAGGTGATCGAGTCCGGGGCGTACACGACGGTGTTGCCCGGCGGGGCAGGGCACCGCGACCTTCCGCACCCGGTCATCGAGGCGGAGCCGGCGGTGGCGGATGCGTTGGTCGAGCTGGGGATTCTGTCCTCGGGTGCGTTTGCAGCGCCCGCGGGGGTCCGAGTTCGCCGGGTGCCAGCCCCGCCCAAGGCCCCACGCCGGGTCTGGCTGCGGCAGCCCGTTGCGGACCCGATGGCCGTGGGTGCACTGACCGTGGGGGACGCTCCGCCAGGGGTCGAGCTGTGGGCAGACGGACTGCGCAACCGAACGTTCGTACTCCCTGCGCCCTACCGATCGGTGTCCGGACGCGTTTGGCTGCAAGGGCAGGTCTCCGAGCCTGCGCTGGCCCGGCTGCTCTACAGGACCGCCGACGGGCTCGTGGAGACGGCCCGGCGGGTGATGCTGCTCGCGGTCCCCGGCTCGGATCGCGCTCGTGCCCTCGAGGCGTTCGTCGACGCGATGCCGTCCGTCCTCGCGCCGGCGGGTGTGGCTCACCGCGTCTCGCCCGTGCTTGGCTCGGATCGGTTGGCAGCGACCCTGCGGTTTGCGCTGGGGCGGGCGGCACTGGTCGAGGTCTCCATGGTCTCGTGGAGCTTGCTTCGCGACGACGAGGGCTTGGAGCGGGTGCGCTTGGGCGGGCTTCATCCCCTCGTTCGCGCGGCGCGGGAAGACGGCGCCGACGCGAGCGCGATCGGTGCGGCGGCGCTGTTCGCTCTGTTCGAGTTGCATCGAGCGCATCGCGTGGACCGAGGCGTGTTCGACGTTGCCGTCAGCCGGGTGCTGGCCGCCTTGGAGTGACGCCGTCTCGTGGTAAGACCCGGGCGATGCAGCGCGCCGCCTGGCTCGAGGAGTCGCCCTTCACGCTGATGCTCAGCGCGGGCTTCTTCGGCTTCTTCTCCCACACCGGACTGTTGCGCGCGCTCGAGGAGTTCGGACTGCGGCCCCAGCGGGTCATCGGGTGTTCGGCCGGGTCGTTGGCGGGAGGGTTGTGGGCCAGCGGCATGGATGCCGGGACGCTCGCGGACGAGTTGGTTTCGCTGCGGCGCGAGGACTTCTGGGATCCCGGGCTGCCGCTGGGGGGGCTGCTGCGAGGCAAGAAGTTCCGAGACCGCCTCGGGCTTCTGCTTGGTCGCCTTGGTGTCGAGCGCATCGAACAAACGCCGCTGAGCTTCTCCCCGATCGTGCACGACGTGTTGCGTCGCAAGCCGTTGGCGCTGAGTGAGGGCCTGCTGGGCGAAGCGATCGTCGCCTCTTGCACGGTCCCGGTGATGTTCCGTCCCGTGGTTTCGCAAGGCCGGCTGCTGGTCGATGGCGGCGTTTCGGACCGGAGCGGGTTCACGGCGCTCGATGGGGACGAGCGGGTGCTGCTGCACTTTCTGCCGTCCCGCCGCAAGGTGAAGTGGGGCGCGCCGGCGCCGGTTCCGTCCGAGATCCCAGGCGCGGACTTGATGCTGCTCGTCACGCCGGACCTTCCCAAGGTCACCCCGTTTCGGCTCGAGCAGGGGCCGCTGGCCTACTCGCGAACGTACGAGCACGCGCAGCGCTGGTTGGGCGAGACGGTCGAAGGCTAGGAACCTGACCCTCACTCCACGGGGTTGGTCGGATCGGCGCTCCACTCGGACCACGACCCGTCGTAGATCCGGACGTCGGAGTATCCAAGCATCGCGAGGACCAACCAGTCGACGGAGGCACGACTGCCGGTTTGGCAGTAGGTGACGAGCGTCTGGTCCGCGGAGGGGCTGCCGTACAGCTCGCGGAGTTCGTCGGCCGGAAGGAATAGGCCGTTGCGCCCGAGGTTGCGAACCCAGTCGACCGAGATGGCCCCGGGAATGTGCCCAGAGGTGAACTCGCCGTTGCCTCGCGCGTCGACGAGCGTGACCGTCGGGTCGTCGAGGTGGTCGAGAACCCACTGCTCGTCGACCCGAAGCGCCTCGGCGATCGCAGGCTCATAGGTGGAGCCACCCGCGGCCTCGCCCTCGGTCTCGACCCCGCGGTCTTCGGCTGTCCATTGCTCGAGCCCACCATCGAGCATCCACACCGGGCCGGTGTGCCCGTAGTACTCCAGCGTCCAGACCACCCGCGCCGGGTTGGTGCCGTTGTCATCGCCGTAGACGATGAGTGCATCACCGGGCGAGATACCGGCGGATTCGAAGGAGACCTGGGCCTGCTCGGGGGAAGCGACCTGGCCGGACACCCCGTCCACGTTGGCCCGCAGGTCGGAGGCATCGAGCACCGTGGCGCCGGGCAGGTGCGCGGTGGCGAAGGAGCCAACGCCGCGCACATCGAGAGCGGTCGCGGAGCCGTCTTGAATCAGGCCCTCGGCCAGCTCGGTGGAGATGGCTCCCGGCGCAGGCGGGCAATCCGGCTCGGGGCGCTCGACACAGTTGGAGGCGGGCAGGTCGGTGTCGGAGGCGTCGGTGGTGTCGCTGGAGTTGGCCGCGGTGGTCACGTCGGCCGACGTGGATGCGGCGTCGGTCGTCTCGCCGGGGTCGTCGGTGGTTGCAGACGTCGGCGTCTCGTTGGTGGTCGAGCCGGTGTCGTCCGTGGAGCTTGTCGTCGCTCCATCGTTGCCTTCTCCGGCGTTGCTGTCGTCGCCGCAGGCGGTGATGCAGAGGGCGGCAAGCAGGATCGCGTTGGTCTTCATGACGCGAGGAGAATACCGAGGCTTCGGCTCGTGTGAGCAAAACCGCGCCTCCTCGCGGTCGATTTCCCGGGTCGGCCGCATTTCGAGCTGAGGTACACAGCCCGCTCGCGCGTTGGGATCGGCGACATGGACATCCTCACACGTGCTGCGGGTACGCTTCTCTTCCTCGGATGTGCCGCTCAAGAACGTCGGGAGCCCCTACGCTCGGTGGACCCTGGGGCAGTGCGAGGTCAGCTTCCAGTGACCGCCGGATGAGTACGTCTGCGCGGCGAAGAACGCTGAGTCTTCGCCCGATCCGCGCATCGGATGACGGTCGGAGCCTCGCCAGCGAGAAGACACCAGCTCCAACCGCACGCGCGAGGCGAAACCTAGTAGCCCCCGTGGTCGAAGATGAAGGTCGCGTTGATGAGTGCTTCCGGGACCACGACCGTTCGGCCTAGGAGAGTGTCGTCGATGGTGTCGGTCGAGGTGACGCAGTAGTTCCCGGGCGGCAGTGCGGCCCAGAACCGTCCATGGTCGTCCGTGTGAACCACGAGGGCCGGCTCTCCGCCAGGGGCCGCGATCGGCGATGGGGCTGTTGATGCGAGATAGACCGGGAGGTTCGCGCCGTTGCAGTCTTCGAGTGTGAGCCCCTCGTCGATCGCGTAGATCTCGACTGGGTGGTCGTCCTCGTAGGTGACGCTGCACGAGTTGTCACCCGGCCCGCATCCGCCGGTGACCGACTTGACGAAGCCCGCGACTCCGGCGTCGGCCTCGACGTCGTCGGCGTATCCGCCGATCTTGCAGCCGCCGTTTCCTGTGCCGGCACCGGCCTCCGCGTCAAAACCGTTGGGACAACGCGGCGACTCCGTCTCGCACGCCCCGAGCACCATCACCATCAAGATCAATGTTCTACGCACGATAAGCATCTCTCGTTGAGATAGTGCTCCACGGGTCGTGCTCGATCATCCGAGGCCGAAATGAGTGAGGGCCTTCGAACCCCGGGTCCTGCACGCAGCCTGCTAGGCCCTCCGGGAGAACCGCGTCTGCGCGCCTCACCCCACCGGAGTCGTCACCGGACCGCCGGTGCCGTCACAGCCCCACTGCCAGTTGTCGAGGAACACGTAGCTGTCGAGCACCGGATCCGCCAAGTCGAACACCGCGAGCACGACGGTGATCTGCTCACCGGGTGTCACCGGCGCGGTCGAGCTCAGCCACTTGGTGCCGGCGTGCTGCTTCATGCAGGTGCCGCCGAACTCCGGGAGGCTCGCCGCGTCATCGCGGAAGTCGAGGAATCCGGCGTTGAGCGAGATCGGTGCGCCCTGCTCGTCGAAGGAGATGTTGCCGGTCCAGCTCTCGGACTCGAGCCAGCCCACGTACATATCGTTGTAGACGTCGCCGAAGTAGTCCGGATACTCGGTCGAGAAGAACGCGAAGTCGTAGCTGATCGAGTTGTTTCCCTCGGGGACGTTGGCGATCACCCGAACTTCGGCGTAGTCGAACGCGGAGCCGCCCTTGCTGAACTGACCCGAGACGGTGTTGGAACAGTCTCCGGACCCGAGCAGGGTGGGATCGGTGGTGCAGTCGCCGGCGACGTTGTTGACGCGGACGGGGGCGGGGAGGCTGCCGCCGGGGTTCGGACTCCCGGGCATGTCGTCGTTGCAGTGGGTCGGGCCGCCGTTGCTGTCGTTGGGCGGGGTCTCGGTGTCGAGCTCGGAGACGTTGCCGCTGCCGATCACGGCGAACGACGAACCTTCGCGCGGGGCCCAGGTGTCGGTGGGGCCGAAGCCGGTTCGGACGCCGATCGAGCCGGGGTCGCCTTGCGTGGTGCCGGTGATCTGAATCTCGCCTTCGCAGCCCAGTCCGATCGCCGCGAACACGTCGGTGGTGCCCTCGTCGCACGGGACGTGTTGCATCGCCTCGCATGCGTCGGGGCAGTCCTGACCCTCTTGGCAGTCCTGCGGCCCGCCACTTCCGCCTTCGCCGACGTCGAGTTTGATGTCGCCGGTCTCGCCGTCGTCGTCGTTGGGCTCGTCCGTCCCGCCGGCCGAGGCCGTCAGTGGACTCGTGAGCGTTCCACTGTCGTCTTCAGCACCCGGGTCTTCTCGCTCTTCGAGCGCGCAACCAACCAGCAGTATGAGGATGCTCGCTCCGACCCGCGTCATGTGTGCAAAGTATCAGTCGGGGACCCACCTTCCAACGGGGGCATGGGCCCCCCAACACGCTGTTCTGCGCTTGCGCCGGATTCCCACCCCGTCATCGCGATCTTTTGGTGACCTGGAGTAAGCCTGCTTCACCGAGTGCCGTGGACCCACGGAGCGTGCGATTCTCCGCGTCCGCCGCGTCGCTCCGGACGACGCCTCGATCGCATGACCAGCGAATCCGTTTCCACCCACGCCACGCTCTCTGACGCCGGACTCGATCTGGCCGCTTTGGGAGAGCGCTTCTCTGCGTTTGCATCCACGTTGGAGCGGCCGCTCGTGTTCTTCGACGTCGAAGCGACCGGCACGGATCCGCTCAGCGATCGCATCGTCGAGCTGTCCGTTCTGCGGGTCGGCCGCGAGGGCGTCGAGCCCATCCGAACCTGGCGCGTCAAGCCGGGCATTCGTATTCCGCTGGAGGCCACCGAGATCCACGGCATCTCCAACGACGATGTCGAAGCGGCTCCGACCTTCGAACAGATCAGCGACGAGGTGCTCGCCGCGATCGACGACGCCGACTTCGCCGGCTTTGCGATCGGACGTTACGACGTTCGCATCGTGCAAGCCGAGTTGGTGCGTGCGGGCAAGTCGATGGACCTCACCGGCAAGCGGGTCATCGACGCCCAGGTCATCTATCACCGGCGCGAGCCCCGGAACCTGACCGCCGCGCTTCGGTTCTACCGGGACAAGGATCTCGAGGGCGCGCACGGGGCGGCCGCCGATACGGTGGCGTCGCTCGAGGTCTTCGCGGGCCAGCTGGACCGGTACGACGACCTCTCCCTCGACATCGAAGCCCTGCACGAGCTGTCGTCGAGCCACAACGACGCCTACTGCGACCAAGGCCGCCGTTTCGCGTGGCGAGACAACGAGCCGGTGTTCAACTTTGGACGGCTTCGCGGGCGCAGCTTGCGGTGGGTGGCCTCCGACCCCACCGAGCGTCGCTACCTTCGGGTGGTGCTCGAGGGGCGGTTCGACGATGACGCGAAGGCGATCGTTCGCGAGGCGATGCAGGGACGCATCCGTCAGCGCAAGCGGGCTTCCTGAGCGCGCGGCACGTCACGCCACGACGCGCCGAGAACCGCGAAAACTTGGGGTAGTGTCCGCACCATGAATGGTGCGCGGCTACGTCGAGGCTTGGCATGGGCTCTTACCGGCTTGACGCTGGTGGCTTGCCAGAGCGAGAGCGGAGGTTCCTCGGACACGGATACCGAGGGCGCGAGCACGGGCGCCACCACGGATGGACCGACGAGCGGGGTTGTCACCGAGACCACGACAGGCGTGACGATGTCCGGCTCCGGGACCACGGACGACACCGACTCCGCCGATTCGGGCAGCGAAGGCACGACGGGCGAAGAAGCTTGCGAGACGCCGCAGGAGTGCGCCGCCGCGGCCGAGGACGACGCCGCGTCCATGCTGGAAGAGATTCGAGAGGACGAAGGTGCGGTCGAAGAGTTTCTGATCGCCATGCCTCTGGGCGGCGACCTGCACCACCACCTCTCAGGCTCGGTCTACGCCGAGACGTTCCTCGGATGGGCTGCAGCGGATGGTGACTTCTGCATCACAGAGAATGGTCTGGCCCTCTCCCTCGCGTGCGGCGATGGCAACGACGTCCCGATCCCCTCGGGCCGCCGCGACTTCTACCTCGAGGTTGTTCGTGCATGGTCGATGCTCGACTTCGTGCCCTCGCCCAGCGAGAGCGGTGCGGACCACTTCTTCGCGACGTTCTCCAAGTTCGGGGCAATCTCGGGGACGCAGCACGGCCGCATGCTGGCCGACGTTCGTCGCCGCGCCGCCGCCGAGAACCTGCTCTACATCGAGCCGATGTTGACCTCGAACTCCACCGCGCGGAGCTTGGGCCAAAACGTGTGGTCCGACTTGGGCGGAGGCTCGATCACGACTGCCGACTACGCATCGTTCCACGCGGCGTTGCTGGCCGACCCTGGCTTCCCGGCCGCGCGAGCGCGGTTGACCGACGACGCCGAGAACAGCGAGAACATCGCCAACGCCGAGCAAGACTGCGGCACGGCAGACGCGGCACCTGGCTGTGCCGTTCGCACCCGCTACCAGGCGTACATCTCCCGCAGTGGGACGGACTCCGGCGTGTTCGCGCAGATGGTCGCCGCTTATGAAGCTGCGATGGTCGAGCCGCGCATCGTGGGCCTCAACCTCGTGGGGCCCGAGGATGGCTCGACCGCCATGAGCAACTACGACGATCAGATGGACATGTTGGGCTATCTCGGCGAGTACTACGCCGACAGCAGCCCGTTGCGTCTGTCGTTGCATGCCGGCGAGATCACAGCGGCCTCCGTTCCCGACGGCTACGAACTCGACGAGACCGATCACATCCGCAAAGCGGTCGAGATCGCGGGCACCCGGCGGGTCGGGCACGGTGTCGACGTGATGTTCGAGAGCGATGCCGACGGCCTGTTCGATCTCCTCCGCGAGCGCGGGATCCTGGTCGAGATCTGTTTCGCCAGCAACGACATCATCCTCGAGGTTTCCGGCCCGACACACCCGGTGCACGAGTACCTGGAGCGAGGTGTTCCGGTGTCGCTGGCCACCGACGACCAGGGCGTCGCGCGGTCCAGCCTTGCCGCCGAGTTCGTTCGCGGGGTGATGGACCAGGACCTGAACTACTTGGAGCTCAAACAAATGGTTCGGGCCAGCATCGAGTACAGCTTCCTGCCCGGCGAGAGCTTCTGGGCCGACGCGTCGACCGGCACCGTGGTGGATGCGTGCACGCCCGCAGCCGGGGACACGCCGGTCACCGAGTCTCCCTCGGCCGAGTGTCAGAGCTTCCTCGACGGCAGCGAACGCGCCCAGCTACAGCGCCTGCTCGAGTCGCAGTTCGAGACCTTCGAAGCACAGTTGTAGTCCCTCACGCATGAGGTCCGCGCCGGGTTTCTGCGGCCCCGCTGTCCCTCGTGCGCGGCGGGGGCCTTCGGCGTCCTCGGTCTGGGCGGGTCCTTGTACGGGAGGTTCGTGTCTTCCCGCTGCGCGCCCCTCCGCCCACCCGCTGAGAGCACGAGCCGGAAGGCGAGCGTTTGGGGTGAAACGAAGGCGACTTCGTCGCCGCAGTGAGGGGCCTTTTCGAAAGGCCCCTGTACAGCCTAATACTCCGGGTCTCGCTGCTGCTCGGCGGAGACTCGGGAGCCTTGCTTGATGAACTTGAGCGAGGGTTTGTCGAGCATGACCGTCGTGCCGGCCTCCACGCTGTGGGTCAGCCACACGTTTCCGCCGATGGTCGAGCCTGCGCCGATCACGGTGTCTCCCCCGAGGATCGTCGCACCGGCGTAGATCGTGACGTCGTCTTCGAGCTTGGGGTGCCGGCGTTCTGTCGAACGTCCCATGCCGTTGCGAACCGAGAGCGCGCCCAGCGTCACGCCCTGGTAGAGCTTCACGCGGACGCCGATCTCCGAGGTCTCACCGATGACCACACCGGTCCCGTGGTCGATGAAGAAGCTCTCGCCGATACTCGCACCTGGATGGATGTCGATCCCGGTGCGGCTGTGCACCTGCTCGGACATCATGCGCGGGATCAGCGGAACGTCGAGCCGGCACAGGGTGTTTGCGATGCGGTGGACCGCGATCGCCTCGACGCCGGGGTAGGAGGTGATGATCTCCGGAGCACTGCACGCGGCTGGGTCGCCGACCAGCGCTGCCTGGACGTCGGTGTCCAACACCGCGCGAATCGCTGGGATCGCCCGGACCATCTCGATCGCACAGGCGTGTGCCCGCTCCTGATGGGAAACCTCGGCCGAACCGGATCGTGCGCGCAGAGCCTGTCCGACTGCGAGTTCGAGGCTTCTCAGGGTGCGAGCGCAACGTTCTCCCACGAAGTAGCGGCAGGTCAGCGCGTCCACGTGTTGTCGGACGAAGTAGCCCGGAAACACGATCGAGATCAGGTCGTCGAGCAGCGTCGCCACCTCGGCCCGCGACGGCAGGTTGAGCCCGTCGAGGTGGTTGATGTTGCCGTGCTCCGCGTACGATTCGACGATGTCGTCGATGGCATTCGCCAAGACGCGTTCGTCGTGGTTGCCGGGCATGCGCGGACGATAGCAGCGGCTCGTCACATGGTCAGCAGTCGCTCGCTCGCGACCCAATCTTGGATCGCCGCGAGTGGCCCCGATAGACTGGGCGCCTCACCGGTTGGTGACGGAGCGACTCTTGGCCCCGCCTTCAGATTGTCTCACTCAAGTTCAGATGGACGACGACCTCAACCGTCTCGTGTCCCAATCCCTCATGGCTCATGGGGAAGAACTTCCTGCTCCCCAGCTCGCCGCGTACCTGTCGGGGTGGTCCAGTGCGCTCGACCTCGTTCGGCGCACGGACCTCACCATGCCAACAGCTTCGGCGGAGCTTCATCGAGCGATGGCTGCCGTCGTCGCGGCGCTCGACGCGGCAGCACGATCCGTGCTCGATGAAGATTGAGGCGCCGGGTTCGCAAGGACGTTCGCGAACCTCAGGGCGTCTCAGGACGGATCGAGACCGGGGCGTCCATCGGCGGCGACACGCGCGGTTGGCGCTCGGGGGCGCGTGGTGGCCACTCGATCTGGTGCTTGATCATCCGACGTTTGAGCGCATGACGCGTGATCCCGAGGAGCTGCGCGGCCTCTACAATGCTGCCCGCCTTTTGAAGGGCGGTTTGGCACAACGTGCGCTCGGCTTTGCGGAGATTTAGGTCTTCCAAGAGGATCGGCATGTCCCGAGGATATGCGATAAGTCGCTAGTGGGAAAGCTATTTCTGGTAATGTCTCATACTGATACGATTGTTCCTGACGCTGTCGGCGCGAGTCGGTGGATATCGGCGTCCGGATCACGTGGCGGTCGAAAACGTCCATCCAGGCGCGAAGATGCGCCGATCAGCCAATGGGCTGGTGTCTCAATGCGCGACAGTGAACGCCTATGCTCGCTTCGGAACACCATTCGGACCTCGATGCGCGAAAGTGCGCCATTGTGAATACGCTATCAGGCCAGGCCGTGAACACCCGCAACCTTGCCGTACCGGCATCAGGGTTTTTCCGTAGAATCTCGCCACCCGTCGATGGGGGCAAAACCCCCCACGCAGACGGGGCTGCTTGGTTCTTCGGAGATCCGAGGTTCGCCATTACCATGGCGAACCCGTGCCGGATGACGGTATCGCAGTGAAGAGCGCGTCCCTACGTGTCCTCCTCGTCGACGACGATGCTTCCCGAAGCGCCGGCGTACAGCGTTCTATGGATGCTGCCGGCTTCGAGGTCGGTCGCGCACGTCGAGACACCGAAGCATTCGATCGCCTTCGCAGCGAGACGTTCGACGCTGTCGTTTGTGAGACCCGTGCTGCCGGTGGTCTGGCTGAACGTGTCGTCGAGTGGATCGGACGGTGCTCTCCTTCGATGCGCATCGTCGTGCTTGGCAACGAAGCCAACGTCGCCGAGCGTTTCGAGTCCCTCGGGGTCCGATCGATTGCAGACCCTGACGACCACGAGGCGCTGACCGATACGCTGCGAGGACTCGGCGTCCGCCGCGGCTTCTTCGGCAACTCGATCGAAGTCGAACTGTTCGACTACGTGCAGATGGTGGCGCTCACCGGCCGCGACAAGTTGGTGGAGGTCACCACGCCGCGAGGGTTGGGCCGTATTTGGTTCGAGCACGGCGACATCGTGCACGCGGAGTTCGATCAGTTCCGTGGCGAGCTCGCCTTCTACAAGATGCTCGCCGCCGGACGAGGGTTGTTCCGCGAGGCGCTCCCCAGCTCGCCGCCCAAACGGACGGTCGTTCGTTCGAGCACCCACCTCCTGATGGAGGCGGCGCGGCAGACCGACGAAGGAACGCTGGGAACGGTCGGCGCGCCCGAGGAGGACGAAGAGACATCCTTCGGCGAGTTGATGGAGGAGGCGGAGACCGCGGAGCACCCCAACCCGGCCGCCGCTGCCGAAACGCTCGCCGCCGGACCGACGGGTCCTCATCCGCCTGTCATCACC
>CAJXVA010000239.1 GCA_913061055.1 uncultured Pseudomonadota bacterium
GCTCGTCGGCAGCGTCAGATGTGTATAAGAGACAGTACATGGACAAGTGGTGGGTGCCGGGTCTACAGATCGGATACGAGCACTCGTTCGTGCACCAGTTCGCGGACTTCGTCAACGGCGTTGCGAACGGAGAACCGATCAGCCCGACGTTCCGCGATGCGCAGGAGACCCAGCGCATCTGCGAGGCTGTGTTGACGTCGGCGGCGGAGAGCAGCTGGCGCGACGTTGCCGCTGAGTAGCTGGGCTACTGAGTAGTTGGGCTGCGGCGTAGTCAGGCTGCCGAGTGCGAGCAATCAGTAGGTCGCGCGCCCGCCCGAGATGTCGAAGCAGGCGCCGGTCGCAAACCCACACTCGTCGCTCGACAGGTAGTGCACGAGCGCCGCGACCTCCTCGGTCTTGCCGGTGCGGCCAACCGGGATCTTCGAAACCATGTAGTCGATGGTCTCCTGGGACACTTGCTCAAGCATCGGCGTTTGGATTACGGCCGGTGCGATCGAGTTGATGCGGATTTCGGTGTCGGCCACTTCTTTGGCGAGCGACTTGGTCATGCCGATGACGCCGGCTTTGGTCGCGGCGTACATCGTTTGCCCGGCGTTGCCTTGCTCGCCGACGACCGAAGTGATGTTGATGATGCGACCGGAAGCTTTCGCGCGGAGCAGCGACCGCGTGGCGGCCTTGCTGCACAACAGCGTGCCGCGCAGGTTCACCCGCTGCAGCGTCTCCCAGTCCTCTTCTTTGGCCCGCATCAGCAGAGCATCGATCGAGATGCCCGCGTTGTTGACCAGGATGTCCAGTCCGCCGAGTGCCTCGGTGACCTGCTTGAAACCCGCGGCCACGGCGTCTGCATCGCTCACGTCAAACCCGACCGCGACGGCCTTGCCGCCGGCGTCCTCGATCGCGGCCACGACCTCGCGGGCCGCCGCTTCACCGCGGGCGTAGTTGACCGCGACTGCAGCACCGCGAGCGGCCAGCGTGATGGCGATCGCGCGGCCAATTCCGCGGCTTCCACCCGTGACCAGGGCACGGCGCCCCGTCAGGTCCAAAGACGCGGGAAGTGCGTTGGAGGCATCCATCAAGCGCCCTCGTGTAGCACATCGATATCGTCCGGGGAACCGACGCCACGGACGCTCACGCTGCGATCGATGCGACGCACCAACCCGGCAAGCACCTTCCCATGGCCCACCTCGAGCGCCGCGTCGATACCCAGGTGCGCAGCCTTCTGCACGGAGGCTTCCCACTTCACCCGGTGCGTGACCTGACGAACGAGAAGCTCGGCAACCCGCGAGGGATCTTCGTTCGGCTCCGCCTCGACGTTGGTGATCACCGGTGCCTCAAACGTTCCGACCTGGATCTCTGCGAGCGCCTCCGCCAGCCGATCCGCGGCGGGCTGCATGAGCGCGCAGTGGAACGGCGCTGAAACCTTGAGCGGAATGGCCCGCGCTTTCTTTTCCTTGGCCAGGACCACGAGCCGGGCGACGGCCTCGGCGTGTCCGGCCACGACGATCTGGCCGCCCCCGTTCTCGTTCGCCGGGCTGAGGACCTCGTCTTGGGCGGCCTCCATGCACAACGCCTCCAGGACCTCGCCATCCATGCCGATCACAGCCGCCATCGCACCGATACCGGCCGGCACCGCGTCCTGCATCGCTTGACCTCGGAGCCGAACGAGCTTGACCGCGTCGGCGAACTTCAGCGCGCCCGCGGCGACCAGGGCCGAGAACTCGCCAAGGCTGTGCCCCATGAAGAACGCCGGCTTCAGCTCGGTGCGTTCGCGAACGACAGCAAGCGCCGCGATCGACGTCGTCAGAATCGCCGGCTGGGTGTTCGCGGTGAGCGTGAGGTCTTCGGCCGGCCCCTCGAAACACATCTTGGAGATCGACAAGCCCAGCGCTTCATCGGCCTCGTCGAAGATCGCTTTGGCCGCGGGGCTCTGCTCGTAGAGCGCCTTGCCCATGCCGACCTGTTGAGAGCCCTGCCCAGGAAACAAGAATGCGAGATTGGTCATGACGCGCTTTCGGCCGTCTTGGCGGCATCGAAGAGGGGTTTGTGTTCCGCGACCGCGGCCTCGAGCTGCGGCGCGAGTTTCTCGGACACGGAGCGTGCGGCGAACTCGAGGCTGTGTGCGATCGCGTTGGCGCTGGCGGACCCGTGACAGATGAACGCCAAGCCGCGGACGCCCAAAAGTGGTGCGGCACCATAGACGTCGGGGTCGAGCGCGGATCGAAGCTCCATCAAGGCGGGCTTCATCAGCAGCGCACCCATCTTGGAGCGCGTGCTGCCGATGATCGCGTCCTTGAGCCAGCCGCCGATCGCTCGCCCGGTCGCCTCCATCACCTTGAGTGCGATGTTCCCGGTGAAACCGTCGGCCACCATCACGTCCACGGCTCCAGCCATGAGGTCGGAGCCCTCGGCATAGCCGGTGTACTCGAACGCATCGCTGGGGTGCTCACGCAAGAGCTGGTGGGCGACCCGGGTGAGTTCCGTGCCTTTGCCATCCTCCGATCCGTTGGAGAGCAAACCGACGTTCGGACGCGTCCGTCCGTGCTTGAACCCGGCATAGACGGCCCCCAGGACAGCGAACTGAACCAGGTTGACCGGCTTGCAGTCGACGTTGGCGCCCACGTCGAGGAACGCGGTCAGCTTGCCGTTGCGGGTCGGCGTCGACGTGACCAAGGCCGGTCGGTCGACCCCCTTGATGCGGCGGTACTTGAACAGGCCACACGCCAACATCGCGCCGGAGTTGCCCGCCGAGACCACCGCGTCGGCCTCCCCGGTCTTGACCAGCTCGAAGCACTGCGGCATGGAAGCGCCCGGTTTTCCGCGGACCGCCTTGCTGGGGCTGTCCTGCATCGTGATGACGTCCGGCGCGTGGTGGATCCGGATCGGCAGTGATGCCCAATCCCGCGCCTGGGCGTCGAGGGCGGTCTTCAGTTTTTGTTCGTCGCCAACGAGGACGACATCAACCCCGCCGGTTCGCACGGCCTGCAGGGCCCCTTCGATCTGGGGGCCGGGGCAAGAGTCTCCACCGAAAGCATCCAGGGCGATCCTAGCGTTTGCCATGGAAAAGCCTTGAAGCTCATCAACGCAGACGGGTTCGAGGAACGACTTGCAATGAGAGGTAAGGAAGCGGTCAGGGCCATGACCAGGGAGGACAACCGTCCCCCTTGGTCATGAACGAGAACCTAGTCCTGGGCGACCGCGACCACCTCGCGTCCGCGGTATTGACCGCAGGCCGGGCACACGCGGTGGCTGATCATCAGCTCTTCGCAGTTGGGGCACGGTCCGAGGTTCGGTGCGGTGATCTTGTCGTGGTTGGCACGACGCATGTTGCGACGCGAGGAAGACGTTCGTTTCTTAGGTACAGCCATCGGGCCCTCGAAGAGGCGGGAGTGTAGTGGCGGCCCGCACCCGGCGGCAAGGGCCTAAGTCGGGTTTTCAGTCCGGCAATTGGAGCTTTCTCAAGGCGTCCGCGAGGGCGGTCGACTTGGGGGGTTCGTCTGCGTCTGCCTCGGCGTCGGCCTCGGCGGGCGGTTCGCCAACAGCGCCCAGGAACTCTTGGTCGCACTTCACGCAAAACGCGCGGTTGCCGGCGAGCCGCGGTGGGACCTCGTTGAAGTTGTTTCCGCAGCCGGAACACAGGCCTTCGCACGCCTCGCCCTTCTCACACAGCGCCCGCATCGGGTAGGCAACCTTGACGTACTCGGTCACGACCCCAGCCAGGTCGATGAACCTTCCATCATAAGGCCAGCTGTCGAGCGCCTCATCGTCGAGGGCAAGCCCGTCCTCATCATCGTCCTGACGGGCCACAGCGGTCCCTGAGGGCACGAACATGGCATCGATGCGGCTGTTGCCGTCGACGACCGCGTCCTCGAGGCAGCGCCCGCACGGGACGACAAAGGAGACCGCGAGCTGACCCGAGACGATCACAGGCCCATCACCGGGGAGGTTGAGGTCGAAGGAGACCGTTCCGCCGTCCCGAACCTCGGCGTCCGTATCCGCCAGCGCGTGCGCGAGCCACAGCGCGGGGAGATCCGCCTCCACGCGGCCGTGGGTTTCGCCGCGCCGCCGCATCGCGGACACATCGACGCGCAACGACTCGGGTGGCGGTGGAGCAGCGGCTTGGGACATGCGCGGCGGTGTAGTGCGTTCGCCGCCCGCTGTCAAAACGTCCGTGCAGGCTTGGGGCGGTCCGTGATCCCGATCGTAGGGTCGAACCCCGCGCCATTGACCGCAAACCGCACAGTGTCGTAGACCGTCGCGACCCGTGCCGGCAGCGCACAACCAACCACCTCGTCGGGCCTCGCGCCTGGCATGGCTGCTCGCGCTGGCCGCCTTGTTCGTGCTCACGCCGAGCACTGCGCGTGCTGGTTCGATCGCACACACGCCCGTGCGCTCGCCGGCCGCTCTCATCCCGCCGCAGGCTCCGGGAGTGTCGCTCGGTTCCGCGACCGCGTTCGCACCACCGCCGGAGTCTCCGCCGGCCGGGAGCGCAAGCGCGGAGACGAGCGCCGAACCCAACGCCGTCGCGGACGCGGACGCCAAGACTCCCGAGGCGTCGACGCTGATCCGTCAGCGCAACATTCCGCCGATCTGGTTCAACCGCGAGTTCGACACCCACCGCACCAAAGCGGTCCCGCCGTTCTTCATTCACCGCACGCCCAAGCCCGGCCACCCGGAGAAGCTTCTCCACGCCGACCTGTCGCTGACCTTCGCTTGGTACGACAAACGTATGGAGCGCCGGCGGTGGATGAACCCCGCGGTGCTCTTCTTCGGCAGCTACTCCAAGCGCAAGACGGTCTGGGGCGCGGCGCCGTTGCTCATGGGCTACCGCCGGGTGGGCGAGCAGTTCAACTTTGGCCAGTTCCCGCTTGTGTGGTGGTGGGGCACGAAGTTCGTGAAGAACTTCCTGGTCGTCCCGTTCCACTACCAACAGAAGACGCCCGACAGCTTCCGCGGCGTGTCGGCCCTGTTCTTCTGGTACGGCCACAAGGACACCGAGGACGCCGACCTGCAAAATGATCGGAAGCACTTCGTTGCTGCGCCGTTCTTCTTCCGCTTCCAACGCGGGCTCAAGCGGTTCGACTACTCGCTGGTCTACTTCGGCGGCTACAACAAGCTCAAGGGCCGCAAGTTCTCCGCCTTCGCACCGTTCGTCTTGCTGCAGCAGAGCGAGTTCGGAAACCGCAAGGAAGTGTGGTCGCTGCCGTGGATCCGCCGGACCGACACCGCCCGCCGCAAGTCGGCCTGGTCGGTCCCCCTGGCGTTGACGTTCGGCACCAAAGATCCCGACGGCAGCCTGCTGTCCGCCACGCCGCTGGTGTGGCACGCCCGCAACAACCTCAAGGGCAGCAAGCTGACGATCGCGGGGCCCTTGGGTTGGTACGACGATCCGAACCAGCGGAACATCGTCGCCGCTCCCCTCTTCTATCGGTTCCACGACAAGACCTACGGCCGCACGACCAACGTGTTCGCGCCCCTGGTGTTGACCCGCAGCGGCCCCCGGAGCACGTCCGTATGGACGCCGGTGGGCGGTGGACGCCGCGGCCAAAACGGCTGGGGCTTCGGTGTCGTTCCGGCCCTCACCGGGTTCGCCCAGGGTCCTGACGGTCGCCGTTTCGGGACCGTCGCCGGCCTCGTGTGGCACGCCAAGCGTCCGGCCAGCGAGGACAAGCCCGCCCGGAGCCTGTGGGTCGCCGGCCCGCTGGGTTACGGAGATCGCCGCGGCGGTCGCATGCACTTGGGCCTGGTCCCGGCGATGACCTTCGTCGGTTGGGGCGAGGGCAAGAACTACCAGGTGCTCACGCCCCTGCTGTGGCACGTACGAGACGCTGCCGCGGACCGACGCACCGTCGTTGCGGGGCCGGTCTACAACCACCACGACAAGGCCGGCAGCGCGGGCGGGATCGCTCCGCTGGCGTTTTGGGGCAACGGCCCGCAGTACCGCTACGGGATCATTCCGTGGCTGCTGATCGGCGACGTCACCTCCAAGGACAAGCAAGAGCGGCTGACCGTCTCGCCGGTGTTTGTGCGCTCCAAGACTCCCACCGCCCGCACGCTTGGCGTCGCGGGGCTGGCGTGGGACGTCCAACGGGGCAACGGCGCCGAGCGGCACAGCGTGCTGTTCCCGCTGTACTACCGCCGGCAACTCCCCGGTCGGACCACCGTGTTGAGCCCGATCGGTGGCATGTACGCCAAGGGCGCGGACAAGACCGCGGTCTACGGCCTGTACTACCGCCGCAAGACCTCCGACCGCGACGGTTGGGGTGTGCTGCCGCTGGTCTTCCACGACGCCCACCCGGTCGAGGGCGGACGCTCCTCGCACACCGTCGCGGCTCCGCTGTACTTCCGGCGCCGCACGCCGACCGACGACCTCGACGTCTACACGCCGCTGGTTTGGCGGAGCAACGTCCGCGGTGACAAGCCACGCAAGGGCCTGGCCGTCGCGCCGTTCTACTTCCGCCAGCGCCAACCCGGCGGTGTGGACGTGGACGCCGGGCTTCCCTTCTTCTTCTCCCGCGACCGGCGTCGCCACACCCACACGTACATCGTCGCGACCGGCTTCCACCGGCTCAGCCGCAAGGGTCTCAACACCGGCGTGGCCCCGCTGTGGTGGTGGGCCGACTCCGAAGAGAAGCGCCGCCTGATCGCCCTGCCCGCGATCTTCCACTTCGAAGACAAGGCCAAGGACGAGCACACGACCATCGCGGTACCGCTGTGGTTCGACCGGCAGCGGGCCGACGGCCGCCGCCGGTGGGCCGCGTTCCCGTTCGTGTTCGGCGGCCGCAAGGGCTACGACCACAGCCGCTTCTCGCTGGCCCCGATCGGCTACTTCGACATGTTCCGCCTGCAGCGCAACACCCGGTTCACCGGGTACGTGCCGCTGCTGTTCCGCTTCCAAAAGGGCGGATTCCAGGCCGGTGACGACCCCAAGAGCCGCTACACGTTGTGGGGCAGTGCCCCGTTGTTCTTGTACGGCAAGGACGGCAACGGTCGCCGCACCCACGGCGCGTTGGTCTACTACTACGACCGCAAGCCGGGCAGCGTGAAGCTGTACACCCCGGTGTTCGGTGTGACCAACGAGCCGGGCAAGACGCTGGGCTGGTACGCCGGCAACTTCGGCCTGCGCACCACCAACACCCACAAGCGATCGTTCTTCTTCCCGCTGTGGTACCGCAAGGCGCATCGGCTCGAGGACCGCAGCCTCACCCTGGCCGCCCCCCCGGTGTTCATCTCGCAGCGCCGCGAAGACCGACGCTTCTTCGAAGCCGGCCTGGTGGTGTGGCAATGGCGTCAGCAACACAAGGTGTCGACCGCTGTCGCGCCGCCGGTGTTCTACTTCTCCGAGGCCTACGCGCAGCGCCGCCTGTATTGGCTGATGCCGCTGTTCATTCGCGACAACAACTTCGCCAAAGACAGCGCCGTGTTCGCCATCCCCGGCGTGTACACCCAGGTCCGCAAGGGCGAGAACCTCGACTTCGTGCAGTTCCCACTGGTGTGGCACATCGAGCGTGGCCAAAACCAGGGCACGTTCGGCGCGTTCGCGTGGTGGGACATTCGGGTCAAGGGCAAGATGCTCCAGATGGTCCCGGCTCTGTTCACGCGCTGGAAGACCCCCGAGCGCGACACCAACGTGATCGGCCCCGGCCTCGGGTGGTGGACCCGCGGCAGCGCGACCGACCCCAAGTCCAAGGGATGGCGCGTCCTGTTTGGAGCGTTTGGCGCGGGGACCGAGAGCGGCCGCAAGTACACGAGCATCTTTGGCGCTCGCATCGACCGAGGGCCTGCTGCAGCCGAGCCGACCAAGGCTGAGGCTCGCCGGGAGGCCCGCCGCGACCGCCGGCAGGCCAAGAAGACCGCGCGCGCGACCGCTGCGTCCGATCGCCGGATGAAACGACAGGCCGCCTCGGCCGCGCGCATGCGCAAACCGACCGCCGCGGCCTCCACGGCTCCGGCGCCCTAGGCGCTAGGGGGTGTCCTCAACTCGGTGAAACGGTCACAGCGGCGCCTTCAGAGCCCATACCGTCGTTCCTCATCGGTTGCTTGTGCCCGACAAACGCCCTCTTCGTGCCTTGGCCTGGCCTCTGCTGACACCCCTGTGCCCACTCCACCGAGTAGAGGACACCCCCTGGCGGGCCGAAAAAACGCGGGCGGAGTGATCAAAGCACACACCTCGGGGCACCTCGAAGGTGATGAGCGGTGCGCAATCCACGATGGTCCTCCCCGCCCCCGCCGGACGGGACATCACGGACACCCAGTGGGACCAGTTCGACAAGCTCGTGCGGGAGAAGGCCGCGAAGGTGATCGAAACGGCGACTTCGGGGACGGTCTACAAGTTCCAAGCGGCGATCCGCCTCATCAGCCTCTCCGACCCGGAGGCGAAGATCGGGAAACATCAGCAGTGCCTTCGGCAGCATGACAACGAGGCCTACGAGGTTCTCGAGCCGAGGAAAGCGCTCGTCGATGCGCGTCGCGCCGAGTTGTTCCAGAGCGAAGCGGTGCAAAAGGTCTTCTCCGATGCCAAGCGCGATGCCGCGGCCGTCACGCTCGGCTCGCTGCGCGGGCGTGCCGAGAGCTACCGCGACTACCTCGTGTCGCCAGCATTCGCGGCGCGCCTCGAGACCGAGGCCGAGTCGAAGCGCCCCGCACTGCTGACCTCGTGCCTGGTCCGCCTGCACACGTTGGAGCCGAGCTTCGGTGCGGCTGTCGCGGAGCACTGGACTGCGCAGCAGCTGTGCAAGACCCCCATCGCGATGCTCCAAGACCTGCCGCAACAACAGGTCGAGCGCGCCTTGGTCGACCTGCTCGAAGTCCTCGCGAAGCTCTCCCACGAGGAGGAGATGAAACGCGGGGTCGTGCCCGCACAGCTGCGCGGGGCACCTCCGGTGGGCCCGGTGCTCTCGGTGTGGAAGTGCCTGGCCGACGAGCCCTCGCGCATCAGCATCGCCCGCGCGTTGACCCGCGGCATGAAGACGCCCTACCTGCGGGACCAGCTCGACCGCGTGGGGACCGACCGCGCTCTCGAAGCTTTGGCCGCCTACGACAACCACACAGCGCGCTTCGTCGAGGCTCTGAAGCGAACCGACTCGACCCGGCGCGTGTTCTCCACAATCCTGGGGGCGTGGGCCTTGGCGGCCGCGTGCACGTCTCCGGACGGGGCCACCGGCGACCAAGCCTACCGGCACCACCGGGCCGCATCCTCGCTGCAGGCCGCGGTCGCATTCGTCGGCGCGACCGATGAAACCCTGTGCGTCGCTGGCGATGCGTTCAACTGGCTCCGCACGAAGATCACCGGAAAGAGCTACCGCTACGTGGCCACCGGCGCCGTCGCCCCCAACCGCTTGCACCTGATCGCAAAGCACGGACTCGTGGACAAGACGTGCAAGGGACTTGGGCCGTTGGGCGAAGCGTTGAGCCTGTACGTCAGCGCGCTGCAGGTCGGCGTGGAGATGAAAAACCACGACACCGCGGGCACCGTTGCGGCCATCGGAGGCTGCCTGTCTGCCGTCATGGGGTTCTGCTACACGATCACGGTGATCGGAGGTGCGGCCTTTCCCCCGTTCCTCATCGTCTCGGCCGTGATCGGCGTCGGTGCGTTCCTGCTCAACGAGTTCTGCGGCACCTCGGGCCTCACCGGGAAGATCACAGACGACCTCACGGAGCTGGGCGTGTTCGGCTCGGAGGCGAAGGCGCTCTCGACCTACAAGCGCTCGATTCGCGACAGCAATGCCGGCAGGTCCTTGAACCGCGAGACCGCGAAAGCGTACCGAGGCGCGCCTGCCCTGTCGTTGAACAAGCGGCTCGAAGTCATCAACGGCTGCATCAAGGGCAAGACGAAGGCCACACAGGAGACCATCGTCTGGACCATGTTCCGGGACTCCCGCGAGGTCCCCGCCAACTTCGTGTACCTGATCGAAGCGACCGACCCCGCCCGCATCGCCGACGAACTCGAGGACGACAACGAAGCCCGCGACGTCATGCTGTGGGCCCTCGACGCCTATCAAGCCCTGGGCCGCCCGCCCGGCCGCGGCTTCAACGAGCAGCTCGTCGAGCATTGCAGCCAGCACCGCTCCTACATGATCGTGCGGTTCTTCCGTGAGCTCGACCGACCCCAGCGGGCGAAGGCTTTCGACAGGGTGCCGGGCTCGGTGCTTCGAGAGGCCGCGGGCAAGCTGTGTAAGGGACACACCAATGGCCAAGACGAGTGCACGCTGTCCACCCTGCTGGGCCACGCCACGCTCGCCCAACTCGATGCCGTGTTCGCCAAGGACTACAAGTTCGCCCGCCGCGTCGAAGACGAGCTGACCGCGAAGCAATGGAGCGCGCTGTACCGCCGCATGGTGGGGACCGGCGCCAGCAGTGGGCTGCGCGCAGCGGCGAAGTACGCCAACGGCTAGGGTCGTGAAGGCGCCCTTGCCCTCGGCCCGCTTGGCGCACAAGCGCGACCCCGCGGTTGTGTGGTTGGCCTCCGCGGGGCGCAAGATTCGACGGCGCGGTTCCTATCCTGCGTTCCCTCGGGCGCTCCGCATCTCGACGTCCCAGGCGAAGGCGCTCCCTCAGGCGTCCGTGGACCCGGGTCCGGTCGAGCCGCCCCCGGTCGACGACCCTCCCGTGGACGTGGAACTCGAGCTTCCGCCCGATCCACTGGAACTCCCGGTGCCCTCGCCCGTCGTGCCGTCTCCCGTCGTGCCGTCTCCCGTCGTGCCGTCTCCCGTCGTGCCGTCCGTGTCGCCCGTCGACCCCGTACTCGTTCCGTCACTCGTGGAGAAGCCTGTGCTCCCCTCCGAAACGACTCCCGTTCCATACGCGGGCTCAAACTCCGGCCCAGCGGCATCACAACCCGCCGTCAGGAGGCCAAACGACAGTGCCCCAATGGCGAGCAGGCGCTTGGAGGCGCCACAATGCGGACACCCCTCGCCGATCCGGACCAGGCGCTCGCAGCGAGAACAAGAAACCAAAGACATGTGCGGGTAGTGCTCCCCGGGCTGCCTTCGATCACCGAAAACCGAAAACCGGTACACGAGGGGTGACAGATCGGGAGACGTGGGTCCCGACCCTGGGTACCGATTCGCGCCATCGCCCCCCTGGTGGGTCTCCAAACGACGGCTCGAACGCGCTTGGCATGGTTCTTCCAAGGGTCCCTCGTCATGACCACTCTGCGCTCCCCCGCACTCCTCTTGATGCTTTGCTCGGCGTGCTCCCTGTTTGGGGGCAAGACCGATACGGCCCAGCCAGAGCCCGCCCCGGTCATCCCGCAGGAGTCCAAGGACACCGTACGAGCCGGTGACGCGGCGATGATGGCCAACATCGCGCAGATGGACGAGCAGATCGATGCCACCGAGGCCAAGCTGCGCACCGCCCTCGAAACGGCCCTAGGCAAGGCCGGACCCGTCGCGGGCAGCCCGGTTCCGGCCCCCGCCTCCAAGACCGTCGCCGACCTGAAGAAGGCGAAGATCACCCTTCAGATCGAGCCCGTTGTGGACCACACCGGCAAGCCTCTTCCAAGCGGCCTGGTGGAGCTCAAGGACTCCAACACCGCCAAGATGGTCGAGCTCTCTCGCAAGATGGGCTCCGGCGGCAAGCTCTCCAAGAAGCAACAGAAGTGGATGCAGACCGCGGCGCAAAAGATGACGCCGATCAACGACCTCAAGGCTCAGGTCCGTGCCGCCGTCGACCCCGCGATGAACTCGGGCTGGATGGTCACCACGGGGTCACTCACCACGATGCAGGTCGTCTCGGGCATGGTCAAGACGCGGCGCCAGATGGAGATGGAGTGGACCGACGAGGACTACGCCATCATCCAGCAACTGCTCGCGAGCCAGCGGCGGCGAGAAGCGGTTGGCGCGGTCTCGATCGGCTTGATGGCGTCGTACCAGGTCGCGTTCGCGGAGGGCGGAGACCCGACGGTGATCGACCAGATGGCTCAGGGGACGCTCGACGCCATGCCGCTGAAGGGAGAGGCGACCCTTGACGAAGCCAAGGCCTACGTCGAGAACTTCGACGCCAACGTCCAGTCCTCGCAAGTGCAGTACGAAGCACAGATGCGCAAGTCGTTCGGCGACGAGGAGTACGAGGCGAAATACAAAGCGGGCATCGACTCGATGTTCACCCAGATGGGCGCCGCATCTTCGACGCAGAGCGTCTCCGAGATGATGGCCGAGAACAACGCGAAGTACGAAGAGCACCTCAAGATGTGCGCTCGCGGAGAGAAGCCGCCGTCGGACACGATGGTCGGTCCGGGCAAGTGCAAGGAAGCGAAAGCCGCCGCCGGCAGCGGAGGTGAACTGAGCGCGGACGTGCTCGCAGGACTGCTCGGCGGACCCGGAGCGGTCGACGGCAAGGCCATCGCCAAGAAGGGCATCCTGTTGGCGCTGGAGAAGATTCCCGGTGGAAACCAGGTCAAGCGCGCGCTCGAGGGTGTGAAGGCGCTTCGCGACGGAGACCCCTCCATCGCCCTGCGTCTCGCAGCCGACCTCGTGCCCCTGCCCGGCCCCGCCAAGATGGCGCTCAGCGGCGCAGCCAGCATTGCCGAGGCGCTTCCCAAGGCCAAGCGCAACGCCAAGCGCATGCGCGGCTGAGGCTCAGCCCCCGCTGAACTCGAGCGCGAGTTCCGGGGGCGCGGCGCCCATGGCGTTCCAGTAGTCGACCCCCTCGACCGTGGTTGGGACGACCGCGAGGTAGAGCGAACCGCCGAGGTCGATCTCACCGACGGGAAGCGTCCACACCACCAGCTCGGACGACGCGGCGCCGCCTTGGTCGGCCGCGAGGGCCATGTCCCCGACCAGCATCGGCTGGCCCATCGACAGGCTCACTTCGGTGAAGGCCGTGGTCTGCCAGATCTCGCCGGTCTGGGTCATCGACTCTGCGTTGACCTCATCGGTGGTGGTGAGATGCAGCTCCACACTGAGCAACTCCGAGCCGGCCGGCCCCTCGGGCAGCTCGAACGCGACAAACGCCGTCGTGGCCTCGAGCTTTGTTCCGTTGTTGCTCGCATCGACGCTCATGCCCTGGGTCAGCGTGCTCAGCTCGCATGCCGCCGGGTCGTTGGCAACGGGATCGGTGCAGGCCGCGACCGATGCCGGGACGAGGATGGTCACGGACGGGAGCTCTCCGCTGGAGGACTCGGTGCCTTGGGTCGACTCCGAGCCACTGGCGCCCTGCGTCGGTTCCCCGGTGGTGCCGGACATCGTGACCACTGCGCTCGTCGAGGCGTCGGTCATCCCCGTGGACCCGGACGACCCCGACAACCCGGTACCCGGCACCAGGGTTGTCGTCCCGCTCGACGACGTGCCGGACCCGGATACGGTGGAGGTCGATGTGCCTGCGTCTGGATCGACGCAGGCCTCCGAGAACTCTGCCGGCGCGAACTCCCCGTATCGACGCCCGCTGGGGCACGTCTCATCGGGGAAGCTGCAGTGGCCACTCGCTTCGCAGGAGCCCCCAGGGTGCCCCGCACAATCCTCGGTGGTCATGCATTGGAAGACCGAAGCACCGCATGCGGGCACGGCGAGCAGAGCCGCAACCGCACACACGATGCCCAACCGAACCACCACCCGCACCATCGTAGCGCGTTCCCTGTCGCTCGGTCAGCGGGTGCGCGGTGTCCGAGCCTACTCGAGGATTGGCGGGTATTCCTCGGGGCTGAGCCCGCACAGAGCCGCGAGAGGCGGAGAACACATCTGCCCCTCACACCGACCCGACGCACACTCATACCCCCACATGCAGGCCGTCCCAGCCGCGACCCGCCCCCGACAAGAGCCCGCCTCGCAGTAGAGCCCCGGTGCACACTGGCGAAGCTCGCACGACTCCCCAAACTGACGGATCGGCTCGCACGTACCCTCCAGGCAAACCGTCTCAGGGCCGCAGCGACCGCGATTGATGTTCGTGTAGTGGTTGGACACAGCCGAGGAATCGGGAAGGCAGGGTTCTCCGGGTTCGGGGTACTCCCGGCAACCGCCGGCCGTGCAAATCAACCCCGGCACGCAAGTGCTGGTCGGCCACAACAAGGTCCCACCGACGCCGCACTGCTCACCAAGCTCAGCCGAGCCCACGAGACCTCTCTACATCTCGTATGCCGTCTTCTGCTTGAAAA
>CAJXVA010000240.1 GCA_913061055.1 uncultured Pseudomonadota bacterium
ACCTCCAGTTCCCCCCGCGCCACCCGAACCTCCCGCGCTGCCGAAGAACGGGACGACGGACGCTCTCGAGATTCCGGAGAGTTCAGGCGACCCGGTCTCGGCCCCACCCCGGGTGCCGCGGGTTCCGCGAGGGCCGATTTCTCCGGACCTCAAGAACCCCTTCGATTCGGGCAAGAGCCGGTCACGATCGACTCGGGGCGTCGAACCCCCTGCCAAGGACCCGTTCGCTTCCGACAAGACCCCATCGGCAGTCTTCCCGGACCTGGCGGATCCCTTCGCGACCGGGGTGGCAACACTGCGCCTGGGGACGAAGCCGGGGTCCCCTCCGGCCAAGGTCTCGGTCGACGGAAAGCCAGTCGGAACGACCCCGA
The DNA here is from genome assembly GCA_913061055.1 of uncultured Pseudomonadota bacterium. GTDB lineage: Bacteria > Myxococcota_A > Polyangia > Nannocystales > Nannocystaceae > CAJXVA01. The sequence goes on from CAJXVA010000240.1 coordinate 372, forward strand.
TCGTCGCACTCAAAGTCTCGCCGGGCACGCATACGGTGTCGTTCAAATGGCCGGGCAAGCGCTACTCGATCACGGTCGACGTCGAGGCGGACGAGTCCAAAACCATCCGACCCGAAGACCTGTAGCGGTTCTGCGGCAGCCGCAGGTCATGCGTGGCCGCTTGCCAGCTTCGGTGCTACCACTGCGGCGTGGGTGCAGCGCTCCCGAACCGAGCCGTGAACCTCCAGCAGGCGCGCGAGCGACACGGCGACCTCGTCGACCGCTTTCTGCCCGCCCTGATGCGGGCGGACCCGCTCGCCGATGACGTCGCGCACGACTTCGCCTCACTGGGCCGTACACGAAGTCGGCACCTGCTCGACCTCGCGCTCCGCGATGGGATCGCAGCCACGCCCGACGCCCCTGATTCGCTCCGCGCCTTGTTTGAGCAGCTCGACCACGTCCCGGTCTGGGTCGACTGGACTGCGGTCGATCGCGCCAGCGACGTCCTGTTTCGCACCGGATTGTTCGGCGGCACCGTGCTCGGAGCAAAGTCGCTCGTCACCGGATACTGCTCCCCCGGCGGCAACAAGCCGCTGGTGTTCAGCGGCCAGCTCGAGCACAAGAAACGCATCGGCTACCGACTCGCCGAGACGTGCCGGTTCGTTGCCGACGTTTGCGAACGGGGTGGCATGCGACGTTTCGGCCCGGGCTTCGCCACGACGGTGCGCGTCCGCGTCATGCATGCAACCGTTCGCCACCTCATCGCCGAGTCGGGCCAGTACGACGAAGCTGCGTGGGGGGTCGCGATCAATCAACACGACATGGTCGGCACCACCATGCTGTTCTCGCTCGCGTTCCTCGAAGGTGTGCGAGCGTTTGGCTTCATCTTCACCCCTCAGGAAGTCGACGATTTCCTTCACCTGTGGCGCTACAACGGCTGGCTCATCGGGGTCGAGCCGGAGCTGCTCCCAACCAGTGAGGCATCCGCCGCCCGGCTCTCCGACCTCATCGCCATGACCCAGGGCCAGCCAGACGACGACGCCCGGATGCTGGTCCGGTCGTTCATCGAATCGCCCAGCTACACCGTCGCCGAAGACGATCCCAAGGCACAAGCGACCGCACGTCGTCACGTGGCTCTCGGGTTTGGGTTCGCGCGCTCCTTGCTCGGCGAGGAGATGGCCGATGCCCTCCACCTCCCGCGGACCCCCACGAGGTTCGTCCTCCCGGGGATTCACAGAGTGCTCTCTCGGGTCGAACGCGTGGGGCGACGGGTGCCCGGCTACGACCGAAGGCTCGCCCAAGCTGGCCGCGGCTACTGGAAGCAGACCATCGAGCTCGGGCTTGCCGGGCGGATGGCGAGCTTCATGCCCCCGACGCAGCTCGAAGGCCTACGGTAGCGCGACGAACTGGGCTCACGCTGAACCCACAACCCGATGATCGGTTCAAAACGGGCACTCAAGCACCCGGTCGCCAGGGTCGATGGTCACGAGGATGTTGGGCTTGCAGCGATCGACAACGCGGGCGCGTGCACGTCAGCCGAAACCAGCGCGTCGGTCCCCCGAGGAAGAGCTGGAGCTGCTGGTCCGAGAGATCACCTTGGAGTTTCGGGGAAAACACGTGCTCAGAGCCCGCGACCTCGCCGACCTCGTCGAAGAGTGTGTCGCGATTCCCGGCCTTGCCGAAGCGTCAGAGAGGCTCGTCGACTTTTTTGACGACACCGACAACGGCAACTGGGTTGAGGGCTCCGGGTTGTTTCGCCTCGGTCGTGCCGACCATCTCAACCGGCTCAAGCGCAACTGGCGGGAGTTCGAAACCCGGCGAAGCACCATCCGGCAGTACCTGCGCAGCACCACCCGCGCGAAACTCCCCGAGGGCTGCGTCCAGTTCAAGATTCCCCAAGAGCGCCTGGAATCGACCAAGGCATTCATCTCCGCGTACCGGCATCTCATCGGCGGCCTCGACCGCCTATGTCGACTGGTGCTTGGGGATGGTTTTCGCATCGACGGATTCTCCGAGCGCTCTACGGTCCTGGTGATCGAGGCCGAGTCGGAAGCGGTCTTCGACCTCACATCGCAGCTCCTGAGTCACTACGACTGGTACGAGGAGCAGTCGAGCGAAGTCCGAAGTCTCGAAGAGCGCGCGAGCATCTCGGAGGAGTACGCCAAAGCGGCCAAGAGTCTCGCTGCCGCCCAACTGCGACACCTCCGTGTTCTGGTCGAAGACACCGTGCGCGAGAGCATGACCAACCACGACGCCGAACGCTTCGAGAAAGCCACCACGCTGGCCGGCGAGTACATCGGCCTCCTTGGTGCGTACATGCAGGAGGGCGCCAAGGTGACACTGCCCACCGCGACCAAGACCGCCGACCGAGCGGCGTAGGTCAGGTTGCCAAGACGCGCTCGGTCAGCCCGCCACTGGCCGTGGCTGAAACGCGACGCCGCGAAATCCCTCGGCGGCGAGCTTCTCGTTGCGCTTGATCAAGCCGACGAGAAACTGCAGGAGCGCCCCCTGTGAAACGAGGCCGCGCTCGTTCAGCTCCTCGAGCGGATGCCGGCAGAGTTCGGCCTGCTTCGTCAAACCCCAGCGAACGTCCGTCTCGGTACAGAACCCAAGCTCGACCGCGACTTCCCCAAGCCTTGCACTCGGGTCGCACGCCTGCCGTTCCAGCACCTTCATGAGCTGGCCCATTCGCAGGACTCTGGAGGTCACCATGACTTCGCCAAACAACGGGTTGTGCCGCTGAGCCGAGGCGCAGACGTCCTCGGCAACGTCACGGCTCAGCAAGTCCTCGGCGACCATTCGCTCGAGGATCGGATGAAGAGGAGGTTTCTCGTCCCGGGATTCTGTCATCGCTCACTCGCTGTCCGCTCGGAGAATCGAGCTGGTCTTGGGCCTGTCTCTTCCCGAGCGGCATCGAGCCGCACAACCTTCTCGGGGTTGGCCTCCGGGATCGCGAACGTCTCCCCCTGTTCGGGGACGATCAGGCCGGAGACGGTGGCGAGACCCAGTGGGACCCGCAACGTGAACGTCGTGCCTTCGCCGCGGCGGGAGGAGACTGAAACGGTTCCTCCGATCCCTTCGACGGCGGTCCGGACGACATCCAGCCCAACGCCTCGCCCGCTCACGTCGGTCACGGCTTCGACGGTCGACAGACCGGGCGCGAAGATGAGTCCGCACAGCTCCTCCTCGGTCATGGTCCCGACCTCGTTTGGGTCACAGATCCCCTTCGCGACGGCCTGCTTCGCAACATCCTGAGGGTCGACACCACGTCCGTCATCGGTGATGAGGATCGAGAGCTGGGTGGCGTCGATCCTCGCCTCGATCGTCAGCGTGCCAACCGGAGGCTTGTCGGCCGCCACCCTCTCCGCGGGGGACTCCAGCCCGTGGTCGCACGCGTTGCGGATGAGGTGAAGGAGCGGAGCAGACAAGCATTCGAGGATTCTCTTGTCGACCTTGAGTTCGTCGCCGATCGACACCGGCTGGATTCGCTTTTCGAGCTTGCCGGCGAGGTCGCGGCAAAGCTTCGGAACCTTCTCGAGCACCTTGCGAATCGGCTGCATTCGAGTCTGGAGGACCGTCTCCTGGATCTCCGTGGTGACGCGGTCGAGTTGCTGCAACAAGCGTCGGTCGCCCCCCGTCGCCAAACCTCGATCGCGCAACACCTCCTCCTCGAAATCCTGTCGAGCTCGGTTTCGCACCACAACGAGTTCGCCGACGAGTGCCATGAGATGGTCGAGGACACTGAGCGGGACTCGGATGCTCTCCTCGGCGCCCCCGCCCCCCGGGGTTGAGACCGCGGACTTCACCGGGAGCGCCGTGGGGCGCGTTGGCGCGAACTCAGAACCCGCCACCCCGAGAAGCCCCCGGAGCGCGGCGAGTTCCTCGCGAGCATCCACCGTCTGCTCATTGACGAGGTCGTCGACCATCTCCAAGAGCCGGTCTCGAGCGCGCAACAGGATCTCGACCCCGGCCGGCCCAAGCTCGTACTTGCCCTCCCGCACCGCCGCGAGAACCGTCTCGACGGCGTTCGACACGTCGCGGATGTTGGGTAGCCCGAGGAGGGCGGCGGCGCCCTTGATCGAGTGCATCCCGCGGAAGACGGCATTGATGGCCTCGATGAAATCTGGACTCTCCCGAGACGTCCCAGACAGGATCGTCTCGATCCGGGCCAGGTGGTCGCGCGCTTCTTCGACGAATTCGTCGAGCAGTTCGGGGTCGTCGAGCATGAACGGCTACGGAGTTCTTCCGACCGTCCGGCGCAGGATCAAGGCTCTTTCGGGGCCTCGAGCGCCCAGTGCGTCCCAGACCACGACTCAACAGGCGCACGATCGATGCCGAACCACGATCAATGGTTCCGCCGTTCTCCGCGCCACGGCTCCTCGGAGCTCTTCTCGCGGCGAATCCGACCGAGCCTCAGCCAGAGCGCCAGGGCGCCGAAGACGGAAGCGCCCCAGTGGAGGTCCTCACCGAAGCACCTCCTTCCTTGGAACCGCCCGGACCCCCCCGCATCGAGTACGCCGGGCAGGGGCCGTCCTCGCCCAGCTCCCTGCCCTTTCAACCGCCGGTCCTCGTCCGATCCGTGCCGCCCCAAAACCGCGCAGCCCGAGAGGTCGGGCCCAGTGCTGAGGTGCCTGCTCCCGAACCTGAACGCTCCTGGAAAGACGATGTGAGCATCGGAGGTTTCGTCGACACCTACGCCGGGGTCAACGTGTTGCTGCCTGACCCGCAGACAGCCAACACACTCAGAGCGTTCGACACCGCGAACGGCTTCGCGCTTCATTGGGCGGGGGTCAACGCGGAGTACGGCGGAGAGGTCGTCGGCGGAACGGTCTCGCTACGCTTCGGTCCTTCGGCACCGCTCTACAACGGAGCCGATTCGGACCACGGCCTGGGATTCGTGAAGCAGGCCTACGCGACGTTTGCACCGCGCCGCACGAAAGGCCGACTCAGCTTCGACCTCGGGAAGTTCGACACGCTGTACGGGGCGGAGGGCGCAGACAGCCAGGTGAACTTCAACTACACCCGCGGTGCGCTGAACTGGCTCGGGCAGCCCCTGTTCCACACCGGTTTGAAGATGGAGCTCCAGCTCTCAGACACGATCGGGCTCACTGCGATGGTCGTCAACGGCTGGAACAACTCGCTGGACAACAACCGAGGCAAGAGCGGCGGGCTTCAGCTGTTTTGGGCCCCGAGCGACCGGTTCGGTGTCTACGTCGGCTACATGGTCGGCGCGGAGGGAGATCGAGAAGAGACGCTGTCGTGCGAGGCTGATACCGCGCTCGACGGCGACCGCGGGGAGTGCACGGCCATGCCAGGTGCGGACGCGGACGAGGTCTTGGTCGTCGCGCAGGGTGTCGAACGACGGCTGCGCCACTTCGCCGACGTCATCGTGACCGCAACCGTGACCGACAGGCTGGACTTCTCCCTCAATGGGGACATGGGCTACGACGAGACGATCAGCAACCCCGTGACCGGAGCGTTCGTGCCATCGATCTGGTACGGCGCAGCACTTGGGGCCCGCGTCGTCATCACCGAGCAGATTGCGGTCGCAGGCCGAGGAGAGGTCTACCGAGACCTCGCAGGCTTCACAACGCCGGTACCCGTCTCGCTGGGGACCGGCACGCTCACGTTCGAACTCCGCCCCGCCGACATGCTGGTCCTCAAGCTCGACAGTCGGTACGAGCAAGCGACGGACGATGTCTTCGTCGCCCGCGACGCGACCGGGTCCGACCGTCAGCTCACCTTCACGCTCGGCGCTGTGATTCACACGCCATAGCGGCATCCACCGGGCGAAGCGTCGTCCTACGCCTCGAACAGCGTCACGGTGCCTTCACCGTAGCCGCAGATCTCAAACCCGAAGCTGCGGCGGGAGGACGATGCCTTGATGAGGTCCGCGATGTCCTGCGACGCATCTCCATGCTCCGCGCCCCCGTAGCGGCGATGCGGGCTGCCGGACGGGTTGAAGAGCCTGCTCATCACGTTCAGAACCTCCCCGAACGCATCGCACAGCGCCTCCGGCAGGTCACCTTCGGCCCGCATGTCGCTTGCCACCCCCGGCGACATCATCATGATCGCGGCGCCCGTGAAACAAACGAACGCTGCGTCCGCCGCGACGACGCCGACAAGCTCGTCTGCGTCGTTCACATAGCGCCCGAAGACAACGCATTCGCTGCGGATCTCCTTGGTGAACCTCTTGCGCGTAGCCGTGCAGCGTCTCTCGAACAGGCCTCCGAGAAGTTGGTGGACCTTGAGCGCGTCGTTGTTCACGCCGCGGCCCCGATGAGCATCTCCAAAGCAAACCGCACGTTCTCGCCATCGAACGGCTTGACGATGAACCGGTTCGCTCCGGCCGCGTTCGCCTTTGTCCGCATCTCGTCCGTACACTCCGTTGTGACGAACACGAAAGGGACCCGGAAACCGTCTGCCCTGAGGTTCTCGAGCAACCCGAAGCCGTCGAGGACCGGCATATTCCAGTCGGACAGGATCAGGTTGATGGAAGGATCCTTGACGAACGCCTGGTAGGCCTCCTCGCCGTCGCAGGCTTCGGTAACCTCAGCGTTGCCGTAGCCCGCTTGCCGGAGCGCGCGGCGAACCAGCATCCGCATCACCTTGCTGTCGTCTGCAATTAAGATCTTCACCGTCTCTTCCTGACGAGCAGTGCTGCCCCCCCTCCATCGTCACGAACCCCCCGCGCTTGAGCGGCCCGGAGCGGTATCCTGTGGAATACCCGTGGCTCGCTGCGGGTCTGGGACAAGCCCCGATGGATGCTCGCCGCTACGCACTCCGCCTCCCTCCCAACCAGGCGATCAAGGCGTTTCTCGACAGCGAGCAGGTCGACGCACTCCGCGAGGGCAGGCTCGCCGCTTCCGACGGTGTTGTCGTGGGCGTGGTGTCGGCTCGCCCCAACGGCGTCGTGCTCGAGGCCAGACGGATCACGCAGAGGTTCTCGTTCTCTGCGCCTCTGACGGCTCGCGTGTGCGTCGAGCTGGAAGCAACGGAGCGTGGTTCGGCATTCTCCCTAAAACCGATTCCCCCTCGGTTCACCAAGACTGTCGAGTTTCGAGGTGTGGCAACCGTGGCTGCCCTCACCGCGATGTTTCTGTTTCAAGCAAGTATGGTCACGTTCACCACGATCCTGTGGACGCTGGCGATCCAGTTCCTCGTGGCCGCGATCTACTGGCTCGTCCACAAACGAAGCATCGCCGCGGTCAACAAGACCCTCGTGAACCTGGTCTGGAGCGCGTGGGCACCGGCGCTGGAGGACGGGGCGCCTGCCATGTACCGCGGTCCTGCAGCCTTGAACCCGTAGATTTGCAGTGCTCCTCGCCGTCCGCCCCAGTGGTGCTACCTTCGGGCCGTGGACGTGCCGGTCATCGACCCCACCCTCGACCTCGAAGATGAGATCCAGCGGCTTCGCAAGGAGCGCAACGCGGTCATCCTCGCGCACTACTACCAGGAGTCCGAGATCCAGCATCTCGCGGACTTCATCGGCGACTCCCTGCAGCTCGCTCGCGCCGCCCGCGACACCTCGGCCGACGTCATCGTCTTCTGCGGGGTGCACTTCATGGCCGAGACCGCCAAGATCCTCAACCCGGACCGCACCGTGCTGCTTCCGGACCTCGAGGCCGGTTGTTCGCTTGCCAGCGGCTGCCCCGGCGACCGCTTCCGAGCCTGGCGCGCGAAGCATCCCGATGCTGTCGCGATCAGCTACATCAACTGCTCGGCCGAAGTGAAGGCCGCCAGCGACCTGATCTGCACCTCCTCCAACGCCGTGAAGATGGTCGAGTCGGTTCCCGCCGACCAGGAGATCCTCTTCGCGCCCGACAAGAACCTCGGCCGCTGGCTCATCAAGGAGACCGGCCGAGACATGACCTTGTGGCAGGGTACCTGCATCGTCCACGAGACCTTCAGCCACCGAAAACTGATCGGGCTCAAGGCTCGACACCCGGACGCCAAGATCATCGCCCACCCCGAGTGCGAAGACCACGTGCTGAACATGGCGGACTTCGTCGGCAGCACCAGCCGGCTGCTCGAGTACGCCACAACCTCCGAGTTCACCGAGTTCATCGTCGCCACCGAGGCCGGCATCATCACCCAGATGGAGCTCAAGGCCCCGGACCGCACCTACATCCCGGCTCCTCCCGAGGCCAACTGCGCGTGCAACGAGTGCCCCTACATGCGGCTCAACACCATGGAGAAGCTCTACCTGTGCCTTCGGGACATGACGCCCGAGCTCACCATGCCCGAAGAGCTGCGCCTCGCCGCCAAGAAGCCAATGGACCGCATGCTCGAGTTGTCTGCGGCCGTGAAATAGGCCCGCACAGGCCGAACCCCCGCGCCGCTCAAAGGCCGACCAACCGCCACACCCGCGAGGTCGGCTCGCGCTGTCCGTCCAAGCCACCGACGAGCACCAGCGAGCCGTCCACGTTGACGAGCCCTCGGTGGTCCATCGACGGCTCCGGTAGCGGCGGGAGATCGACCCAACGCTGCGCTGCAACGTCCCACGCAAACACGGTGTTCGTCGGCTCGCTGGGCCGGCCGTCGTAGCCAACACCATCGTAGTTGTAGGGGTTGTCGGTCCCGCCCGCGAAGACGATGAGGCCATGGGCTGCGCCGGCGGCCATGCGGTAGCGCGCGGGACCCGGATGAGGCGGCAGCGGTCTCCAGTCGATCTGGCCAACGTCGTCGCCCAACTGCCCGAGGTAACACCCCGCGTTCGCGACGAACGAGCGCTTGGCGTCTTCGGTCGCCGGTACGACCCGAACACCGTCGCAGTAGACCAGCGTGTCATCCCACAACGCACCCGCGTGGCCGAACACCGCTGCGCCCGGGATCGGCGTTGCCTCGATCCAGGAGCGGTCCTGAAGATCCAGCAACTGCACCGCGGAGACGTTGTCGTCGTTGGACCAGCCGCTGACGAGCACCACCCATCGGTCCCGCCACACCGCAGCGACCGCATCGTCGACGGGGACCGGCATCGTCGGCCCCACCGACCACGCATCGGTGGATGACGACCAAATGTCGATCCCCGGCCGAGAGACCTCGGTGTGGTCCTCTGCGACGGTGTAGCCACCGATGAGGAGCAGCTCGTCGTCGACCCCGAGCGCGACCGATGCGAGTCTGCCCGGACCGGGAACCGCAGGAAGAGGCGCCCACGTCGAACCATCGAGCCGCCAGGCGTCGGACATCACGTCGGTCCATTGCTTGCCCGGGGCGAGGCCCAACGCGGACACGATCGCTGTGCCGCCTGACGTGTGAATGGCCCCCACCGCGTTGTTCGAGCGCGCGCTTGGCAACGCTGGCATGGCCTCCCAGTGCGGAGTCTGCTTCGTCTCTGCGGCCTCCGGCACGTGTCGACAGCCGGCGATGAGCCCAACGAGAGAGGCGACGAAGAGGAAATGACGCATGCGAAGTCTGCCGGTCGGTGCCAGATTCCATACGCGACGAGTCCCGCCCGCACAACCGGCGGCCAACAAACTGCGACTCCTTGTCGAATCACTTAGACAAGCCCGGGTTCACGTCGTAGGCCACGTGCGTGGGTTCTCTCGTCGACTACGACATTCACTACAAGAAGGGCCGGGGTCAGTGCGGCGCCCCGTTTCCTGCGATCGAGGCGGCACTGCAAACGATGACGGCCCCCGGACGTATCCTCGACCTCGGGTGCGGGCAAGGACGCGACGCACTGATGGCCGCCCGGATGGGGCACGAAGTCGTTGGCGTCGACCTCTCCGAGATCGGGATCTCACAGATGCTCGAAGACGCGGAGGGCTTGGACATCACCGGGGTCGTGTCCGACGTCCTGTCGTATCGCTCGCGCAGGAAGTTCGACGCCGTGGTGCTCGACCGCGTGTTGCATCTGTTGCTCGACGATGACGAACGCCGCGAAGCCCTCGCACGCGCCGCTGCCTTGACGAAGAAGAACGGCGTCGTCCTCATCGCGGATACGCCAAAACACGCCCCACTGATCCAGAGCTTCTTCGACGACCAACCGGCTCGGTGGCGACCCACCAAACGGACGAAGAACTTCTTGTTCGCGACGAAGCTCTGAGTCGCCGCGATCGGACGGGGTCAGTCGGACTGGGTGTCGTGAAGTCCGCCGACGGGCTCACGATCCAGGCTGTCGAGACCGACGGCTTGGAGCACCAAGCTTCGGGAGACGGGGATCGGAAGCCGCGTGTTCCGAGCGAACGAGTGGGTGTGGCGACTCAAACTTGCCGGGTCCAACTCGTAGTTGAGGCGAATCTCGGAGGCATTCGCCTCGAGCTGCATCAGCTCGGAGCGAAGCTCGGTGAATCGTCTCGCCATCTCGACGCGGATTGTACGCTTCGACACCGCCAATGCAACCGATATCGGCGTTCGAACAGCGTTCTGTGCGCGAGGCCGCTCGTTCGGGTCGTTGTGACCAGGACGGCGCCTTGACATCGAACGGTCGCAACGCGACGGTCCGCGCAACATCACCCGCTCGGGTGACGTTCCGTGCGGGCGAGGATTCGAACGTGGAGACAACGACCACGACGACGCTCGGGGAAGACGGCATGGGTATTCGCGCATTTTCGGACGATCCTGCTGCCGCCTATTGGGAAGTCCGGGCGGATTCGACGCGGCTGTGTGAAACGCTCGAGGTCGAAGACTACGGTCTGCAGTCGATGCCCGACGCGAGCCCACTGAAGTGGCACCTCGCGCACACCACGTGGTTTTTCGAGACGTTCGTCCTGCAGAGCGCCAAGCCCGAGGTCGATGCGTTTCACCCGCAGTTCGGATATCTCTTCAACTCCTACTACGAGAGCGTAGGTCGTATGCACCCGCGTCCCGAACGCGGTCTGCTGTCCCGCCCGACCGTTCGCGAGGTTGACCAGTACCGCGCCCACGTCGACGAGCACGTCCACGGATGGCTCAAGACGGGAAAGGCCAGCGACGAGCAGCTTGCCGTGGTCGAACTCGGACTGCACCACGAGCAACAGCACCAGGAGCTGATGCTCACCGACATCAAGCACGGCTTCTCCAAGAACGCGATGCGGCCGGTGTATCGCGAGCCCGCCGCCGGGGCTTCAAAGAGCCAAGGCCGGGCGATGAGGTGGCTCTCTCACGACGGCGGGATCTCCGGCATCGGCCACCGCGGCGACGCGTTCCACTACGACAACGAGGGGCCCGCCCACGAAGTCCTCCTTCCTCCGTTCAAGATCGCCGATCGCCAGGTGACCTGTGGCGAGTACTTGGAGTTCATGCGGGACGGCGGCTACGAGCGCGCCGACCTGTGGCTTTCTGCGGGATGGGCCACGGTGCAGACGCAGAACTGGCGAGCGCCGCTGTACTGGGAAGAGCGCGACGGAGAGTGGTTCATCTTCACACTCCACGGCATGAAGCCGGTCGATGCCAACGAACCGGTTTGCCACGTCAGCCTGTTCGAGGCCGATGCTTACGCGCGTTGGACTGGCTTTCGCCTGCCCACAGAGTTCGAATGGGAGAGCTCGTTGGGAGCGATTCCGATCCACAGGCGCGACACGAGTTTTCACCCGACCGCTGCAGGTCCTGGCCCGCAGGCGTTCGGCGACACATGGGTATGGACCGGCAGCGCCTACGCGCCCTACCCCGGCTACCGGGCACCACCGGGCGCCTTGGGCGAATACAACGGCAAGTTCATGTGTAGCCAGATCGTGCTCCGAGGTGGTTCGTGCGCCACGCCGCGCGGACACGGGCGGACGACCTACCGGAACTTCTTTCATCCCCACGATCGCTGGCAGTTCTCAGGCATCCAGCTCGCGAGAGACCCATGACCGACTCCGCCCCCTCCTTGGAACTCACCAATCTGGAGCCCACCGCCGCAGACATGACGGCGCAGGTGGCCCGCGGCCTGTCCAACTCGCAGAAAACCATGCCCTCGGCGTTCTTCTACGACGAGCCCGGATCGGCCTTGTTCGACGAGATTTGCCGCGTTCCCGAGTACTACCCCACGCGCACAGAGCTCGCGATCATGGCAGCTTCGCTGCCCGAGATGGCCGCCGCGATCGGCCCCGAAGCGTTGGTCATCGAGTACGGCAGCGGCACGGGGCTCAAGACCCGCGGGCTGTTGTCGGCGCTCGAGCGCCCCGTGGGTTATGTGCCGGTGGAAATCTCCCGGGAGTTCTTGATGACCTCGGCCGAGGCGCTACAGGCAGAGTTCGGCGACCTCGAGGTGCTGCCCGTGTGTGCCGACTTCACCGAACCCTTCGAGGTTCCGAAGCCGAGCAAGCCCGCCCAACGTCGCGCGCTGTACTTCCCCGGCTCCACGATCGGGAACTTCCGCCCCGAGTTCGCGACCAAGCTGCTTCGGCAGATGCGCGATGAGGTCGGAAGCGGCGGCTGTGCCCTGATCGGGGTCGACCTCGTCAAGGTTACGCAGACCCTCGAGGCCGCCTACAACGACGCGCAGGGGGTTACGGCGAAGTTCAACCTCAACATGCTCCGGCGAGCCAACGCCGAGCTCGGGGCCGACTTCGACCTCGACGCCTTCCGGCACCGCGCCGTTTGGGTGCAGGAGCGCAGCGCGATCGAGATGCGGCTGTACGCGCGTCGCCCCACGGCTGTAAACCTTGGCGGCAAACGCTTCACCTTCCTCGAAGGGGAGTGGATCCACACCGAGGACTCCCACAAGTACACGCTCGAAGCGTTTGCCTCGCTCGCACAGCAGGCGGGCTTCGACGTCGACCGCGTTTGGACCGACGACGACAAGCTATTCAGCGTCCAGTACTTGCTCGCTCGGTAGGCTCGCCAGGGATCCAGTCCAGGCGCTCCACGTCCGTGACCGCGACCATGATGCTCCCCGGTCCACCGTGGAGGTGGATGCTGGGCACCGTCGGAGCGACCAGGCGTCGGCGAACATCGAGCCGGGACTCGAGGTCGACCACGAGCGCCTCGGCCTGCTCCGGGACCCCGCCATGGGATGCCGCGACCCAGACTCGACCGCCGGCGGACGGCTCGACCTCTTCGAGCACCCAGTCCCGCAACGCCGCGACCGGGTCGGACTTGACCTTGTAGCGGCGTGCTGGCTCGAGTTGACCATCGGCGAATGCGACGATCGGCCGCACACCCAAGAACTTTGCGGCCCACATTTTCAGAAAGCTGGCGCGACCGCCTTTGACCAAGTTGTCCATCTCTTGGATCGCGATCGCCACGCGCGTCGCCGCAGAGAACTGCTCGCACAGGTGGAAGACCTCATCCAAGCTCAGCCCCGCGGCGATCGCCTCCGCCGCGTACGTGGCCGCCAGCCCCGCACCAACGTCCGTCGTTCCGGTGTCGACGATCCGAATCTGTAGGTGCTTCCACTTGGGATGCTGCGCGAGCGTCTTGCTTGCCGTGGTGCACGCGGTGAACGACTGGATGATCTTGCGCGAGGACATGATCACGAGCAGCTCCGGGTCTTCGGCACCCAAACGACTCAGGTGACCAGCAAACTGCGCCGCCGACGTACCGAGCACGTAGGGGTGGACCTTGGCCTGGGCGACCCACTGATCGACGGTCTCCTGCACCACGCCAGCCCGAGTGTCGTGATGGACGTCGTCCACCACGATGTGCTGGGGCAGCACCTCGATGTTGTGCTCCGCGATGACACTGGGGGACATGTTGGTCCCGGGATTGGTGACGAGCCGCATGGGGGCGCACCACCAATCTACCGAAAGATCGGTGGCGTCATCGCCCCATTCCGGCT
>CAJXVA010000241.1 GCA_913061055.1 uncultured Pseudomonadota bacterium
GATCTACACTAGATCGCTCGTCGGCAGCGTCAGATGTGTATAAGAGACAGCACAGCGGACCGATCCACGGGATTCACCCGTTTCAGATGACCGCGATCAGCCTCGATGGCTACGGGCCGTTCGACGTCCCGATCAACGACTACGTCGAGCCCGAAGACGGGCGGGGCTACAACCCCGAGACGTTTGCCGACGCGTTGGAGCGGGCGCTGCACGACATCGCGACGGTGCACTTCGAAGGCGGTCCCGCGCGGGCTCATGCGGCGTATGCAAATGCCACCGTGGAGGCCGTCACGCTGCCCGCGGTCCAGGAGACCCTTGGGGTTTCGCCGGGCGCCGAGACCCAACCACGCGTGATCGTCCGCTCTGGAAGTTGGGGACAACACTCCCGGGTCGAGTTCGTCTGTCCCGGCAAGCGCGACGAACCCGGCGGCCCCGAACCCGACAAGCTGCTCAGTCGGATGTGTCCGAACAAGTACGCGTCCGAGGCGAGTGCCGGCCTCGGGGTCACCGGTCGTTGGCCGGGGTACACCGAAGGCCGAGGCCAGCCCCGGGTGGGACTCGCGCCTTCGAGCGCACAGACACGGTCGCATCCGGCCGTGGTTCGATCCGAGCGACGCAGCGGTGCGCTCGCGTGGCTTGGCCTGGGCCTTCTGGTGCTGTTCATCCCTCGAGGACGGACGCTGCTCGAGCGCGGCGCGCCTCGCTTCACCGCGGCGGTTGCCGTGGCAGCGTTGACCGCCGGCTTGGTGCTCGCGTTCGAGACCACACCGGGGGTTGGCGGCATCGCCTTCTGGGAAGCGGGCAGCGCTGCGCGGTGGGTCGCGTGGATTCCAGCCCTGCTGGTGTTGGCTGGCATGCCAGAGATCCGGGCGCGAGCCGCGGGGGCCGGGACGACCTGGACCGCAGCGGCCCTGGTCGTCGCGACCGCAGCCGTCGCGGCCTCGGTCGCGCACTCGGGGTGGATCGTCCCCGACCTCGCCCCCAACGCAGGACAGCCGCTCGAGCGGTGGATTGTCGGGGCCGCCGATGTCCTCTCGAGAGCTCGTGGGCTCGACGTCTTCGAAGCTGAACACGGCATCGCCGCGATGCTCGTGGGGATACTCGGCGGGGGAGCCTTGGCCATCGTCGCCCGGGCAGGGGTCTCGATCGCCGAGCACGCGCCGCCGTTGCAGCCGGTCCCGGAGCGGGCGCGGGTCCCCCTGGCCGTCCTCGCGATCGCGGCCACCGCCGCCTCGTTCATCTGGAGCCGCAAGACGCTTGGGGGCGCGACGCTGGTGCCGGGCGCGATCGGGCTCACGGTTGTGCTGCACAGCGGGCTGGCCTGGGCGCGGAGTCGGAGTCCGTTGCGAGGCGTACTGCTGGTGGGCTCGACGATCCTCTCGAGTGGGCTGTGGATATCCTCGACGCAGGGCGCGACGCACCCGGACAGCGGATACGTGCTCCTCGTCGCCGGCCTCGGGGCGCTGGTCTCCCTCAGTGGCTTGGTGTTCCTGCTGCCACCGCCCCAGCGGTGATCGCTCGAGGTGATCCTCCCGGCGTGAGGCCTCGCGCATCCACGTCGGGTGTTGTTCTTGCGGGCCGATGCGTAAGTCGGGCCCGGGTTCGACGTTGATGGCGAGTGCGAGGAGCCTCAGAGCAGCGCGCTTGGACCGGACCCGTCCGTACAGTGCGCTGTGGCGTCTGCCGTTCTCCGACCCCTGATTTGCTGCGGAGGCGGCCTCTACGGCTCGCCAACGCGGCGCTTGAGTGGGGTGGAGGGGGCCGCTATCATGCCGCGGCCCAAGAGACCGGAGCGGACCGCGCACCTGTTCTCGAAACCACGTTTCCGTGATGTCCGCCAAGACCTCAGCCCCGTTCGCGTCCCGCATCCTCAGCATCGCCGTCACCGCGGCGGTTGGCGTGGCTGCGCTTCCCGCTGCTCCGGCTTCGGCCGCAGAGGCGCTCAGCCTCGTGGTCGCGCCCGCCAAGGACGCTCCGTCCACGGACGGCAAGACCGTCGCGTTGATGCGCTTCACCGGTGACGCAAAATCGACCGAGCTGCGCGTCGATACCCAGACCGCCCTGACCGAAGCTGGCTACACCGTCACCACGGTTGCCCTCGACGTCGCGGACGCGGCCAAGCGCATCAAGTGCAAGGACGACCCGAGCAGCGACGGCTGCCTGGAGGCGCTCGGCAAGTGGCTCAACAACAGCCCCAAGACCGCAGCCGACTTCATCGTGTTTGGTAGCGTCGACCCCGGTCCGCAGAAGCAGGCTGAGATCGTCGTCTACGCGGTTGCCGACAACAAGCGCATCAAGACGCTTCGCCCGATGCTCGGCGTCGGTGACCTGATCCTCCCCATCGTCCTCGGTGGCGCCATGGGGCGGGCGCTTGATGAGCACCGCGAGCCGCCCGAGGCCGCCACGCAGGACGAGCTCAACGTCATTGCGACGCTCGACGAGCCCGAGAAGACGCCCGAGGAGATCGCCGCCGAGGAGCAAGCGATCGCCGACGCGGAGAAGGCCGCCGAAGAGGTCGCCGCCGGTGTCGCCGCGAACCTCGAGGACGTCGAGGTCGACCTCAAGGCCGACTTCAAGGACTTCTGCCGCGAGGGCAAGCGCAAGAAGCGGGAGAGCCGGGACGACCCCAAGGACCTCAGCCCCAAGTGCCAGCGCGGACCGTTCTGGGGGTACTGGCAGCCCCGTGCTTGGGTGGCGCTGGCGCTGACCAGCGGCGCCGCGATCGGAACGATCGCCTTCTATAGCGCAGCGCTCGCGGCTCGCGGTCCCTACAAAGACGCGGTGGACGCTGTCGACGCGTACACCAATGAGCTCGGTGGCGACCCCTCGACCGATGCGAGCCTGGCCAACGACGGTCAGTACGTCGTGCTCGCGACCGAGGTCAGCTCGACCGGCAGCACCATGCGGCGCCGCGCCGTCTTCGGAGATGCGTTCCTCGGTGGGACCGCAGTGCTCGGTGGCGTACTCGCCATCATCATCTGGCAGGACCGTCGCGACGCGAAGGGCTTCCTCAAGCAGGAGAAGGGGCTGCGCGCCGTCGCCGACGTCAAGGTCGCGCCGATTGTGACCCGTGACACCCAGGGTGTCGGCGCGAGCTTCCGCTTCTAGCTCCGACGCTTCCGTTGATCGCGTCTCCCGTGGCACTTGCCCGGGGGGCGCTTTTTCTTTGGGCCACGGATTCGAGCGCCGAGCGTTCGTGTCGGCGACCTGTCCTCACAAGGCAGGACGGGGAGCGCCTCGAAATCGCTCGCAACGTCCGCTGGGGGAACGCTGGATTGGCTGGGTCCCGACCGAGCCCGGGGAGGCTCCCGGTCCGCGCCGGTGTTTTGGTGGGCGATTCAGGTGCACACGCGAGGGCTCCGTTGACGGACTCGCTCCGGGAACGTCGTTCCTCAATACCGTTCGAGGTTGGGCGCGAACCGGCAGCGCGGCCGGTTCGTACCCGTTTCGGGACACCCATTTCAGCCCCGCGACCGTTTGCCGGTATGCTCCGCAGTCCGTGGTTGTGGACGAGCTGTTCGTGGGGGACGGCCCCGTGGTGGACGTGGTCGAGGAAACCGATGCTTTTGCGGTCGGCGTGATCGATCAGGTCGCCTTGCTCCGTACGCGCAAGCCGATGGAGGCCGCATCGCTCGACGCCCTGTTCCGCGCGACGACCTCCCTCATGCAGGAGTACGGGCCTCGGGTTCTGTACGTGATCATTCCCGGTGCGCGGAGGCCTTCGGTGGATCCGGACACGCAGCGACGCGTGGCGGAGCTGTGGCCGAAGGTCCAAGCGCAGTCGTCGGCCGGCGTCATGTGGGTCCGCAATGCCGGCTTCACCGGCGCGCTCAACCGCAAGCAGCTCTCAGAGTTGTTGCCACACCTACGAGATCGCTCGTTGCTCGGCGTCACGGTCAGTGCCTGGGAGACGGCTGAGTACTTTCTCAACCACGTCACCGAACTCGAGATCGACCCTCGTGTTTGGGCGCACGCTTTCGATCAATTCGCGGCGTTCTACGACTGACACTTGGCTGCCCACGCAGGCTTGATGCCGGCGTTCGTCCTGGTACCGTGGGGCGTGGCCACCACCCTGCACGCGTTCTTCGATCGCTACTCCAAGGCCTTCGCGGCGTACGACGTCGACGCGGTGATCAAGCTCGTCCATCGCCCATGCCTCGTCGCCTCCGGCCCCGAGGTCATCGCGTTGCAGACCGAAGCGGAACTGCGGGCTCGCTTCGAACGCCAGTTCGCCCGCCACCGCGAGCTGAAGGTCGGGGAGGCGAGCTTCGACGTCCTCGCCGCCCGCCGGCTCGCCCCACGGATCACGCGCGCAGATGTCCAGTGGACATTTTCAACCGAAGACGGCCACGAACTGCCGTCCTTCGGTCTGAGTTACACGCTGATCGACCCCGAGGCGGGGTGGGCCATCGCGACGGTGTTCCCCCTCGAACTCTAGAAACCCGATTGCGCCTTGGCCGCCTGCGTGGCTCCTGCGGCTGTCGTGCAGCCGGAGGCGGGCTGACCTAAAGTCTCAGGCGTACCTGTTCAGCCGTGAGTCGAGGTTGTGAGATACGCTCAAGGGGTCCGCGATGACGCTCGTCTTGTTCATTCTGTCCGCGCTCGCCTACGGTGCGGCGACGTTCGCCTACGGGGCGGAGCGCAGCGAAGACCACAGCCGTGACGGGGGTCCCCAGCGCTGGGGGCGGCTCGCACTGGCGGTCGCGGGCGCACTGCACGTGGGCGCGATCGGTGCCCAGTGTGTGGAGGGCGATCACCCGTTCAAGAACATCTTCCTCGCGACAAGCTTCGGCACCATGATCGCCGTCGGCTGCTACCTCCCGCTCTCGCGGCGCGGTCGGTTGGTTCCACTTGGCGCCGTCCTCGCGCCCCTGGGACTCATCGGGCTGGTGCTCGGGGTCGTGTTTAGTGGTCTTGGCGAGGGCGTGGTCCCCGGCGCCAAGGGTCTCGCATCCGCACACGTGGGGTTGGCCTCGCTTGGGCTTGCCGGGTTTGCCCTGGCCGCTGGGGTTGCGTCTTTGTATCTCCTGGCCGAGCGTCGGCTTCGCAACAAGGTGTTCCGTCCCGGGCGCGGTGGCATGTCCCTCACCGGCCTCGACCGCCTCCATCACCGCTTGGTGCTGGTGGTCACACCGGTGTTCACGCTCGCGATCGTCACCGGCGTCCTGTGGATCTTGGAGTTGGGCGGACCCGATTCGCTCGAGGGGCGGGCATTCGAGCTGGCGGCCGCAGGGGTCGCCTGGGTCGCGTCCGTCGGTCTGCTGATCGCACGTGCGGCACGCGGGACCCGAGGTCGCCGCGCTGCGATGCTCACGCTCGTCGCGTTCGCCGCGATTCTGGGCATCGTCATCTGGTACGGAGTCAACGCATCGTGACCGAACTCGTCGCGTTGGGCATCAACCACAATGGCGCGGCGGTCGAGCTGCGCGAGCGGTTGGCCGTCTCGGAGGATGAGCGCGCACTGTTGCTCGATGCACTCGAGCACGACGCGAATCTCCGCGAGGCCATGGTCGTCTCGACGTGCAACCGGGTCGAGATCTACGGCGTCTCTGACGATGCCAAGACCAGCGGTGCTGCGGCCCTCGACGTGCTCGCGCGCTGCAAGAACGTCCCGATCGGCGACCTTCGGACCGCCGCGTTCGTACGGGAGTCCTTCGATGCCGCCCGGCACATCTTCCGCGTCGCCTCGAGCCTCGAGTCGATCGTCATCGGAGAGCCGCAGATCCTGGGCCAGGTGAAGGCTGGGTACCAGCACGCCAAGGACCACGGGCGCGTGGGTCCGGTGCTCGACCGTTGTCTTTCGCTCGCGTTCAAGGGTGCGAAGCGGGTTCGCACCGAGACCGAGATTGCGCGTGGCGGCGCGAGCGTGCCGTCGGTGGCCGTCGACTTGGCGACCAGCATCTTCGGTGACCTGACCGACTCCGCAGTCCTCGTGGTTGGGGCCGGCGAAATGGCCCAAGCAGCGGCCGTTCACCTCAAGGCGGCCGGGGTCCCCGAAATCGTTGTGGTCAACCGCTCGGTCGAACGGGGGGAGGCGCTGGCGCGTGAGGTCGAGGGCCGCTTCGAGCCGTGGGACCGGCTGGAAGCCGAACTCGTGCGCGCGGATGTTGTCATCAGCAGCACCGGATCCAAGCTTCCGATCATCGACAGGTCGACCCTCAAACCGGTGATGAAGAAACGCCGGCAGCGCCCGTTGTTCTTGGTCGACATCGCCGTGCCGCGAGACGTCGCCTCAGACGTCTCCCGTGCCAGCCACGTCTTCCTCTACAACGTCGACGACCTGCAGAGCATCGTTCACGACAACCTGCGATCCCGTCAGGGCGAGGCGAGACGGGCTGAGGCCCTCGTCGACGAGGAGGTCGACGGGTTCGTGCAGTGGATGCGCTCTCGGGCGGTCGGCCCGCTGATCGGCACCCTGCAGGGTCGAGCCCGCAGCATTGTCGACGCCGAGGTCGCCCGTGCACTCACCAGGCTTCCCGATCTCAGCCCCGCACAGCAGAAGGTCTTGCTGAAGCTGGGTCAGTCGATCGCCCAGAAGCTCCTTCACTCGCCGATGTCGGCGGTCCGTCAGGGCGCGAACGGCCCTGTGAAGGGGCTCGATGGCGCGCAGCTGGCCGAATCTCTCTCGGTCCTCTTCGCGCTGGACGAGCCCGATCCGCGCGCCCGCGCTCAATCTTCGAAGACGGCAGATGGCGATGCTCCGGCCGCCAAGCCACGACCCGAGCCCTCATGAACCGCGACGAACTTCTCGCTTCACCCGTTCAAATTGGCACCCGTGGATCCGCGCTCGCCCTGTGGCAGAGCAACCACGTGCGCGACCGACTGCGCGCGCACTGGGGCGACGCGCTTCAGATCGACCTGAACGTCATCAGCACCAAGGGCGATCAGGTTCAGGACCGTCCGCTCCATGAGATCGGCGGCAAGGGCCTGTTCGTGAAGAGCATCGAGGCCAAGCTGCTCGATGGCAGCGTGGACCTGGCGGTGCACAGCATGAAAGACATGCCAGCGCTGGGACCCGCTGGGCTCGAAATCGCCTGCACACCCAAGCGGGAGGACCCTCGAGACGCGCTCGTCGGCCGCGCCGGAGAGACCGTCGCGTTGGCGGAGCTTCCCGCTGGGACCCGGGTTGGTACGGGTTCGCTTCGCCGCGGTGCGCTCGTCCGCCGCATCAACCCGAACGTCGAAGTGGTCCCCATTCGCGGCAATGTGCCGACGCGCGTGGGTCTGGTGGACAAGGGAGACGTCGACGTCGTGATCCTGGCAGCTGCCGGCCTTCGGCGTCTGGGGATGGGGGACCGCATCAGCGAGGTGTTGGACGAGGACACGTTCTTGCCGGCCCCCGCCCAGGGGATCCTCGCGCTGCAGTGTCGGTCCGAGGACTCGCGTGTTCGTGAGCTGTTGACCGCACTCGTCGATGCCGACACCACGGTTCGCGCCGCGGCGGAGCGAGGGTTCCTGGTGCGGCTCGAAGCGAGCTGCACCGTCCCGCTGGCGTGTTACGCGACGCTTCGCGCAGACACGGTGAGCGTTCGCGGCATGGTCGTCGATCCGAGTGGAGAGCCTTGCTACGAGGCCGCGCGCGAGGGTCCACGGGCCGAGGCCGGCGCCTTGGGAACGGCCATCGCCGAAGACCTGCTCGCGCAGGGCGCCGGGGCGATCGTCGAGCGGCACTAGTGTCGTGTTCCACGACACTAGCGACCCGCGCCCGAACCCTCGAGCGCCGCCGCGTCGAGGTCATCCGGTGTGGCCTCGACCGTGGTGATACGCTCGACGCGTGGCAAGGGGAGTGGGCCTCAGCGTGTTCATGCTCGCGTCGCTGGGCGGCTGTATTGGGCCGGCAGCGACGATTGGTGCCGTGGACCAGGCGGGTGCGGGTTCCGGGGACGTGAGCACGGCCACCCCGGGCACCACAGGCACCACGGGCACCACGGACATCGCGGACACCACCGAGGACTCCGGCAGCACCGCAGCTGCCCCCGGCTGCGACCCGGAGTGCCTCACCTTCTTCGACTGCCAACAGGCGGAGTGTCAGCAGGGGGAGTGCGTGCTCTCGTTCCGCGATGACCGTTGCGAGCCTGGCGAGGTGTGCGGCCTGTCCGGATGCGAGGCGACTCCCCTGGCATGTGACGATCCGAGCGTCCTGGTCTGCGAGGGCTTCGAAGAGGATGCGTTCGCCGCTGCGTGGAGTGGGGGGTCCATCATGCGATCCGCAGACCCCCTCAACTCCGGGCTTGGTGCCGGCTGGGTGAAGGTTGGCCCCGATGGGCGAGAGCAGCTGCAGCTCGAGCTCGATCCTCCGATCGACGAGGGCTTGCTGGCGATTCGAGCGTTCGTGTGGCTGCCTTCCGCTGACACCGTCGAGGTGTGGGCGATCCTGTTCGAGATCTTCGGATCCACGAATGCCGGGACCGAGCGGTTCTCGCTCGACTTGCGGCCCCAGGCGGGGTTGATGTTCGTCAACCTGTTGAGCCCCGAGTCGAACGTGATCGGCAATGATCTCCTCACGCCCGGCGCGTGGTCGTGTGTGGAGCTCCGGGTCCAGGTCTCGCAGGGGCAGGGCGAGGTCGAGGTGCGGGTCGACGATGTCCCGGTGTTGGGCAACGGCCCGGGGATCGACACGGTGCCGTTCGAAGGCGTGGTCAACATCCACATCGGTGGCATCGGGTCCCCGACGCACTCCGGGGACACCGGGTTTGGCATCGACGACATCGTCGTGGCGACCGCCCCGATCGGGTGCGACGTCGACCTCTGAGTTGCGGGGGACCCGGGAGTGCTGCGCGTCGGGAAATGTGCGCTCAGGGCCGTGCAGGGGCGTCGCTGGTGATGCGGACTACCGGCTCGGCACTTCTACAATTCGGGGGATGGATCCGAGGTCTGGGCGCCACCCACCATCATGCGAGGGGTACGGAGCGGGAGCGGGGCCTGGGCACTGTGCAGTCTCGCGCTTGTGGTCGCCGGCTGCTACGAGGGCGTAGCGCTGGAATCCGGGAGCGGCGAGGGTGCCTCGGACACGGATGGGCCCAGTGGAACCTCCGAGACCGAGTCCGGGGAGGGCACGGGGGACACCCCGATGCCGCCCTCGCTGACGTGCGACACGGTGGGAGCGCAGCCGCTCCGGCGCCTGTCGGCGGCGCAGTACTGGGAGGTCGTCGGGGGTCTGCTGCCTGCGCCACTCGCTGCTGCGGCGCGCGAAATCGACGCATTCCCGCAGACCCGCATCAACGACAACTTCACGACGTTTGCGAGCGCGAACACGGTATCCACCGCGGAGTCGATTCAGATCGAGGACAACGCGGAGGCGATCGCGACCCTGTTTCGCGAGGACCTGGCCACGCTCGCCCCCATGCTCATTCCGTGCGCGTCCGAGGGGTTGTCCGCCGACGTTGTTGACGGATGCATGCCGGCGTTTGTCGATGACTTCGCGACGCGAGCGTTCCGCCGGCCGCCGACCGAGGCCGAGCGGGCCCTGGTTTTGGACCTCTACGCTGGCGTGCGGGACGAGGATGGGGTCGAGGAAGCGCTCGCGGCCGTGCTGCAGTTTTTCCTGCAAGCGCCCGCGTTGCTGTACGTGACCGAGCCGGGTCTGCCGACCGACGATCCCGTCGTGGTGGCCCTGTCCGGGCACGAGGTCGCGACCCGGTTGGCGCTGTTGTTCTCCGGCGGGCTTCCCGACGACGAACTGGTCGCGGCGGCATTGGATGGTCGGCTGCTGACCCGCGAGGGCGTGGAGGAGCAGGCGCGAAGACTCTCCCTGTCCTCCGACGTCTCCAACGCGATGACGACGTTCCACCACGAGTGGCTGCGCGGATTCTCGCTGGATGGAGCCGAGCGCAACCATCCGTTGTGGGACGACGAGACCAGCGCGGCGATGTCGGAAGAGCTGCGGGCGTTCGGACAGTGGTTCATCGATGAGACCGACGGGTCGTTTCGTACGCTGCTCACGACAGAGTCCTTCCCGAGCGATGGACGCCTCAACGCGATCTACAACGCAGGGGAGCCCACGGCCTCGCCGCGCCGGGGGTTGCTGACCACGGCTGCGGCGATGGCATCTGCGGCCCACAGCGATTCGACCTCGCTGGTCGAGCGGGGGGCCTTCGTCCGCCAACACGTGCTGTGTCTTCCGGTTCCGGCGTTTCCTGGAGACGTCGACATCGAGGGCACGCTCGGGGACTACGGCGACCTGCCCACCGCGCGGCAACGGCTGGAGCCTCTGATGATCGAGCCGTCTTGCGCCGGGTGCCACGTGGGCCTCAATCCGTTTGGGTTCCCGTTCGAGGCGTACGACTGGGTGGGTGCGCATCGACTCCAGGAAAATGGGGCGGACATCGACACCACCGTCGACATCGACATCGCCGTGTTCGCCGGGTCGTTTGCCAACGCCTCCGAGCTGGTCGTGGCGCTGGCGGAGTCTGAGCTGGCGCAGGACTGCTACGCGACCCACTGGTTTCGCTACGCCATGGGGCGCCGCGAGACCGACGCAGACACGTGCTCGCTCGACGAGATTCGGACCGCGTTCTCCTCGAGTGAGGGGGACGTTCGAGAGCTCATGGTCGCAATCGCGGTCTCGGACGGGTTCCGGTTCCGCAACACCGGGGATGGAGGTGGGGAATGAGACGACGAAGATTCCTGCAAGGGGCGTGCGGCCTGACGGTGGGCCTGCCGATGTTGTCCAGGTTTGCCGCCGAGGAGGCGCGCGCAGCTGGGGACCCGAACGGTCCTCGCCGCGTCATCACCATGGCCTACCCCATGGGGACTCATGTTCCGTTCTTCCGTCCCACCGCGACCGGATCGAACTTCGACTTCGGACCGATCACCACGTCGATGGAGCCCTTCAAGGACCGGACGCTCGTGGTCAGCAGCTGCCCCAACGCCGTCCTCAATGTCGGCGGGTCAGGCTACGTGTACGGCCATCCTGGAAAGAAGGAATCCGTCTTCACCGGCACCCTGATGCGACACGCGTTCGGGGCCAGTGGCGAGAACCACATCGACAACGTGGTCGAGCAGTCGCCCGATGGCAACCAGCGGACCGCCAACGGTCCGTCGGTTGACCATGTGATCGGTGAGTTCCTCAGCGACGGTTCTCACCTGCGCCCCTCCGTGGACCTCGGTGTTGCGGGTCGACAGCTCGCCGACAACGTCGACAGCGAGTTCTTCTATGAGGCACCGGAGAACCCGGTCACGCTCCAGGCAAACCCCGGCCTCGCGTTCGCCAGCCTCTTCTCCGGGGTGATGCCCGACGGCGAGGTGGATGAGTCGCTGTTGACGCTGCAGCGGCGCCGCAAGAGCGTGTTGGATGCGGTCCGCGACAGCTTCGTCGATCTGCGCCAGGGGCTCTCCTCCGCCGACCGTGCCGTACTCGATGATCACGCGGACAAGATCCGCGACATCGAGCTCGACATGCCGCCACCGCTTGCGTGCACCATCCCGGACGCCCCCTCGGAGGATCCGGAGGCGTACACAGACTGGTCGATGGGGGACTACGCGGACATTCAGATCCGGTTGATGGCGCACGCGATGGCGTGCGGCGTCGCGCCGGTGGGTCGGCTCGAGTTCTTCCAGCAACAGAACCCCTTCTTCGGTATTCCGCTCGTCGATGACGCCGTCGCAACGGTCCAGGACTGGCACCACCCGGTCGTGCACGCCTCCGACGGTTGGGAGAAGGACGGTGAGGTCCGCGTGACAGGTCTACGGTTCTTCGTCGAGAAGTTCGCGCAGCTGTGCGCCGAACTCGACTCCATTGTGGAGGGCGCGGACGGCCAGACGGTCCTCGACAACAGCTTGTGCGTCCTGGGCTCGGATCTGGGGGAAGGCGATGGCCACGGAGCCTTCGACCTGTGCTTCTTGATCGCCGGTGGCAGCGGTCCTGGGCGGCGCCAGTACCACTTCGATGGCTCGGGAGAGAACGTCAACCGGGTGCTCAACTCCCTGCTGCAGATGGCCTGCGTCACCGACGCTGGCGGTGCTCCCATCGATGAGTTTGGACTGGGCGGCTTCGCCCCGGGCGTGATCCCCGAGTTGTTGGCGTGAGACCCCGCCCCAGACGCGCTACCCTGGTCGACAGGAGGGTGCAGGCACGCACGGAGCTTGGATGGCCGGTTGGATGTTGATGCAGCCCGCGGCGGGTGACGCCGACGCGGTGCGATGGGACGTGCCTACTGCATGCCCTTCGCAGGCATCGCTTCAGGGCGAGGTGCGCCGGCTACTCGGCGGCGCCGACCCTGATTGGTCGGTCGTGCGCGTCGATGGACGCATCCAGGAAACCGCGGACGGATTTGGGCTCACGTTGGTCGTCGAGACCGCGGATGGCTCGACTCAACGACGTTTGTCGGCGCCCCGTTGTGAACCGCTCGTCGACTCTGCCGCGCTGTACGTCGCGATGGCGGTCGACCCCGCTGCCATGGTGGGGGGACCGCCGGAACCAGAGCCGGAACCAGAGCCACAGCCACAGCCGCAACCCGACCCACAGCCCGAGTCCGCCGCGCCCCGGCCTGCGCCGAAGCGCGCGTTCGATCTGCGGGCCACTGGGGGGGTTGTTGTGGCCGCATACCCGCAACCAGGCGGTGCCGCTGGGCTCGCCGGGTCGCTCTCGTTGAGGAGTGTCCGGTTGGAGCTGGGCGGAACGTTCTCGGGGTGGTCCCCGATCTCGCTGGGGGAGGGCGACGCCGCGGCATCTGTGATGTCGGTGGGCGTCGAGGCTCGGGCATGTCCTTCGTTCCGCCGGGGGTCGGTCGAGCTCTTCGGATGCGGCGGCGTGGGGCTTGGCGTGGTTCGGGCGCGCGGCGTCTCGGTGGACCGGGTCCAGGCCGCAAGCAGGCTCGGTGTGGACGCCGTCGTCGCCACGGGCCTCGGCTGGTGGGCGACCGACAGATTCGGGCTGTGGCTCGAGCCGGCGATGCTCGTCGGCCTGTATCGGCCGCGATTTGTGGTGGAGGGAGTTCAAGGCGCCGTCACGCAAGGCCCCCTTGCGGCCCGCGTGACGGTGGGGATTCAGGTCCGGCTGTGGGAGGCGACCGGTGGCTGAGACTCTGACGCTTCGCGGTGTCTACGAGGCGCATTGGCGGTTCGTATGGCGGTCGGTTCGAAAAATGGGGACTCCCGACCCACGCATCGAAGACGTTGTGCAGGACGTGTTCATCGTCGTGGGCCGCCAACTCGCCGCGTTTGAGGGGCGATCCTCGGTTCGAACCTGGCTGTACGGTATCGCGTTTCGGGTCGCCCAAGAGGACCACCGACGCCGGGCGAAAGAAGCCCGTGCCGCCCAGACTCCAGCGGAGAGCCCAACGGGACCGGAGGCCTACGCGGAGCGGGTCCAGGCCGCGCAACTTCTCAACGAACTCCTCGCCGAGCTGCCGGACGAGCAGCGCGTCGTTTTTGTAATGGCCGAGCTCGAGGGACTGTCTCCCGCCGAGGTCGCCGAGGCCACCGGGGCCGGTATCAACACCGTCTACTCCAGACTTCGCCGGGCGCGAGAACACCTGGAGCGGGCAACCGAGCGACTGCGGGTCCGGTCGCAACGAGAGGGACGAAAAAGGATGGCTGCGGGATGACGCAACTCGACGAACTCGTGTCTGCGGCGAAGTCGCTGGACAACGAACCTCCTCCGCCAGACGCGGAAACACGCATGTGGGCCAAGATCGCGGCACAGGCCGGCGGAGCGGCAGTGTTGGGCATGGCCGCGGCAACCCTGGGTGCGAACACAGCATCGGCCTCGACCGCTGCCGTCTCTACGGCGGCAGCCTCGAGCGCAGCGGCCTCCACGGCAGCAGCCTCGACCGTCGCGACCTCATCCATCGCCCTGACGGTCGCCAAGGTGGGTGCTGTACTGGCGTTGACCGCTGGGGTTGGCGTTGGCGTCGCCACCGTCGCCTCGCCGACGGATGTCCTGTCTCTTATACACATCTGACGCTGCCGACGAGCGATCTAGTGTAGAT
>CAJXVA010000242.1 GCA_913061055.1 uncultured Pseudomonadota bacterium
CGAGATGTAGAGAGGTCTCGTGGGCTCGGAGATGTGTATAAGAGACAGACCTGGGACATCGTCAAAGACGATCCCGACGTCCGAGCGTTGCTGTAGCGATGGTTGCCCCACGCATCGGTGTGTTGTTCGTGTGCCACGCGAACATGTGTCGCTCCCCCCTCGCGCACGGCCTGTTCGTGCAGCGAGCCCGCGAGCGCGGCGTTCTCGACCAATTCGACATCGATAGTGCGGGCACATGGGCTGCCGATGGCATCGCACCCCATGCGGGGAGCGTTCACGTGGCCGCCGAGCACGGCTTGTCGTTGGACTCCACCGGCGTCTCGCGGGGGCTGCGTCCGGATGACCTCCAGCGGTTCGCACAGATCATCGTGATGGACCGCGCGAACCTTGCGGACGTGGAGCGGTTTCGGAAGCTGTCCGCGTTCGGTGCCGCCCCCGGTGGGCAAGCGAGCGTTCGGTTGTTGCGTACGATCGACAACCCCCACGCCCGCGGTGCCGATCTCGACGTTCCCGACCCCGTGCGCGGTGGTGAGGCCGAGTTCCGCAACGTGTACGCCCTGGTCAACCGCGGCTGCCAGGTGTTGTTGGACCAGCTAACTTTGCGCTGAGACGCCGCAAGCCTGCGAAATTGGCCTCCTTCTGCAGGACGAGCCGCGGTGCCCGGCCGGCGCGCGTCCAGCGGACGACTTGGCGCCTATACTCCGGCCGCGCCGATGCAGCGGTTCCTACGCTACCTAGCACCGAACCTGGTCACCTCGACCGGGTTGATCTTCGGCCTCCTGTCGCTGGTCGCCACGTCGGAGGGTCGGTTCGTCGAT
Source organism: uncultured Pseudomonadota bacterium (assembly GCA_913061055.1). GTDB lineage: Bacteria > Myxococcota_A > Polyangia > Nannocystales > Nannocystaceae > CAJXVA01. The sequence goes on from CAJXVA010000242.1 coordinate 819, forward strand.
GCCAGCTGGCTGATCATCTGGGCGGTCATGCTCGATCGGATGGACGGCCTCGTCGCCCGTACGCTTCGTGCCACCAGCCCGTTCGGCGTCCAGATGGACTCCTTCGCCGATGCGATCAACTTCGGGATCTGCCCTTCGTTCCTCGTGTACACCATGCTGTCGAGCGTCCCTGCGCTCGGCTTCGGTGGCGGGACCGGCCGCGTCCTTTTGATGAGCGCGTGCGCCCTGTGGGTGTTGGCGACCGTCTTCCGACTCGCGAAGTTCAACGTCGTTGCGGAGAGTGACGACGCGCCGGACGTGTTCCTCGGCGTTCCCACCACGCTCGCTGCCGGCTTGCTCGTCATCTGGATGTTGGTCTTGCTCAAGTACACGCCCGCGGACGTCGTGCTGGGAGCCCCCTCGGAGTTCGGCGGCCCACGCATGTTCGGTGGGCTCGAGTTCTCGTTTCGCGCGTGGAGCTACCTGCCGGCAGCCATGTTGCTGGGGGCGTTCTTGATGGCGTCCAACTTGCCGCAGCCCAAGCTCGGTCCGGTGAAGAACAAGGCGCTTGCCGTCTTCCTCGTGCTCGCGTCTGCGTCCGGGTTCCTGTTCGCATTCCTGCGCTTCATGCCGGACTACATGGCGCTGCTGCCCTCGACGTGGTTTGCGACCGCGATGGTGTGGAGCGTCGTGTCCCCGCGAGCGCGTCAGATCCCGCCGCCGTCGTTTCTGCCCGAGTGATCGGATCAGTCGAGGGCGAGCCAAGCGCGCAGGATCGGGCTGGGCTCCTCGGGGAGTTCGAGCGTAACGATGCGGCGCGGGTTGTCTTGGAGTTCGATGTCGAGGTCGACCAACCGTGACCCACGAAACGCCGTGAGCGTGGCGCGGTGCCCCGGGCCGACCCGACCCAGCGCGGCACGCAAAGCTGCTTCGTCCTTCACTCTGCGACCCTGCACGGCGATGACCTCGTCGTCCCGCATGATGGCGCTCGCTTCCGCTGGACTACCTGGAACCACGTTGCGCACGGTCGTTCCCTGGAACTCGATTCCTGCCCACGCCCGCTTGCTCGCGGCCCGCGGAGCATCGGTTCCGTCGGAGCGAGACCACGCGGACCTCGCCTTCACCACGACCCCGATCTCCTCGAGCAGGGCGAGCAGCGGCACCGGCTCGACGCCGTCGACGTGCCGCGCAAAGAAGTCCGCGAGGTCCACTCCGGCTTCGTCGGAGGCGGCCCGCTCGATGTCCGCGGCGGTAATGCCTTTGCCGACGTCGCCGAAGCGCGTCATCAGGCGGCGGAATACACCGGGCAGCGAACCCTTCCCGTGGCTCGCCAGGCGGATCTTCAGGTCGAGTGCGACGCCAACGACGTCGCCCTTCTCGTAGTAGCTCACCGTCTCGTTGCGATGGTTGTTCTCGGGCTGATAGGCGTGGGTCCAGGCGCGAAAGCTGACCTCCGACAAGGGCATCGCGTCGCGGCCGGGCTTGCGCTCGAACCCGGTCAGCGTGCTTGCGATGTGGTCCAGGTACTCCTTCGAAGTCCACAGCCCGCTGCGCCGCATGGCGAGACTCTCCATCGTCTCGGTGAACCCCTCGTGGAACCACAGCAGCCGCGAGTAGTTCTCGTGCTGGTAGTCGAAGGGGCCGAGAGCGGCGTCGTGGATCCTCTTGACGTTCCACAGGTGGAAGAACTCGTGCGCGGTCAGCCGTGCGGCGCGGTCGTAGCCGGTGTCTTTGTCGAACGCGGTCCGGCTCATCATCATCATGGTGCTGTCGGCGTGCTCGAGCCCGCCACCGCCAACGTCGCCCACGTTCATCAGGAACACGTAGCGCCGCATGGGGAACCCGCCCATCATCTCTGCGAACGCGCCGCTGACCGCCTTGGACTCTTCGACGAGGCGGGCCTGGTCGAGCTGGAGGTCGTCGGGACTGGTGAGGACGTACTCGAAGCTCGTGCCCTCGAGTTCGAATCGGTCGACACTCGGCGTTCCGACTTCGATCGGGCTGTCGACCAGGACGTCGTAGTCGTCGGCCGTGAAACTGCCGTCCCGACTCGGTAGGGCGGTGTGAATCGACCAGCCATCCGGTGCGGAGACCTCCACTGTGTGCGGGCGACGGAGCTTGCCGGGCTCAAACACGAACACGCTCGCGCCGTTGATGGACGCGTGGGTGTCGTCGAGCATGCTCGTGCGTACGCTCGGCGTCGCCGCGTAGACTCGATATCGCGCAACGAAGGGACGGCCCCCGTTTCGGACCTCCCAGGTTTGTTTGTCGAGGGCCTCGACCTCCAGCGTCTTGCCATCCAGGGACTCCGCGGAGAACCCAAACACATGCTTGCTGAAGTCGCGGATCCGGTAGGAGCCGGGTGTCCAGGCGGGGAGGGCAAGCTTGGTCCGCGCGGATCGGCTCGGGATGCGGGCCTCGACGTGCATGTATTGCGACGCCGGTGCCCTCAAGTCGACGCGGTAATGCACCGGGGCTGCCGGCTTGGCGGACGCGGGACGTGCCGTGGCACAGGCACAGAGCACCATCGGTGCGAGCCAGACGGGCTGTCGCATGGCCGGCAGTCTACAGTCCCGGCCACGCAAAAGCGGGCCCTCCTGGAAAGGAGAGACCCGCTGGGTCATCCGCTCGACGCCGCGGTCGAGACGGAAGCGTCAGGCGCCGCGCATCGCTCGCATCGTTCGCAGCATCGGGCGGGCGAAGAACGCGGGGACGATGAGGAGGCCGGCGGCAAGCAGGTTGACCACCGTGCCGCTGACCATCGGGTAGCCGAAGGGCGAGAGGATCAGGTATCCGGCGGACGGGTCGCCCAAGAAGAACTCGCACGCAGCGATGGCACCGGCGGATCCAAGGGCGAGGACACCCCAGGTGCGGCCCCGGAGCAGACCGATGAGACCGGCGCCACCGAGGCCGAGTGCGACCCAGTGCATGAACTCGGGGCTGGGGCCGAGCGTGTAGAGGATGAGGATGGGGATGGTGCTGCCGGCGGATTTGACGGCGCGACGCATCAGCGTGAGCGACTCCTCCTGGAGGTTCCACCGCTCGGCGGCTTCCTCGGAGTACTCGTAGCGCGCTGCCATGCCCTCGCCCGACAGGAAGACCGACACCGCGAGGTGGGTGAACCCGAAGAAGGCGATGATCGGCTCCATGCCGACCTGGAACAGGACCAAGATCAGCAGAGAACCGAAGTTCCCGACGCCGATCGCGAACCAGCGAGCCCAGAACCATTCGGCTGCGACCCCGACGAACGCGAGCGTGTAGCAAAGGGCGAGGCCGAGATAGGCCGCGTAGAGTTCATCGGGGCCCAGAAACGCCGTCATGGCGAACTGGGTCACGTAGAACCCGAGCAGAAGAAGTGCGAACGCGCGTCGAATTCCAACCATGCCGATTCTCGAGGGCTAGCCTACGACGCGGTCCCGTGCCGCGCAACGCGGTTGCCGCACCGGCGGGGTGTTAGCCCGGAGCCGCAGGGCCGTTGGAGGGGAGAAGACTCGCGCCGGAGCCCGAACCTTGGCAGGGTGCAGGGGCTGCCGGCCCGTACGAGGACGCATGAATCGTTGGCGAACTGCACTACAACGCTCCGGGATCCTCGCCGCGCTTGCGTTGGGAGGCTGCGGACCCACTTCGATGCCCGCCACGACGGCGCCGGTCCGCACGCTGGGCGGGGTCACGATGGTGAGCCCCAGGTGTGTCGAAGTACGCTCCTGCTTGCTCGGTCAGGTGGTTGCGGCGGAGACCTCCACCCCTTTGGCGCGCGCCGCGGTGTTCTTGGAGCGCGAACCCGAAGGCACGGCCGCCGATGCGCCGCTGCAGATCGTCCGCACCACGGATGAGCAGGGCGTGTTCACCGTCGCCGACGCACCCGCGGGGCGCTACTCGGTTTCCGTCTACAAAGGAGCCCGGACCATCTCTGCATCCGGGCTCGAGCTCGGCGGTCCTGGCACCTTGATGGTGCCGATTCGTCTCCCACCCCCGACGTAGTTTCCGCCGCGGGTTCCAGCTACCAGCTGTAGAAACCCTGGCCGGACTTCTTGCCCAGCTTGCCAGCCGAGACCATCTCGCGAAGCAGCGCCGGCGGCTTGAAGTGGTCGCCGTCCTCGAGCTTCTCGCTCAGGTACTCGGCGATGTGCAGCCGGACGTCGAGGCCAACGAGGTCGGTCAGCCGCAGCGGCCCCATCGGAAATCCGTAGCCCAGCGTCATTGCCTTGTCGATGTCCTCGGGACTGCCCACGCCTTGCTCGACCATGCGGATCGCTTCGAGGCCGATCACCAACCCGAGCCGACTGGTCGCGAACCCGGGGAAGTCAGAGATCTTGATCGTTTGCTTTCCGATGCGCTCGCCGAACGCCGCCGCGGTCGCATAGACCTCAGGGTCCGTCTGTGGTCCCACGATGATCTCCAGCAGCTTCATGATGTGCACCGGATTGAAGAAGTGCAGTCCGATGACGCGACTCGGGTCGGGGAGAGCACTAGCGATCGACTCGATCGAGAGCGAGCTGGTGTTCGTCCCCAAAATCGCCCCCTTTGCGGCCCCCTTTGCGGCCCGGGTGAGCACCTCGTGCTTGAGCGGAAGTTTCTCGGGGACCGCTTCGATCACCAAGTTGGCACCCCCGACGGCCGCTTCGAAATTCGGCTCTCCGCGCAGGTTTGAGAGCGTCTGAGACTTCTGCTCTTCGGTGACTTTTCCTCGCGCGATGCCCTTGTCGAGGTTCGCGGTGACCTTCGAGAGCCCGGCGTCGACGGCTTCGGCCGAGACGTCGAAAAGGGCCGTGGTGTAGCCGGCTGCGGCACATACGTGCGCAATCCCATGACCCATCGTTCCGGCACCCAGCACCGCCACCCGCTGCAAATTCTCGCTCATGCCGCTGGTTATGCCACTTTCGCGGCAGGACCGGGGGCCGCTCTGGCCGCGAAACCGCTGCGCGAAAACCTCGTCTGCGCATGCGCCTCTCGGGCATACTCGGGGGCAGGCGGCCTGCGGGTCGCGGAGCTTCACGACGTGCGAGAAGACGCCCATGCCGACGTACCGCTGCTGCTGATGTGCGCGGAGGACAACGAGGTTTCCCTCGTCCATCTCGTCGACGTGCTCAATCGCAGCGGTCGCGCGCCGGAGGTGATTTCCGGCGTCGAACACGATGCGACGCTGCTGTCGTCCGCCACCGACCGGACCCGTGGTGCCGCGTTGTTCGTGTTGTGTCAGTCGGACGAACTCGATCGCACCCAGGTGCTTCGCCTGTCCGGTTTGTTCTCCGCCCGGAAGGGCCCGCTGCACGAGCTGCTCGTCGTGGACGTCGACGGGTCAGCCTCGCTCGATGCGCTGCCCCTGATCGAGGCCGCGATGGAAGCCGTGTCGCGTGGCTCTTCGGCATCGGTCGAAGCGTCGGCGGCCCGGGCATCGCACGTCCCGAAGCGCGACGTCATCGTGATGCCTGGAGATTCGGCCGGGTCGCGGGCGATCCCCAACTTCGATGAGGAGCCCGGCGGTGAACGTCAGCTCCGGCTCGATCCGGAGACGCCGCAAGCCCCCGTCACGGACGAGGACGAGGACGAGGACGAGGACGAGGACGACGCTGTCGACCCGCCTGAGTCCGCGGCTTTGGCCGCCGCAGAGCAAGAGGCACGCGAGGCCGCAGAGGGTCTGGCGCGTGAAGCCGCGGAGCAAGAGGCGCGCGAAGTCGCAGAGCAAGCTGCGCGTGAGGCCGCAGAGCAAGCTGCGCGCGAGGCCGCGGAGCAAGCTGCGCGTGAGGCCGCGGAGCAAGCTGCACGTGAGGCCTCGGAGCGACAGGCTCGTGAAGCGGCGGAGCAAGCCGCGGAGCAAGCCGCGGAGCAAGCCGCGCGTGAAGCCGCGGAGCAAGAGGCCCGTGAAGCGGCGGAGCAACAAGTTCGCGACGACGCGGAGGACCTGGCGCGTGCCTTTCACGAGGAAATGGTCGCGGCAGAGGCGGTGCTCGAGCGCCGTTCATCGCGTCGGAGCGGCCCGAGACCAGCACCGACCGGGACCGGTGAGCCCCGTCGTCCTCTCGGCGATGGCGTTCCCGTGCCGCTCGAGGCCGACCAGGCCGAGACCCGACCCCTAGGCCCCGATACGCCGGTCGCGATCCCGGTGCCAGAGCTGCCCGACCCGGTCGAACCGCCCGGGGATGATCGCGAGATCGCGGCATCCCAGCGTGACCCGGACTCGAGTGAGGAGCTCGGGCCGTTGTCGACGAGCCTGTCCGGCGTTCGGGTCGCCGACCCGCTCGCCTCGGTCCCGATTCCTGATGCGATTCAGACCGAGCTGACCCCGACCGACACGCGTCGGCGCCGGCGCGAGCCCGAGCAGACCGACACCCACTCGGCGGCGCGAAGCCACGAAGCCCGGGAGTCCCGCGGCGGATGGCTGCTCGCGATCGCTGGGGCTGCCGCACTGGGCGGCCTTGCGTTGTTCGTGATGAACGGAGGGTCGACCGACGACGCGGGGCAACGCTCGGCATCGGTGGCGTCAACGCCCTCGGGCGGGAGCAGAGCGACCGCGTCTGCGGGGGGCGGCTCGGGGTCGTCCGCGGAGGCGAAGGGCAAGCGACCCGTCTCGGCCGGCCCGGTCACGAAGGCGGGGCTGGCAGTGAAACCGGCGACGGAGGTGAAGCCCGAAGCCGAGGTGAGACCGGCGTCGGAGGTGAAGCCCGACGCTGAGGTGAAGCCCGACGCTGAGGTGAATCCCGCACCCGAGGCGAAGCCCGACGCCGAGGTGAAGCCCGCACCCGAGGCAAAGCCCGCAGCCGAGGCGAAACCCCAGGCCGCCGTGAAGCCGGTGCCCGCGGTGGACCCCGAGTCCAAGCCTGTCCCGGAGGATGTGCCGACCCCTCCGGCGGTCGTCTCGACGGTTCCGCCCGCGCCGACGGACTCCGAGGCGCTCCGGGTCGACCTGGCGATTCGCAGCGGAAAGATCCGCGCGCTCGATTCGCTGCTCGCCGCTCGCCCGGGCACCGAAGAGGTCGACTGGGCGGAGGCGAAGGCGGTCTGTCGCCGCAAACGCGTCGGGGGCCTCCCGGGCTGGCGCTTACCCTCGCGCCGGCAGCTCAATCGACTGCGGCGGTCCCGGCTGATCCGGTCGGGAACGTACTGGTCGCGCGAACGCGGTTCCCACGACGACGATGCGTTTGCAGTCGACGCGGAGTCGAGCGAGACGCACCTGTACCTGGTCGTCGAGCCTGCGGCGCGGGTTCAGTGCGTCCGCAAACGCTGACTCACCACAGCTTCACGACGTGGCAGCCGGTGTAGTAGTGGGAGAGGATCTCTTTCACGTCCTTGCCGGCCCGGGCCATGCCCATGGCGCCGTGTTGGCATAGGCCGACACCGTGCCCGTGACCGCCGCCCTCGAGGACGAAGCGGCCGAACTTGTCCCGCTTCTCGCCGATGATGAACATCGAGCTCTTGAGGCCGCCGAGGGCTCGACGAATCCGAAGCTCCCCGTGAATGGTGACCGAGCGCTTGCTCCCCTCGAGCTCCAGCGTGGTCGCGCGTCCGCTCCTGCCTCGGTCGGACACCCGCATCGTCTTGAGCACGCCGAGGTCCTTGGGGACGCCCTTGTTGCCCGCGACAGCGCTCGGGTCGATCGTCGCCGTCCACCGGTACGGTGTTTGAGCCGTCCCGGCCGGAGGCTGACTGAACGACGTCGGTGGCTTGCGGAGGAATGCGGCGATGTTGCCGTCGTCGATGCCCTCGCTGAAGCTCTTGCCCAGTTTGGGATCGGGCCGGCCACGCAGTTGGGCATCGGCGGCGCCGGGCCAGACAACGTCGTTGTGCTCGGTGTGGCCGCCGCTGTTGGCGGAGTAGACCGTGTCGACCAGCTGCGTCTCGGAGGGTCGCATCGCCACGATGCCGATCGTTTGTTTGACGGCTTTGGTGGTGCGCGGATGCTCGTGCCCTCGACCTTTGTAGACTTGGCAGTGCTGTTCGGAGCACACGAGGAACGGGTCGGCGAGGTGCCGGGTTCCGACCTTGGTCACCAGCTGTCCTCGGGCGGCGACGGCTTGCGCCTTGAGAGCCTCCATCGGGGCGCTCGCGAAGATCTCGGCCGGGACGAGACCGGCGAGAAGGTCTGACTCCGAGACGAGGTTGACCACCGAGAGTTGGCCGCTGGCATCGATGGCGACATAGATGCTGCCGAGGTACTTGCGATCCGAGCGCGTGCCGGTCCCCATCGTCGTGCCAGACAGGACGTCATGCACGGTGATGGCACCGCCGCCTCGCGGGGTGAACCACAGGACGCCCTCGGCGGTCACGTCGACGTCGTGCTCGACATCTCGGGCGACCATCCGTCCCTGCGCTCGGTTGTGGACGCGCGGGTGGAGCTTGCCCACGGCGCCGTGCTCCTTCTTGGCCTGGAATGCGTGCTCCAGCGCCACGCGCTCGGACGTGAACCGACCCGAGGTGACGAGCATCCGCCGGTTGTCGAGCACTCGACCCTCGACACCGAAGACCGTTCCGACCTCTTCGTCCGAGGGCGTGAATCCCTTCTTCTTCCAGCGCTCCATCACGGCATCGGGGCGCAGCGCGTGCTTGCCGACGAGCTCTTCGAGCACGAGGGTGTAGGTCTGTTTGGCGGGAGCGGACTTGCCGAGCTGGACGCTCAGGCGCTTGCCCGCGCGGATGCGGGTGCCACCGTCGCCCGAGGGCAGGATGTCGAAGCCCTCGGGTGCAGAGAGCTCGACCTTGCGCTGGCCTGTCATCAGGCCGACCGTGATCTGAGGCTCCCCGCGGGCGTTGAAGTTGAACTGGTTGCTGTACAGCAGGTCGATGCGGTCCGAGAGCGCGAGGTCCGAGGCACGGGCGACTCCGGTCCACCCCAGAGTGGATACGGAGGCCGTCGCCAGGCCGGTCCCGAGGGTCCGAAGCACGCTGCGTCGAGAGAGCACCATGGCGCCACTATGGCCGCGGCACTCCTGGGGGCGAAAAAACCTGAATCTGGCCCTGGCTCGGGAGGGCTACCCGCTCGGGGGCTGGACCCGATCCACGTGAACCCGGGGTCGGTTCCGGGTGATGTAGGCCATGTTGAGCAGGTTGATGGTGAAGTGGGCCGCGACCGCCGCACCGAGGTTCCCGGTCAGCTCGGTCATGACCCCGAGCGCGAGTCCCAGGACGAACGAACTCATGGTCCACGGCCACAGGGCGCGCCGCCTTGGAATGTGCAGCAAGGCGAAGACCGCCGAGCTCACCCACAGGCCCCAGGCGTCCATCATCGCGCCGCGAAACAGGATCTCCTCTCCGAGCGCGCTCGCGCCAGCAAGCAGGAAGAGCTCTCGGGGTTGGGGTCGGCCGAACATCCCCTGGAACTCGCCGTGCAACTCGCTGAGCCACCGCATCCGAAGCTCCAGCGCACGGAACACTTGCACCGTCACGAGCCCGAACCCCACGCCCCAAAGAGGGGTGAGCAGAAGGGCAAGCCAGCCCTGGCTGCTGTCGAGCCGCCAGATGTCGTTGGTGTCCTGCGAGATCGCGTGCCAGAAGAAGCCGCCAAGCAGCAGCGCCGTATAGAACCCGACGACCGTCGACGCGCGCGCCGGGGCCTCTTTGGGCGTGGTCGGCTGGCGCGCTCCCATCCCGGTGAGAGTAGCCGAAAATCTGCAACCGCCCGGGTCCGACCCGGGACAGGGCTGCAAGCCGGGGTCGGCCCCACTTCGGCCCGGCGGCGCCTGGAAACACGAAAAAGCCCGCGAGGCGGCTGCCTGCGGGCTTTCTCTAGTTCTTCCGAACCTTTGGCGAGCCTCTTCCGAGGCTCAGTTTGTGCGAAGGGAGGGACTCGAACCCTCACAGGAGTTATCCCACCAGATCCTTAGTCTGGCGCGTCTACCAATTCCGCCACCCTCGCGGGGGGAGGCGGTTGATAGCACCCCAGGGCGACAGTGGCAATACCCTTTCTGACGAAAGGGCGGAATGCGGAGCCACGGTCGTCCGCGCCCCGTGCAAACCTCTATTCCTTCTCGGGGTCGGGCGTCTGTTCGTTCTTCGGATCGAGCGCGCTGCCGACCTCGTGGAGCTTCAGCAGGTTGACCGAGAGGCGTCGTTGGATCGGGTGCGCGAACGTCACGATCACGCGGGCCCCGGGGGCGAACAGCTCCCGCCGAAGGATCGTCTGATCCATGTCGATGAGCATCGACTCCACGTCGTCACTGCTGGGACTGAAGAGCAGAGGGGTGACGCCCCAGTACAGCGCGAGCGCTTGGTAGGTGTCCGCGTTCGGGGTGAACGCGATGATCGGCAGGCGCGGCCGGTACTCCGAGACGAGTCGCGCCATGCCGCCGGACTTGGTGACGCAGCAGATGCCTTCGGTCTGAGGCCAGCTCTCGGCGGAGGTCACCGCGGCGAGCGCAATCGCGTTGGTGGTGTGTCCGAGCTGGAGGTCGACGCGGGGGCGGCTCCAGTTGCGCGGCGCGCTTTCGGTGCTGCGGATGATCTTGTCCATGGTGCGGACGACGAGGACCGGATGCACACCGGTGGCCGTCTCCCCGCTGAGCATCACGGAGTCGGTGCCGTCGAGCACTGCGTTGGCGACGTCGGAGGCTTCGGCCCGGGTCGGCCGAGGCTTGGTGATCATCGAGTCGAGCATCTGCGTCGCGGTGATGACGAGCTTGCCGGACCGGTTGCACATCTCGATGGCCCGCTTCTGAATGATGGGGACCAGCTCCGGACCCATCTCCACGCCGAGGTCGCCCCGCGCGACCATGACGCCATCGGCGGCCTCGACGATCTCCTCGAGACGCTCGACCGCCTCGGGCTTCTCGACCTTGGCGATCAAGGGCACGACGCGTCCTTTTGCGCGCATCACCTCGCGGGCCAACTCGAGGTCCTCGGGGTTGCGCACGAACGAAAGAGCGACGAGGTCGGCACCAAGCTCGAGAGCGAATTCGAGGTCGACGCGGTCTCGTTCGGTGAGGGCTGGGACAGCCAGCCTGCGGCCCGGAATGTTGATGCCTTTGTTGGAGGACAGCAGCCCTCCCTGCACGACGGTGGTCAACAGGACGTTGCCTTCGGAGCTGGCGACGGTCAGCTCGATGTTGCCGTCGTCGAGCAGGATCCGGTCCCCGGTCTCGCAGTCGTTGGTGAGGTTGGCGTAGGTGGTGGTGACCTTTGCCAGGTCACCGGCCTGCTCGACGGGTCCCTCGGGGTCGGTGCAGATCGCCAGCTTGTGGCCTTGCTCCAACATGAAGCCGTCGCCTGGGATTTTCCCGACGCGGATCTTGGGGCCCTGGAGGTCGGCCAAGATCGCGACCGGCGTGTTCCGGCGGCTCGCCTCGCGACGGACGGTTTTGAACGTCCGGGCGTGGACGTCGTGGCTTCCGTGCGAGAAGTTCAGCCGGGCGGCGTTCATGCCGGCGTCGATGAGCGCTCCGACCACCTCCGGCGACTGACTCGATGGACCAAGGGTGCAGAGGATTTTGCAGTGCCGGCCTGGTCGTTGCATGTGGGAAGAATGGCCCAAATGGCTGCAAAAACCTACGTTTGTGCGACCACGGGAACTGCGCCGGTCGCTTTAATTTGAAGGTTTCAGCCGCGACGGGACATGCAGTCACCGCGGTGTGACCGTTTGACACGCACATCGCGATTCGAGGAGTCTTGCATGATGACGAAACGGGCTTGGCTTGGGGTTCTCGCACTCGCGGGTGTGGTGGCGTGCGACTCCGCTGGAGAGGACAAGTCCGCGGACACGGGGCTCACGACCTCGCCGGGCCAGACGACGGCCACCGGGACGGAAGGGGCCGACACGGACGACGCGGCGGAGTCCACGACCGGTGGAGCATCGGGGGGCACGAGCTCCACCGGGACCCCCGAACCTCCGATCGACCCGCCCGTGGTCTTCGACTTCGGAGCCTTTCCGGATGTTGGCGCGTTTTGCGGAGCCCCCAACCCGGTCTCGTGTGACAACGAGGACGACGATCCTTGGCACGCGATGGGACTGAACTGCCCTGGAGGCCCCCAGGTCGAGGTCTCGCCGTTCAGCGGACGGCCCGACCAGCTGCACGTGCACGCAGGGGAGTTCGGCAACGCAGGCGCATTCCCCCCTCGTGAGGGGGAGAAGATGGTGATCCTGTCTTCGGGCGCGGCCTCCCAGTGGGTCAGCACCGTGGGCGGCACGATCAGCACCGAGTACGACGATGGATTCGGCCCTGGGCAGACGGACCTGCCGGCCCCGATGACCCGCACGCCGGTGTCGGCGACCGAGACCTGCGCGGACAACCCGGCCTTGGTGGGCACGGGCGACTGCTCGAACACGGTCGACGTCCAATACGCGCAGGGCGGATCCGCGTACGACATCGCGTTCATGTCTTTTTCGGCCGAAGTCCCGGCCAACACGTTCGGGTTCACGTACGACTTCGCGTTCTTGTCGGTGGAGTACCCGGCTTGGTACCAGAGCGCCTTCAACGACATGTACGTGGCCTGGCTGGAGTCCGAAGCCTGGACCGGCAACATCTCGTTCGACGAGTTCGGCTCCCCGATTTCGCTCAACGCGGGCTTCTTGGACTTCAAGGATGTTCCAGGGGGCACGTTCAACGATCCGGAGTGCGCAGGCGGGTGCACCGCGCCCGAGCTGCACGGCACGGCGGTGCAAGGACACGCTGCGACGCGCTGGCTGACCACCAACGCCCCGGTGGTGCCGGGCGAGACCATCGGCGTCTACTTCACGATCTTCGACCTGGCCGACTCTCAGCTGGATTCGGGCGTGTTGCTCGATAACTGGCTGTGGACGTGCGAGGGCGGGCCGCCCGTCACGATCCCGGGCTGATCCGCGTCTGAAATCGCGTCGGGCTTTGCCCGCGCGGGCCAGCCTCTGTACCGTAGCGGAGTGTCCCGCTCTGCACTGGCTGTGGTCTGCCTGACGTCTTTGGTTGCGTGTTTCAACCCCGACGACCCGGCGGCGGACACCGATGCCGGAACGAGCGATGGCTCGACCGGGGAGCCCACGGGCGGCTCGACAACACCGACGACGACGGGCCCGACGAGCAGCGGCTCGAGCAGCGAGGCCACCACCATCGACCCG
>CAJXVA010000243.1 GCA_913061055.1 uncultured Pseudomonadota bacterium
TACGAGATGTAGAGAGGTCTCGTGGGCTCGGAGATGTGTATAAGAGACAGTCCCCGGTGGGCACTCCACTGTCGGCACCACCAGCGCTGTCACTGGCCCCGCTGTCGTCGGCGTTTCCGCCGTCGTCGCCCGCGTCCTCGTCGACCGCCTCCTCATCGCCGTCCCACGGCACGCCTTCGATCTCGCCGGGTCCCTCGTAGCAGCCTGGAAGCGCCAGCATCAGCGCGAGCAGAGTCGGGGCGGAGGTGCTGCGCAGCGATGCCATGCATGCAGTATGGGGGGGCGTACCGCCGGCTGGAAGCTCAATCGGGGCTGTGAGGCGCACGATTGTGGGGCCGACTGACGGCTGTGTGAGCGCGGTGACGCTGGATGCAGAGTCCCCGCCCAAACCTGCCCGAACCGATCAAGGGATCGGCTTGGCGAGCACAATCGCCCATCGCAAACCAGTGATCGGATCGTCGGGGTCAAAGGGGAGTGCTGCACCCATACCGACCTCGATGTAGGACGACGCCGACAATGCGGCGCAGCTGCCTTCGCGGGGAAGCCAGATCGTGTCGAGGATGTCCTCTGGAGGCAGGTCGGTCGCGACGATGACCTCGTCTGCGGTCGCGAACTCGTACCCTGCGGTGCGCAGGCGATCCCACGGCGTCGTGTCGTCGGAACCCCGGTGCTCGACGAATCCCTGCTCGGCCATGTCCAGGGCGTGGAGGCGTGCCGCGCACGTCAACGCGCCGCTGACCCGCAGCCGTGGTGCAGGCGGATACGAGCCGCGCGGGCCACAGTGTTGCCCGGCCGCGCGGCGAGCCTCGAGGGCCTCGAACATCTGAAGCTCGAGCTCCACGAGCTCTGGATTCCACCCACGGATGGGGTCGCACAGCTCGAGTTCAGGCAGTGCGGCTCGCGTTGTATCCGAGGGGCTCCGGCCCTCCGAAGCATCGCAAGACGTCAGGAGGACGGCTGCGGCGAGCGCGACCCCGGGCCTCACGTTCGGCGCCGCCGAACCCAAAGACCGAGCATCCCCAGGGCGAAGAATACGACCGGCGGAGCCTGCCCACCGACGGCGCAGCTTTGCGTCGTGATCCGGCACTTCGCGCGGACATCACGAGGCGTGTCCTCGGAGCACTGGTACACCCGATCGCAGACGTCCCAGGCCGCCGTGTTGTACCCGTCGTTTCGGATCCCGCGGTTGAGCTTGCGAAGGCAGCGCCGCGCTTTGCGCGGTGAGTAGTCGCAGCGGTCGCTACAGGTGGTGAGGTTCGCTTCGACGGTCTCTTCGCAGTACGCACCCGAGTACGGTTCGTACGGTGGCATGGGACCCGCCAGGGCCGACTCCGTGGGGGTCGTCTGCCGGGTCGGCTTTGCACGAGGCACGGTGTCCGTCGGCGGCTGATCGTCGTTCGGATCGTGGATGGGGGCCGTGTGATCGAGGAACGGCGCGTCGGGGTTGCCGGCGTTGTATCGACAGATGCTCTCGGCCGCCTTGGCGTTGAAGTTGTCCGCATCGCGGTAACACGCGGTCGCAAGACAGCCGATTCCGAAAACCAGCCCGAGTTGCCGCCAGCTCACGTTGGGAGCCTAACACGATGCTTCAACACGGGGCATTCGCGGCGCCGGGGGAGCCGAGGTCGCCGTCTCCGTACACGGTTGTGGCTTCACACCATTGGGCGGGGTCGTCGTTCGAGGGCCCCGCGCCTGGAGTGAGCTGGGCGGACGCGCCGGCTCCGAATGGCCAGCTTGCACTGTAGATGAGTTCGTCGATGACGACCCCGCCGCAGCGCAGTGCGATCTCGTCGTCCCCGTTGGCGAGGCTGATGTCGTTCCCGTACGCGTAGTCGAGCGTCACCCCGCCGTTGGCGGCTTCGACCCGGCCCAGGACCGCGAAGCCACCGGGCTCGATCGCAATGCTGCTGACGATCGTGTGGCTGTCGCTTCCCTGGTCCGACAGTTCGCAGCCGTTGAGTTCGACGGCGACGGCGGCCGTGTTGTGAAGCTCGAGCCACTCACCCTGCTCGTCGGTCACGACGTCGGGGTTGGGCTGGAGTTCGTTGAACACGACCTCCCCCGGCATCGGCGCGGCGGCTCCGGAGCAGACCCCATCGACACAGATCTCGGGCGCTGTGCAAGGGTCGGGTGTGCACGGGTCGGTGGCGGTCGTCTCCGCCCCGGTGGGGTCCGTGGTCGGCGACGTCGTGCTGGTGACAGCCTCGGTCGTCACGGCGCCGGAGGTCTGGGGATCGGTGTCGGAACTCCCCGAGGAACCGCCAACGGTCGTTCCGCTGCCGGTCTGTGGAGGCACCGTCCCCGTCCCGCCGGCGGAGACCGCCGTGAACGGAGAGTCGACGTCGGCGTCGCATCCGAGCTGTCCCAACGCTCCGAGGAGCATCACCACACATGTTCGCCTCCGCACTCGAGACAAGCCGACCACAGCCAGAAGCCCGATGCAAACCCGGTGACGTCGTCGAACGAGGAGCGATTCGCGCGTTCGGCATTGCGAGGCATCCGGCCCGTTGTGGGTCCCGATCTTTGCGGACGCAGCGATCGACCGGCGAAGCGCCGTTCGGGGATCCGAACCTCGGGCTACCATCGAGGGGATGCGACTGAAGCCCTGTTCCTCCTGCGAACGACTCCTGCGCGCTGGCGATGCATGTCCCTTCTGTGGCCAGAGCCCGGCCCCTGCGAGCTTCGCACCCACCCTCGCGGCGGTGGCCCTCAGTCTTCCGCTGTTCGCAGCGTCCGCGTGCACGCGTCCTGCGGAGAGCATCTACGGCGGTCCGGAGATGGTGGATCCGGCGCCCGCCGCAACCGAGTCGACCTCACCCGAGCCGGAGAAGCCCGTCCAGGCCGATCCCCCGGCGCCCAGCGAACCCCAGGGCGAGATCTATGGCTCGCCTCAGATGATGGACTCCAGCGCCGACGAGCCGGAGGAGCCTGTGAAGCCGGCGCCTGCTCCGGAGTCCGGCGGAAACCAGCCCAATCCCGACGACCCGGACCACGCCGATCCCAAGCCTCCGCCGCAGCCCGAAGAACCCATCTACGGCGGCCCCGAGATGATGGACCCCGAGCCTGAGCCGACGAAAGAGTAAGAACTCATCCCGTCGTTTGGGCGTGCGGGTCTAGATGGTGTTCGAAGCCTTCAACGCCTCGAGCTTCTGGGGCGAGTAGCCAAGCCGCTCACCGTAGACCTCGGCGTTGTGTTGTCCCAGCTGGGGACCCAACCAGCGGCTCCCCGCCGGAGTTCTCGACAGCTTGGGAACCACCGCGGGAACCTTGAGCATGTCTCCGGAGGGCAGGGGGAGCTCGGGCATCATCTCGCGGGCCTGCACGTGAGGGTCGGCAGCGATGTCGGCGATCGTGTTGATCGGCCCGCTGGGGACCTCGGCGTCTCGCAACCCCTCGAGCGCATCGCTGCAGGTGCGCTGGGATGTCCAGGCCTCGATGGCGTCGTCGAGTTCCCCGGCACGCGCGCTCCGTCCGTCGTTGGTGGCGAGCTCGGTGTCCTGCGCGAGGTCGTCGCGGTTGATGAGTCGCATCAGCGAGGTGAACAGCCGCTCGCTGTTGGCCCCGATGACGATGCGACCGTCGCTGCATGCGTAGGTGTTGCTGGGGACGATACCGGGGAGGGCACCGCCGGTCGGCTGGCGGACCACACCCTTGCGGTCGTACTCCGGCAGCAGGCTCTCCATCATGTTGAACATCGACTCGTACAACGCCACGTCGATGACTTGGCCTTTGCCCGAGCCCCCAACGTCGCGTTCGTAGATCGCGGCGAGGGTGGCGTAGGCGGCGTGGAGTCCCGCGTTGGTGTCGCCGAGGCTCACGCCGCCTCGCACCGGAGGCCGACCCGGTTCGGCGGTGAGATGCCGGAAGCCGGCAAAAGCTTCGGCGATGTTGGCGAAGCCGGGTCTCGAAGCGTAGGGCCCGTCCTGCCCGTATCCCGAAATACGCACCATCACCACGCGGGGGTCGATGGCCTGCAGCGCCTGCGGCCCGAGTCCCCACGCCTCCATGCGCCCGGGTCTGAAGTTCTCGATCACCACATCGACTCCCGAACGGACGAGGTCGCGTACGATTTCTTGCCCCGCCTCCTGCCGGAGGTCGGCGGTCACGCTGTACTTGTCTCGAGCGAGTGAGCGCCACCACAGCGACGTGCCGTCGTCGTCGAGCACCCGCCAGCTGCGGATGGCGTCGCCGGTGCCCGGAGGCTCCACCTTGATCACCCTCGCGCCGAATCCGGCGAGCATGAATCCACAGAACGGGCCCGCCAGAAGCTGCCCGAGTTCGAGCACGGTGAGACCTTCGAGAGGACGGGCACTGCTCATCGCTTCGGAGGGTCTCAGACCCCACTGGTTCGTGTCTGGGACCCCGTGTCCGGTGCCGACGTGCAGACCGTGAGCGAAGCGGTACAATACCGGGGCGGAAGGATGGGGATCTGGAGCTACTGACAGCGGCGCTGACAGCGACGGCTGCCTCGTGGGCGGTCGTGCGGGGGACACAGAATGTGTTTCGTCGTCGCGCGGTCGGTGTTCGGCTGGCCCAACTGGAGGTCGCGCTTCCCCTGGAGGTCGATCACCTGCCACCGCGCCTTCAGGGGCTGGTCCGGGGCGCCCGGGCGACGCGGCGGGTCCTCGAGACGCCCCTGGCCAGAGTGCTCACCGCGGCTTCTTGGCGCTACACGGATTTCGACCTGGCGGTCACCGAGGCTCGGCGCACGCTCTGGGACTGGATGTGTGGCCTGCAGGGGTTGGGCGCGGCGGACTACGCCCTGCTTCGCGAGCTCCGGCTCGACCCCAGACCTCTGCGCGGGCTGCTGTACGCCCCCGGCGTGTTTGAGCGGGGGGAGGATGTGTTCGCGACCACTCTGCCTGCACCCGATGTCGAGCATGTGGTCGAGAGCCTGTGCGCGGCGATCGAGCACCTGCGGAGGTTTGAGATCGCCTTGCTGTCGTATCGGCCCGACCCGTATCGGTAGCCCTGGAGGTCGCCCCGTATCGGTCGCAAGCCGGCTCGGCTACATTGCCGCGGCCATGCAGCTGGTCGTCATTCCCAAGAGCGGTGGTTACGAGCAGCTGACGCTTCAAGAGCGTCCCTCGCCCGCGCTCGCCTCGGGCCAAGTGCGGGTCGACGTGGAGGCGATCGGGGTGAACTACGCCGACTGCATCGTTCGGATGGGCTTGTACAAGTCCGCCAAGGAGTTCGTCGGTTGGCCGGTCACGCCGGGTTTCGAGGTCGCCGGAGTGGTGAGCGAGGTGGCGCCGGACATCAGCGATCTCGAGGTCGGCGACGAGGTCATGGCCGTCACCCGTTTCGGGGGATACACCTCGGAGCTGTGCGTGGCGCGGGGGCAGGTGTTTCCGCGCCCCAAAGGATTCGATGCTGCGGCGTCCGCGGCATTCAGCGCGGTGCATCTGACCGCGGACTACGCGATGGCGGAGTTGGCATCGGTGCGGCCCACTGACCCCATCTTGGTGCACTCGGCAGCCGGGGGCGTGGGCGGCGTTCTCGTTCAGCTCGGTCGTCATCGGGGCTGCCACGTCGTGGGCGTGGTCGGGGCATCCCACAAGGTCGACGTCGTCCGGGACCTCGGGGCGGACGCGGTCATCGACAAGTCGCGGGAGGACCTGTGGGCGGCCGCGAAGGCGCAGGCCCCGGCCGGATACCTCGCGGTGTTCGATGCCAACGGTGTGGCGACGCTGGGGCAGAGCTACGAACACACGGCACCGACGGGCCGCGTGGTGGTCTACGGCTTCGCCACGATGCTCCCCCGCGCCGGGCAGCGGATGAACTACCTGAAGCTGGCCTGGGACTGGCTGCGAACGCCTCGCTTCAATCCGCTCGACCTCACGACCCGCAATCGCAGCGTGATGGGGTTCAACCTCAGCTACATGTTCGAGCAGACCCACATCCTGGAGCGCTCCATGGCCCGTCTGCTCGAACTCGCCGATGCTGGGGTGCTGCGGCCGCCTCCGATCGCGACGTACCCGCTGAGCAAGGTCGGTCAGGCCCATCGTGACCTCGAGTCGGGGCAAACGGTCGGCAAGCTGGTGCTCATCCCCGATGCGCGCTACGAAGCGGGTCCCGCATGAACGACGATCGCATCGAGCCCCAGTCCTTCGAGGTCGACGACGAAGGCGATGGCAAGACGCTGGCTGCTGTGGTCCGGGGACAGATGCCCGGGCGCAGCTGGAACCAGGTCCGCGGCATCATCAGTCGTGGTCACGTGCGTACCGACGGCGTCGTCACGACCGACCACGCCGCGCGGGTGTCGAGCGGGCAGGGCATTGAGCTCACCACGCGGACCGAGAAGGCCAAGACCCACGTCATCGAGTTGCTGCACGTCGACCGTGACGTGGTGGTTGTAGACAAGCCTGCTGGGCTGATCTCCGTCCCCTATGCGGGAGAGCGGGAGACGCTCCTGCACCTCGCCACCACGGCACTGCGCCGCAGGACCCGCAAGCCCACGCCGATGTTGCGCGTTGTGCAGCGGCTCGACATCGACACCACCGGCGTCCTCGTCTTCGCGCGCACCAAGAGTGCCGAGCGCCACCTCCAGCAACAGTTCCGAGTGCACTCCGTCGACCGCCGCTATCGTGCGTTGGTGCTCGGCCGAGCCGAAGACGCGACGATCTCGACCTCGATCGTTCGCAACCGAGGAGACGGCTTGCGCGGCCGAGCGCGTCGCGGCTCTCCCACCGGGCAGGCTGCCAAAGAAGCCACCACCCACGTGCAGGTGCTCGACGTGCTCGACGTGCCGCCCGAGCTCGTCGTTGGGGGCGGGTCGTTGCAGGTGAGCTACGTCGAGTGTCGCCTCGAGACCGGACGCCAACACCAGATCCGAATCCACCTTTCGGAGTGCGGACATCCTCTCGTGGGAGAGAAGGTGTACATCCGCGACTACACCGGACCGATGGTCCGAGGCTTCAGTGATGGGCAGGGCCGGCCGCTGCTGCACGCACAACGCCTCGGGTTCGAACACCCGTCGAATGCAGGCCCGCAGGCCTATGTACGCCCCCTTACGAGCGACTTCGTCGAGCTTCTCGATCAGCTCGTCCGGGCCCCCGACGAGGTCGATCGAGCGCCCGAACCGGAGTAGCGGGTGGCGCGCAGCCTCGGGCCGCGCAGTCCCCGGGGGACAGGGTGCCCCGGCCCGCGGGCCCGCGTTCGAAGGGAGCGGCCGATCGATCGCTGTTTCCAAACAAGTTGACCGTTCTCCTGAACGTATGATATCGCTGTTTTTGCGTTCAGTGTGAGCGCACCTTGGCGTTCAATGCTACGACCAAGACCAAGCTCCTCCCGCGCTTCGGCACTCCTTCAATCTGCAGGTGACGGTACATCTCCTGCTACGTCTAGCGCGGGGGGAGTGTTGCCTTCGGGCAGCCCTCCAGCTCCAGGTTCCGGTTCGGGTTCCAGTCCAGATAGCCGTCGTGACGACGGCTCGGACGGGGACCCCGAAGGTGGTGCCATCGAGCGTGTTCTCGGGAAGCTGCAGAGGCTTCCAGAGGTCGATGTTGTCGCGATCCATCGCGAATCAGGCCGATCTGGCGCATTCGGGGACTGGCCACAGCAGCTCGATCCGAGGCTGCTCGCAGCGTTGAACACGGCCGGTCTACAGCGCCCTTACACGCATCAATCTCGCGCCATCGATGCCGCGCTTGCCGGTCGTGACGTGGTGCTCAGCACCTCGACCGCCTCCGGAAAATCGCTCGCCTATCAGGTCCCCATCCTTCAGTCGGTGCTCGCGGATCCCAAGGCTCGGGCTTTGATGATGTTCCCCACCAAAGCGCTTGGTCGGGACCAAGTCGAGGCGCTTCGCACCATGGCCTCGGGCATCGAAGGCACGCCGGTCGGCGTCGCGGTCTACGACGGCGACACACCGCCAGACGAGCGCCGGGCCGCGCGTCGCAAGGCACACGTCATCGCGACCAACCCCGACATGTTGCATCGCGGCATGCTTCCCCACCACGAGGGGTGGGCCAGCGTTCTCGCGGGACTGCGCTACGTCGTCCTCGACGAGCTGCATACCTACCGTGGCATCTTCGGCGCGCACGTGGCCAACGTCTTGAGGCGGTTGCTTCGGCTGTGCGCGCACTACGGGTCCTCGCCGACGTTTGTTGCCAGCTCGGCCACGATCGCCAACCCCGATGAGCTGTTCATGCGGCTGACCGGTCGTCCGGCCACGCGCCCCCCCGAGCTCCTCGATGCGTCGGGCGCTCCGTCGGGTCCCCGCACCACCATCGTGCTCAACCCCAAAGTCGTCGACCCCCTCACTGGCGTCCGACGCGACGCGGTCAAGGTCACCCGGGCGGTCTCTACAGTGCTGCGGGAGGCATCGGTGCCCACGCTGGTGTTCTGCCGAACCCGCAAAGCCGTCGAGCTCCTCACGCGCTACATGCAGGACGATGCGCGGGCCGATCGCAGGGCCGGCAAGGCGGGCAAAGGTTCGTCGCCGTCCGCGATCCGCGGGTATCGAGGGGGATATCTCCCGGACCGCCGGCGGGAAGTCGAGTCCGCGCTGCGGACGGGCGAGGCCACCCTCGTCGCGGCCACCAACGCGCTCGAGCTGGGAATCGACATCGGCGGCATCGATGCGGTCGTGTTGTCGGGATACCCGGGCACGCGAGCGGCCACCGTGCAGCGACTGGGACGGGCGGGGCGGCGTCAGAGTCCGGCGCTGGGCGTGGTGTGCCTCAACTCTTCGCCACTGGACCAGTTCGTGGCAGCCGACGCCTCGTTTCTGTGGGGAAAGCCGCCAGAGCATGCGCGGGTGGACCCCGACAACCCGGACGTACTGTTGCCCCACCTACGGTGTGCCGCGCACGAGCAGGCGTTCGTCGGGAGTGATCTGGAGACCGTGTGGTCGGGGCTGCCCGGCGACGACCTCCGCGATGGGCTTGAGTATCTGACCGAGCATGGCGCTCTGGTGCGCGCCGGAGAGGGCGAGCTCGCCGTGTACACCGCACAAGGCGGCGAGGATCCCAGCGCCGCGGTCGAGATTCGCGGCCCCATCGAGGAGAACTTCACGGTCATCGATCAGCCCACCGGCGACGTCCTGGCCGAGGTCGACTTCGAGGACGCGCCGCTGTACCTCCACCCCGGAGCGATCTACACCGTCGAGGGGCGCACCCACGAGGTGGTCGACCTCCAGTGGGAGCCTCGCAAGGCGTACGTTCGCCATGTCGACGCCGACTACTACACCGAGGCGATCTCCAACACGAACGTCCGGGTCATCGATCCGGAACTCGACGTGGCCTCCGACGGTTCGTCCGCCGATGGGGTCCAAGCACCGCGGGCGGGGCAAGGCCTGGCGCATCTGATGCGGCAGGTGCCCGGATTCAAGAAGATCCGGTTTGGGACCCACGAGAACATCGGCTTCGGCCCGATCGCGCTGCCCGACCTCGAGCTGCATACCGTCGCCGCGTACTGGGCGGTTCCGGATCCACCGGCTCTGGACGGTGAAGACACGCCTGGAGCGCACGATCCGGTCCAGCGAGCTGCGACGGCGCTGGCGGTCGCGCATGCATTGCGGCACGTTGCGGCGATGGTGCTGATGTGTGACACCGGTGACCTTGGCCACGTGCTCACAGCCGGACACCCTGGAAGCTGGGGGCCGGTGATCAAGCTCAGCCGCAAGCCTTCCCCCGACGCAGTGCTGCACGCGGCATCGCAGCCGTACATCGTGCTCTACGATCGCAACCCCGGCGGTGCGGGCCTGGCCAGCGCTGCGCACGACCTCGGGTTGTCGTTGCTGGAGCGAGCGCAGACCGTCGTGTCGTCCTGCGGATGCGAGCAGGGCTGCCCCACGTGTATGGGGGCTAGCTCCGACGAAGCCTGGGAGGTCTCTCGTGGAGCCGTGGTGTCGGTGTTCGAGGCCATGCGAGCCCGCCTGGTCGCTGGACAGGCGCACGCATGAGGTTGCGCGATCGTTTGGGAGCCCGGGGTCCGTCCAAGGCGAACCTCGCAGCGGGCTCCGCCGAATCCGGTGCTTCGCGGGCCGGTGGCGGGCAGGGTTGGGAGCAGACGCGATGGACCGCGCCGGTCGAGACGCCGCTGATGGGTGTCCTAGGCCCGCGCGCAGTCCCGCGGGGGATGGAAACGCTGTCGGTGCCCGATGCGGCCACCGTTGCGGCAGCCGTACGGGCGCTCGAGGGCCCGGCCGCAGCTCCTGTCCATGCATCGCGCCCGGTGGTCGTCCTCGACATCGAGACGAGCGGACTGGGGGCATCGCTCGTCCCGTACATGGCCGCGCTCGCGTGGCACGAGCGGGGCAGGGTGCATCTGATGCAATGGACGCTCCACTCGCCCGGTGCCGAGCGGGTCTTTCTGGCCGATGTGTTCTCGTGTCTCGATCGCGTCCTCCAGCCGGGCACCCGCCTGCTTTCGTACAACGGCAAGTCGTTCGACCTGCCGCGGCTCCGCACTCGGGCGCAGCGACTCGCGTTGGGCGATGGCGCGAGCCGAGGGGAGGTGCCGTCCCTCTTCGCCGCCCACCTCGATCTCGTGCTCGCCACTCGGCGCGTGTTCAAGGCCGCGCTTCCCAACTGCCGGCTGAGCACCATCGAGTCCGAAGTGCTGGGACATCGTCGGCGCGGGGACATGAGCGGCATGGAGATCGCCGAGCTGTGGGAGCGGATGGTGGCCACGCCGGGGCTCGCCGAAGCCTTGGCCGACGGTGGTGCGGACACGACGGCGCAAGATGCTCTCGATCCCTTTCTCCGGGATGATCTGGCCGCCGCACAGCTCCACAACCGGGGCGACGTGTTCGGTCTGTGCTCGGTCGCGACTGCGGTTGCGCAGCGGCTCGAGCAGCCGGGGTCGCTGTCCGAGGCGATGGGCGCGGCCACGCACTTGAGGCAGATCGAGGCCGCAGAGGCAGCGACCGAGGTTCTGGCGCCGCTGGTGGACCGAACCGGTTTATCGGGCCCGGGCCGGGAACGCGTGTGGGTCGACGCGGCGCTGCTGCTTGCCGATCTCCATCGCGCCGCCGACCGGCACGAAGCCGCCGCGGGACTGTGGCGCCGGGTCTGTGAGGCGTCGGTGGGCCATGTACGCGCCCACGAGGCGCTCGCCAAGCATCTGGAACACCGGGCGCGCCGGCCAGACCTCGCCCTCGAGGTGGCCAAGGCCTCGTTGGCCCCGTGTCCGCGCCGTTTGGCTCGCCTCGAGAAGAAGACCGCCGCGCTGTGAGCCGCCCTTCGTCGGACGGTTTCGTCCCAGTGTCGCCGCGGCGGTAGGCCGTCCACCCTCGCGGCGCGTTACAGCTTGGCGCGAGACGTTCGTTCGGTTGCCGCGATGACGCACGGCCGGGACCGACGTCCCGTACGGGTCGTCATGTCTTCGAGTTTCTTCCGTCTTCTCCCCTCTGTGGTCGCGACGTTGGGCGTCGCGACTGTCTGTGTCGCCTGCAAGCCGGCACTGTCTCCCTCCCCCATCACACCGGCGACCGCCGAGCCCGAGCCCCAGTCGGCTGTCCAGCAACCCGCGCCAGACCTCGTCTCCCTCGAGGCCGCCCTCGCGAATCGGTACGTCACCCCAGACGTGTCGACCGAAGTCCTCGCCCGGCTGACGGTTCGAAGCGAGGCGATCGCCGACCGGCCCCGGCCTCCGGCCAACATCTCCCTGGTCATCGACACCTCGGCCTCGATGCGGGGCGAGGCCATCGAGCACGCGCGCGAGGCCGCGAAGGCACTGGTGCAGGATCTCGAGAAGGGCGACCGGGTCAGCGTGGTGGCCTTCCACTCGCGGGGCGATGTGTTGGTGGCATCGGTCGAACTCGACGATGAAAACCGCCGCCAGGTGCTGGATGCCCTGGAGGGGCTGGAGGCCACCGGCACCACGGCGTTGGCGGAAGGCCTTGCTTTGGGCATGCAGCAACTCCAGGTCGACCGCCGGAGCGATGTGGTCTCGCGCATGGTCTTGCTCAGCGACGGCGTGCCCAACGACCAGGCTCGGGCACGGCAGGTTGGGGCAACGCTCGCTGCGTCGTCGATCAGCCTGACCGCGCTGGGGCTCGGCCTCGAGTTCGACGAAGTGTTGCTCGCCGAACTCGCCTCCCGCTGCGGTGGACGCTTTCACTACGTCGAGGATGCGCAGCAGGTTGCGAAGATGTTTCAGGAGGAGATCCTCGACATCGAACAGCTCGTCGCGCAGGGGGCGGTCCTGGAGCTTCGCGCCGGACCCGGCGTGTCGATTCTCGAGGTCGTCGGCCGATCCCAGGCGCAGGCCGGGGTCCAGACCGCATCGGTCCCCGTCGGGGACCTGGTCGAGAACGATGCGAGAGAGGTGGTCATCCGACTTGCGGTCGACGCCCACCGTGATGGCGCCAGCATCGAGCTGCTCGATGCATCGCTGCGGTACTCCGACGCGACCGCCGGGGCGGGCACGCTCCAGGACAGCGTCTTCGTCGCGGCCGAGGCGACGGCGGACGAAGCGGAGCGGCGGGCGGGGCGAGACCGCGAGACCGAGCTGGTTGCGGTTCGTGCTCTGACTGCGTCTGCCGCGTTGCAGGCCGTCGCGTTCGCGAGGTCTGGGGATGTCAAACGGGCGAAAGCTCTGGTCGAGACTTCGGAGAAGCGGGCCCGAACCCTGGCCAAGTCCGAGCAGGACGCTGGGCTGAAAGCGCTTGCCGACGACCTCGTCAAGATCCGAGGGACGCTCTCGAGTCTCGCACCCAAGCGGGTGAGCAGCGCCAACCGCGGCCCCGCGGTCGGCTCGCGTCCCCACAAGAAATCCAAGCGGGGAATGCCGAGCCCCGCTTCCGCGCCCCAGTTGGGGCTCGCCGAGGCCCAAGGCATGAGGGGCGCCCACGGTCGGGCGTTCGAGGCCCTTCATTGAAGTTGTGTCGCGGGGGGGACCGGCTCCTGTAAGCCCGGACCGGGTCGCCCGTTGGGGGGCGTGGTGGCATGCGGGTCTTGCGGCGTTCCGGCGATTCTGTGGGCAGGCGAGGCCGCTTCCGGAGCGAGGTGGACGTGATACCGTCGAGCGCGAACGTGAGGCACTCTTTTGGATCTTCGGTGAGCTCGGTGGCCGTTGCGCCGCGGGCTCGGACGGGCCTTGGTCGCCGATGGCCGGCGGGTCTGCTCAGCCTCGCGCTGGTCGCAGGGACTGGCTCCGGGTGCATGACCCTGACCCCTCAGCTTCCGCCGACGGACTTCGCAGCGCTCGAGAAGATCGACGACCGCGACGAGCGAGAGCAGGCGTACGCCGAGCAGCAGATCTATACCGAGAACATGCCGCAGGGCACTCGGTTCACCAAGGGGACCGACCCGAGCACGCCTCGAAGCTGGCAGTCACTCGATGTGGTGCTCCACTCCGACGCCAATGCGGCTGCGTCCCTTCCCACGCGCCAGCTTCGACGAAGCCGGCTGTTCGCGGCGCTCACCGTCGCGGCCGGAATCCTGACCATCGCCGGCGCCGCAGCATCGGCACGCGAGGGCCTCAACCTCGGCGATATCGACCCGGCTGGGGGCGTTTTGCTCGGGGGCGGTTTGGCCACGGTCGGGTTTGCGATCACCTCCGGCGTCTTCTACGGGAAGAGCCGGCAGGGCTACGAGCGCGCGGTCGACATCTACAACGACAGCCTTGGGATGCGGTTGGGGTTGCTCGACGGTGAGGGGAACTACCTCCCGCCCCGGGGCGCCCTGGTCGACGCGGACGGAAACGTCGTCCTCGACCCCGGTGATGAGCCACCTGCGGTCGCCATCCCCACGCCCGTCGAACCCGCGGCCCAGCCAGAACCGGAGCCCGAGCCAGCACTCGAGCCAGCGCCGGATCCTACCGCTGTCTCTTATACACATCTCCGAGCC
>CAJXVA010000244.1 GCA_913061055.1 uncultured Pseudomonadota bacterium
GTGGCGATGGCTCCGCGGGCGTTGACGCCGTGGGCGGTGGCGGCCTCGGCGACCGCGGCCTCGATCGACGCCCGTTCAGCGGCGTCGGCCGGGGTGATCGAGACCAAGATGCCGTCGCCGCGGATGGCGTCCGGCATGCGGGCGATGGCGAACTCCCCAATGTTCGGCTGCAGCTCGCGAACCCGAGTCTCGAGGAGTTCAGGCGCAAGCTTGAGGCCACCGCAGTTGATGATGTCGTCGGCACGGCCGCCGAAGTAGAGGTAGCCGTCTCGGAGGCTCCCGAGGTCGTTGGTCTCGTACCAACCCTCGGCGTCTACGGCCGGCTGGGCTTTGCCCTCGACCCACAGCTGCGAGGCGACGTGGGGCCCGCGGATCTTGATACGACCGTCGTCGGTGAGCCCGACCTCGACGTCTCCGTAGGCTCGGCCCACCGACTCGAGGTGCTCCTGTGGCGTCGCGTGGATCTCGAGGAACGTGGAGCGGCTGGCCTCGGTCAGGCCGTAGTGCTGCACGATCTTCGCGTTGGGGAACAAGCTGCGAACCGCGAGTTTTTCCTCGCGGCTCATGTACTGGCTCCCGATCTCGATCCAGCGGATGGCCCCACCGATGTCTTCGAACATGCTTCGGGCATCGAGCAAGATGCGCCACAGGCTCGGGACGGCAGAGATGGCGTTGATCTCCCCCTTGCCGAGCATTTCCGCGACCTGGAGCGGATCGAAGCCGTGCTCGGGCAAGAAGACCTGACCGCCGGCCGCCGCGACGGCGCGACAGCGACCAAAGCCGAACGAATGGTAGACGGGGATGCCGACGTACTCGCGAATGCTGGCGTCGACCGCCATCACGTCGTTGAGCCGGGTGACGACGTCGGCCAGCGCGGCGTGGGGGAGCTCGACGCCTTTGGGCAGGCCCTCGGTCCCCGACGTGAACAGAAACTGTGCCGTCTGCGCGGTCTCTTGTGGGGTGTAGGAGAACGAGGCCCAGCCGAACTCCGGCTTGGGCTCCCGGACCTCCTCCGCCCCGGCCAGCGACACGCGCTCGGTGTCCTCGGCGTTGCGCAGGGGGACGACGACCCGGCCCTCGTCCAGATGCGCGAGCACCTGGCGGACGAAGTCGATGGAATGTGTGGCCACGAGGCCGACGGGGGGCTGCGAAGTGGTGGCCATCGCGATCGTCGAGGCGGACCATACGCCAGCCGCGCGCGAGCGAGCAACCTGGTGTCATCGCCGGCATATTTGTCGCCGCCGGCCACGAGACCGCGCCGCGTGACGGAGCGCCGCTGGGTCTGTGTCGGAGCGCGTTGGCGGCCTTCCTCGCGCTCGGTACAGTGCGGGCGATGTCCGGCTACCTCGACCACGTGGAACTCCTCACCGGTGACGCCTCCCAGGATGTTCTCGATGCGATGCGAGCGCAGAAGGATCGCATCGAGCAAGGCTTGCGGGAGCGGGGGGCCGTGCTGCTTCGTGGGTATGGGGCCACCGATCCCAACACCGCCGCGGAGTCATTGAATGTGCTGGGTGGCGGGTTGCTCGACGACGCCTTTTGGTCGACGCCTCGTTCGGGTGTGACCGGCAAGACCTTCACCGCGACCGAGTACCCCAAGGCCCGCACGATCGCCCTCCACAGCGAGATGGCCTACATGTCCGGGTGGCCTCGGTTCCTCGCCTTCCACTCGATCGACGTCGCGGACCAAGGCGGCGAGACGAGCATTGCCAACCTCGACCAGGTCAGCGCCGCGCTCGGGCCGATTCTCGACGAGTTCGCGACCAAAGGCGTGACCTACCGACGCACCTATCGGGCGGGCATCGATATCCCCTGGCAGAAGGCCTTTCAGACCGAAGACCCCAAGGAGGTGGAGTCGATCGCAGCCAAGAACGGGATGCGAGCGACGTGGCTTCCCGACAGCGTGCTTCAGACCGCTCACGATGCTCAAGGGGCGGTCAAAGCGGAAGATGGCCGTTGGTTGTGGTTCAACCAAGCGCATGTCTTCCACGTCAGCAACGTGCCCGCGCAGCACCGCAAGATGCTCTCGGACATGTTCGGCGCCGACCAGCTCCCACGCGATGCAACCTACGGCGACGGCTCGACGATTCCAGACGACGTTGTGAAGACCGTTCACAAGGTGCTCACCGAGCACACGCTTCCCGTCCAGTGGCAGCCCGGTGACGTTCTGATCATCGACAACATGCGGTACATGCATGGTCGCCTGCCGTTCGAGGGCACCCGCAAGCTGCACGTCGCCATGAGCACCGGTCACAGCGAGCCCGTTCGCACGCCTGCGTTCGGTTGATTCGACCGCCCAAGCCGTCCTCAGGCGGCGTACCGCAAGGGCTGCTTGGTCGGCTGCACCACCACCGTGTCCAGCCACGCCCGGACCGGGTCGAACTCGGGGCGGATGCCTGGGTCGCAGGATGGTCCGCCCAACGCGTCTGCGAGCAGCTCCCGGGCCCGGCGGACGCGGCTGCGCACGGTGTTCTCCGGGATCGCGAGCCCTCGGCCAATCTCTGCCGCTGCTTGGCCTTCGAAGTAGTACAGCGCCATCACACGCTGCAGCGACTCGGGCAGGGCGATCAGGCCAGCGGCGAGCCGGTCCAACGTCTGACGATGGCTGCAGACGTCCGAAGGGTCTTGTGTCGGCAGGTCGAGGAGGTCCTTGGCCAACGCCTGGATCCTTCGGTCCCGGTCTTGCGCTCGGTAGGCGACACGGACGTGGTTGTTGGCGATGGCGAACAGCCAGGTGCGAAAGCTGCTGCGTCGCTGGTATCGGTGAATCGTCGTCGAGACCGCCGTCCAGACGTCCTGCACGGTGTCGTCAATGTCCGTGCCCAACCGCCGCTCGAGGAAGCGTCGCACCGCTGGGTGGTGTCGCGAGACGAGCGCGGAGCCTGCCGTTGCATCTCCTGCCTGCCACGCGCGGGAAAGGTCCTCATCCGAGGCGGTCGCAAGCGAGCACGGCACGGCCGGTTTCGATGCATCGAACGTGCCACGAGGAAACCCGTACGAACGGGCACAATAGTGGCCGCTCGCCGCGCCGCCGGCCCCAAAGCCGGCCCGCCGGAGTCCAGGACTACGGCACTGGGACGCTGTTGTGAGGTCCGGCCGGCCATTCTAGTAGTGTCCAGGATGCTGGACACCGATTGTTGGGTTTGGGCGGTATTGAGGACAGTCTAGACGGCGCCACGTCTCAGCTCGCAGCGGCGAATCATCGCGTTGAGGTGGGAGCGGCTGATCCGAAGCGTGCGGGCGGTCTGGGCGACGTTCCAGTCGTGCTTGGCGAGCACCTTCTGCAGGTACGAGCATTCCCAACGCTGGCGGGACTCGTGGAAGCCGGGGGCGGCGCTGGCATCACCGGAGGGGAACAGGTGATGCGGCTCGATCTCGAGAGCGCGCTCCAACCGGGCGTTGACGACGGCCTCTTCGCAGGCGCTCGCCAGCTCGCGGATGTTGCCCGGCCAATCGGAGAACTCCGCCGTGACCAGGGCGGCCGGCGACGGCCGAAGGAGCGACAGACCGTTGCGTTCGCAACTCTGGGCGCAGAAGTACTCGACCAGCAGGGGGATGTCCTCGCGACGCTCCACCAAGGGCGGGACGCGCAACTGGACCCCGCGGATCCGGTAGTAGAGATCCTTGCGGAACGCGTTGCTCTCGAGCTCGTTCTCAAGCTCGCGGTTGGTTGCGGTGATGATGCGGACGTTCGCCTGGACCGCCCGCGTTCCGCCCAGCGGGTAGTACTCGCGGTTCTGGACCAGCTGCAGGACCTTGGCTTGCACCGCCAACGGAAGCTCGCCCACCTCGTCGAGAAACAACGTGCCGTTTTCGGCGGCCGCGACCTTGCCACCGATGGGCTCGGCGGCGGTGGAGTGAGCGCCTCGCTCGGCGCCGAACAGTTCGTTCTCGACCAGGCCTTCAGGCAAGGCGGCACAGTTGAGGGCCACAAAGGGAGCGTCGGCGCGGTTGCTGTTTTGATGCAACAGCCGGGCGAACAACGACTTGCCCGTTCCCGACGGCCCCGTAATGAGGACGTTGGCATCCATGGACGCCAACAACTCGAGCCGCTCGAGGACGCTCGCGAGCGCGGCGGAGCGACCGATGAGCCCATCGAGCTGCATCCGTTCGCGGACCTTGATGGTGCTGTCCTGCTCGAGGCGTCTCCGGTTGAGCTCCAGGAGGCGGGAGGTGAGCGTGCCGAGGTACTCGGCGACCGTCTTCACCACCGTCACGTCGTCGTCGGAGAACGAGCCTCCGCCCATGTGGTTTTGTAGGTAGACCACCCCGGCCGAATTGGGCGCGGTGAGAGGCACGCACAGCACGGCCTCGATCTTCTCGAGCTTCACACTGGCGCGGACCGAGAACCGATCGTCGAGCATGGCGGATGCCACGTGCACCACCTCGCCGGTCTCGACCGCCTCGGCGATGACGCCGTGCGAGATGCGGTTTTCGATCGTCGTCACTTCCTCGTCCGCGAGGCCGGCGGCCGCCATCCAGCCGCGATGCTCATCGGCCCGCGTGTCGCGGAGCTCGATGTATCCGGCCCTTGCGCCCGCGATCTCCACCAGGAGCTTCAAGGCCTCGTCGATCAGCGGCCTTGGATCCTCCACCCGAACCAGGGAGAGGCACTTCTGGTAGAGGTCCCGTTCGAGTTCTTGTCGCGATCCTGCGGTTTCCGGGGACAACTGCACTCAACCTATCAGAACGATAATTCCAACCAATCAACGCTCGTTCGCCGTGCGGGCATTTTCGCGCAGCTGACCGAAGGGCTGGTAGGAGCGCCGCTCGAGACTCGTTAGTGCAGTTCGATGGCCAACCCGTCACCAAGAACGTTGATTTGGGTGTGCTCAGAGCGCGTTTCCAACATGCACAGCATGCGGACGCGCGCACTCGGTCCTCCGCGGGGGGGGATTACCCGGGTCGACCGGTCGCGACGCGCCCGGGTTTGGGCGTCGCGCCGGGAGCGGCTGTCGCTTTGACCGGGAGCGGCTCAGGTTGTGCCCGGGGCGGGACTCGAACCCGCACTCCAAAGGAAGGGGATTTTAAGTCCCCCGTGTCTACCGGTTTCACCACCCGGGCATGGGCCGGAGGGTAACAACTGTCGGGTAAAGCGACAGGGGTGTTCGTGGGTCCAGATCTCGGTTTGGGCGATTGATCCCCAGGGCGTTGGACGTCAGACTGCGCGCATGAAGGGGCAGCCCACGGTGGCAATCCTCGGCGGCGGTCAGCTGGCGCGAATGATGTGCGCCGCCGCGACCCCGCTGGGTGTGCGGACCCGGGTTTATCAGGCCGCGGAGACGGGCCCGTGCGCCTTCGCTCGCGACGTGGTGACGGGAGCGTGGGACGACGCGGACGCGCTGCGGGCGTTCCTGGCCCCCGCGGATGTGGTGACCCTGGACTACGAAGCCGTGGATCTCACCACGGTTCGCTCGGTCCTCCCCAGCGGGGTTGAGATTCGGCCCGGCCCGCAAACGATGGAGTGGGTTGCCGACAAGGTCTTGCAGCGCCAGCGAGCGACCGAGGCGGGCCTCCCCGTGGGACCGACGGTGGCGTGCCGGACCTTGGACGAGCTTCGGGCCGCGGGCGAGCGCCTGGGATACCCGATGATGCTCAAGCGTCCCCGAAACAGCTACGACGGCTACGGGAACCGCACGGTCAAGACCGCGGACGACCTCGCCGAGGCGCATACGATGCTGGGGGGCGAGGCCGTGCTCGCCGAGGGCTGGGTTCCGTTCGAACTCGAACTGGCGGCGATGGTGGCGAGGCGGCCTGGGGGCGAGACCGCGGTGTACCCGGTGGTCGCGACCTATCAAAAGGACCACAAGTGCGACGCGGTCGAGGTTCCCGCGGCGGTGCCCGACGAGGTCGCAGCCCGGGCGCGAGACTTGGCCGTCCGTGCCGCCGAGGCCTACGGCTGCGTGGGCGTCGTGGGGGTGGAGATGTTCTTGCTGCCCGACGGCGAGGTCTGGCTCAACGAGATCGCACCTCGCCCCCACAACACCGGGCACTACACGCTCGACGCTTGTGCGACGTCTCAGTTTGAGAATCACCTTCGCGCGGTTCTCGACCTGCCTTTGGGGGACACGTCGATGCTGGCGCCGGCTGCTGCGATGGTCAACGTGATCGGGACGCGCACCGGCGCGGCCGAGAACCGCGGGTTGGACCGCGCGCTCGCCGTGAGCGGGGCGGCGATTCACCTCTACGGGAAACATGACGTCCGGCCTGGGCGCAAGATGGGGCATGTGACGGCGCTGGGTCCCGACGTGGCCACCGCTCGCGCTCGCGCGACAAAGGCCGCAAAAGAGCTTCAACCATGACCGACGCAATCTCCCCCAATCCGCTCGTGGCGATTTGCATGGGCAGCACCTCAGACCTGCCCACGATGAAGGCTGCGGGAGAAGTGCTGCGGACCTTCGAGATCCCATACGAGACCCGGATCCTCTCCGCTCACCGGACCCCGACCGCGATGGTGGACTTCGGCGAGGCGGCCGTGGATCGCGGCTTCGAGGTGATCATCGCCGGAGCGGGCGGGGCGGCGCACCTTCCGGGCATGCTCGCCAGCCTCACCACGCTGCCGGTGATCGGGGTTCCGGTGCTCAACGGCGCCCTGGCCGGGATGGACGCGCTGCTTTCGATCGTGCAGATGCCCCGCGGCGTTCCGGTGGCCACTGTGGCCATCGGAAACGCGACGAACGCTGGCTATCTGGCGATTCGAATGCTCGCCACGACGCGTCCGACGTTGCGCCAGGCGCTCGAGGCCCACGCTGAAGCCCGCGCACAGAAGGTCCGCGACGACGACCGCGCAACGCGGGGCTAGTCGGCTGGCATCCGCGCCCGCCGCCCTTGGCGAGCGGGACCAGGACCGATACGCTCGTCGGTATGCATTGGTTTAGCTGGAGAACTCTGGGCGCTTGTGCCCTCCTGGTGAGCGCGTGCTCTGACGACGGTGTTCCGCTCGTGGCCGGAGACACCGACGGGGCGGCAACGGCAACCACATCGGCGGGTGGGACGACCGACACCGGGCCTGGGACGGCGGTGACGACGGCGAACCCGACCGGCACCGGGTCCGACTCCGATCCGACCGCGACGACCAGCCCGTCGGGAACCGACACCGACGCGGGTACGGATGGATCCACCAGCAGCCCGGGCGGCTCCTCCGGCGGCTCGGATGATTCGACCGGTGGCAGCAGCACAACCGGCGGCACGACCGACCCCGAGTGCGTCATGGACGAGGACTGCATGTTGGTCGACGATTGCTGCACCTGCGGTGCCATCCCGGTGGGCGAGGAGGCCCCCGAATGCAAGATCATGGAGTGCCTCGTCAGCACCTGCACCTCGCTCGGGCTCGACCTGCCGGCGGTGCAGTGCAACTTCGGCACCTGCGAGGTCGAAGAGGTCAGCTGCGATCCGCTGACGGTCACGTGTGACGACCTCCCGCCGAAATGCGCCGAAGGCCAGGCGCCTCGGGTCGTCGACGGTTGCTGGAGCGGCTGCATCCCGGTCGAGTACTGCGACGTCGTGCCCGGGTGCGAGTCCTGCAGCGAGGACGAGGCCTGCGTCGAGTCCGTGAGCCTGGCGTCGTCCAGCTTCACGTGTGTGCCGATCCCACCCAGCTGCGAGGGCATGCCCTCGTGCGACTGCTTGGGCGAGGCGTGCGAAGACCCGTTCGACAGCTGCAATGACGGCATCGAGCCCAAGAGTGGCTCCGAGCTCAGCTGCAGCTGCCCGGCCTGTTAGGCGCTCGAGAGCGCGTCCGCTCAGCGGGGGCCGGGGTCGTCGCCGTTTTGGTAGCGGACGCAGACGACGCGGCCGCCTCTCCACCGCTGGGTCGAGGAGCGCATCCGCTTGGACCGCGGGTTCCAGATGACCCGCTCGTCGCCAAAGGCATCCGCCTTCGTGGCGGTCCAGTAGATCCCGTTGCGGATCAGGTTGCTCTTCGAGAGCCACTGGACCTCGCCGATGTCGGGCAGGCGCCAGCTCTTGACGCCCTCGACCTCGAGGTTGTCGCAGTGCTCGCGGGCCGACTCGAAGTTCATCTTCGAAGCGACGGTTCGACGGCCGCGCTTGCGGCTGGCCGGTGGGGAGACGAGGAGGATGTCGAGGGCACGGATCGACTGGCTGCGGAGCGCGGCGTAGACGAGGGCTGCATCATCGCCGGTGAGCGTCGGTGGTAGGGCGTCGAGGCTGGGCTCGGGCAGGGTGTCCGGCACTTCGTCGACGACTTCCAGGGCCAGATCATCCTCGGCATCGGGCAAGGGATTGGCCACGACCGCTTCGTGGGATGCCTCCCCTTCCGTGGCGGTTTTCTTGGCGGCCGCAGACATCGCGGACCCTTCGACGGACGCCGCGCTGACCTCGGGCGGATCCGCCGCCGCGTCGCCGGAGGTGATCGCCAGGCCGACGACCACGACAGCCGCGATCGCAGCAATGCCGCCCAGGGCCCAAGCCGCGCGAGGGGGTCGGGTCCGACTCGGGGTCGGGGAAGGGCTTGCGAGGCTGGGAGCGGGCCTCGGGATGCTTGGAAGTGCCGGGATGGGAGGCGGCGGAGCGATCAGCGTCGGTCGGGGAAGGGCAGGGCCATCGTCGATATCGACTCCCATCGCCGCCAAGCGATCGATGGCCTGTCGGGTGAGGTTGCCGGCGGCGTCCCACTGCATCATCGCGCCTGAGATCCGACCGCACGGGACCCCGTTGGCTTCGAGCTCGACCGTGATCGAGCGGAGGGTGTCTTCGCGGAGCTCGGGGCCGCCGAACAGCAAATACGTCGCTTCGGCTCGATGTCGGAACGACAGCTTGAGGAGGTCGACCCGTCGCCGGTCGACACCCGCGACGACCTCAACGGTGGCGCCGCGCTCTCGCAGATCGTCTGCGACTTGGTCCAGCGGTGCAGAACGCAGAGCGGAGGCTGCGAGCACGATCACGGGTGCACTCGGGTTCGATTCGACCAGTTCCATCACATCATGCTCCCCAGACTGAGACTTTAGTCTGGAGAAAGAGCGTAATGCAGACTTCGTATTTTGGCTAATGCAATGGTGCCGCGCGCGAAAAAAGCCCCTGAGCCTGTCCTAGACCCGGCCGTAGACCTTCAGGGCGGTACCGCGGAGATCACGCGATGACGCCTGGCCAAGGCTGATGATGGTGTTCGCAAGGGACGCCGCGTCCACCCACTGGTCGGCTTGCGCCTCGCCCATGGCCTCCCGGTTGGCCGCGGTGTCGATGATGCTCGGCAGGACCGTGTTGGCCGTGATGTCGACCGTCCGTGTCTCCTCGGCGATCGCCTGGGTGTAGTTCAACACCGCGGCCTTGCACGCTCCATACAGCGCCGTCTGGGCCGCGGGTTCGAGTGCATTTCGCGATGCGACCGTGACGATGCGGCCGTATCCGGAGGTGAGCATTCGGGCGAGAACGGTCCGCAGTACGTAGATCGTCGAGGAGACGTTGAGCGCGAGCATGTGTCCGATCGTGCCCGCATCGACCTCGTGGGCAGGACCCATGGTGAAGCCGCCCACGAGGTGCAGGACGGCATCGACACGCGGCATCGAAGCGACCACGCGCTCGACGTCGGCAAGCTCCGTCATGCTCGCCTCGACACACCGTAGCGCGGCCTCGTCGCCGAATCGCGCCGCGAGGGCCTCCGCGTCGGCTCCGTAGGTCGTTGCGGTGACGCGGGCGCCAGCTCGGAGTGCGGCCGCGGTGACCTCGATCCCCAATCCGCCGCCCGCACCCGTGATCAACACCTCGCGTCCCTGCATGCGGTCATGGTGGCGTGCCCTCGGATCTTCTGGCCACCTGAATGTGTGTACAGCGTCGCGTAGTTCGTGCTAAGGCAGCCGACGCAGCAGCATGCCCGCGACCACCTCCAAGACCACGCGCTCGAAGACGACCACCCGCCGCCGGACCTCCGCGAAGAACGGCGCCGCAGCCAAGGCCCCTTCCGCCAAGAAGGCCGCGGCGAAGAAGACGCCCACGAAGAAGACGGCGGCCAAGCGGGGCTCCAAGAACGGTCTCTCCCGCGGCAAGCCCACGGCGGCCGCCGAACCGAACTTCATCGTCGTCGAGCAGGCCCGGCAGCACAACCTCGATGTCGAGTACCTCGAGATCCCCAAGCGGCAGCTGGTCACGTTCACCGGGGTCAGCGGGTCGGGCAAGAGTTCGCTGGCGTTCGACACCCTCTATGCGGAGGGGCAACGCCGCTACGTCGAGAGCTTGAGCGCGTACGCCCGGCAGTTTCTCGGCCAGCTCGACCGCCCGGACGTCGAGCACCTTCGCGGACTCTCGCCGACCATCGCCATCGAACAGAAGAGCGCGTCCAACAACCCGCGCTCCACCGTCGGCACGATCACCGAGATCTACGACTACCTGCGGGTTCTGTATGCGCGGGTTGGCGTGCAGCACTGCCACAGCTGCAGCAAGCCCGTCGCAGGGCAGAGCTCCGAGGAAATCGTTCGAGAGCTTCGCGCGCTGGCGGAGGGCACCAAGCTCACCTTGTTGGCGCCGATCATCACGCACCGCAAGGGTGAGTTTCGCGACCTGTTCGAAGAACTCAAGGGCCGCGGATTCCTGCGGGTCCGGGTCGACGGCGAGATTCATCGGCTGGACGATCCACCCAAGCTCGACAAGAAGTTCAAACACACCATCGAGCTGGTGGCCGACCGGGTCACGATCCGCTCCGAAGATCGTCAGCGGCTGGCCGAGAGCGTCGAGCTTGCGCTGCGGGAGGGCAAAGGCGAGATGCGAGCCGAGCCGACCGAAGGGGGCGAGCCGATGCTGTTCTCCGAGAACCGCACCTGCTGTGGGTTCTCGTTCCCGGAGCTGTCACCGCAGAGCTTTTCGTTTAACAGCCCTCTGGGCTTCTGCGAGGCCTGCAACGGCTTGGGCACTCGGATGGAGGTCGATCCCGAGCTGGTGATCCCCGACGCCGAGCTGTCGATTCGCGAGGGCGCCATCGCCCCGTGGGCCACGGCGATGGATCGTGGGGAAGGGTGGACCTACCGGATCATCGAGGCGCTCTCGAAGGCGTGCGATGTGGACCTCGAGGTCCCCTGGAAGAAGCTGGGCAAACGCAAGCAGAGTTCGGTGCTGTTTGGGCTCGGAGGCAAGCGCCTGCAGGTGACGTGGGGCAAGGAAGGCAGCGAGTCCCATGGGTCGTGGGGCATGCGGTTCGAGGGCGTCATTCCCAACCTCATGCGTCGCTACCAGCAGACCAGCTCCGAGAACGCCCGCGACAACTACCGCAAGTACTTCGCGGAGCGGTCCTGCGAGTCGTGTGGCGGTCGACGCCTGCGACCCGAGAGCCTCTACGTCTTGGTCGACGGCATCGGCCTCTCCGACGTCACCACGATGACCGTGCGAGGCGCCGCGACGCACTTCGGCGAAATGGAGCTGCCGGGCAACAAGAAGACCATCGCCGAAGGTGTGCTTCGGGAGATCGCCAACCGGCTGAACTTCCTGCTCAACGTCGGCCTCGACTACCTCACGCTCGACCGTTCCGGCCCCACGCTCAGCGGGGGGGAGGCCCAGCGCATCCGTCTGGCGTCGCAGTTGGGCAGCGAGTTGTCCGGGGTGATGTACGTGCTCGACGAGCCGTCCATCGGTCTGCACCAGCGCGACAACCAGCGACTGGTGGCCACGCTCCAGCGCCTGCGCGACCTGGGCAACACCGTGCTGGTGGTCGAGCACGACGAGGAGACCATCGAGGCCTCGGACCATGTCATCGACTTCGGGCCAGGGGCGGGGCACCTGGGCGGAAAGGTCGTGTTCTCGGGCTCCCCAGCGGGGCTGCGCAAGAGCAAGGACAGCCTCACCGGGCAGTACCTGTCGGGGCGCAAGCGCATCGAGATTCCGCAGGTGCGTCGCGAACCGCGGGCGTACATCGAGGTCAAAGGTGCGGCCGAGCACAACCTCCGCAAGGTCGACGTCAAGTTCCCGATCGGCACGTTCACTGCGGTCACCGGCGTGAGCGGGGCGGGCAAGAGCTCGTTGGTGGGCGGCATCCTGCTCCCGGCGCTGTCCCGGGCCCTGCATGGCAGCACCGTCAAGGTCGGTAGCCACAAGTCGATCAAGGGGCTCGACGAACTCGACAAGGTCATCTCGATCGACCAGCGCCCGATCGGCCGAACCCCGCGCAGCAACCCGGGCACGTACACCAAGGTGTTCGACGAGATTCGGACCGTGTTCGCCCAGCTTCCCGATGCGCGGGCGCGGGGCTACAAGGGCGGCCGATTCTCCTTCAACGTCAAGGGTGGTCGCTGCGAGGCCTGTCAGGGCGATGGTGTCGTCAAGGTGGAGATGCACTTCCTCTCCGACGTCTACGTGCCCTGCGAGGTGTGCAACGGGCAGCGCTACAACGCTGCGACGCTCGCGATGCGCTACAAGAACCTCAACATCCATGAGGTCCTCGAGAAGAGCGTCGACGATTGCGTCGAGCTGTTCGGCAATCACCGGAAGATCGGGCGCATCCTCAAGACACTTCAGGACGTCGGCCTGGGCTACATGAAGATCGGTCAGAGCGCGCCGACGATGAGCGGCGGTGAGGCCCAGCGGGTCAAACTCAGCCGCGAGCTCGGCAAGCGCCACACTGGGCGGACGCTCTACATCCTCGACGAGCCGACCACGGGTCTGCACTTTGAGGACATCCAGAAGTTGCTCAAGGTGC
Organism: uncultured Pseudomonadota bacterium; assembly: GCA_913061055.1. Lineage (GTDB taxonomy): Bacteria > Myxococcota_A > Polyangia > Nannocystales > Nannocystaceae > CAJXVA01. The sequence goes on from CAJXVA010000244.1 coordinate 12,641, forward strand.
TTCAACGCCTCGTCGACGCGGGGAACACGATCGTGGTGATCGAGCACAACCTCGACGTCATCAAGTGTGCCGACTATGTGATCGATCTCGGGCCGGAGGGCGGGTCCGGTGGAGGGATCGTCGTGGCCGAAGGCACTCCGGAGAAGGTCGCGAAGACCAAGGGGTCGTACACGGCCCAGTACTTGGCCCCGATGTTGGCGAAGTAGCGGAGCGTCAGCCGCAGGTCGCCACAGACGCGGCCGGCAGGTCACCGTCGCCGACCGGGATGCCGGAGAAGGCACTGCCCGTGAGGTCGGTGTTGGTGGGAACGGTGACGGCACCGGAGAGCGCTCCACAGATTCGGTCCGGAGTGACCTGGCCGGCGACCGAGATCGACATCACGATATCGCTGCCGTTGATCGGGTTGGCGGCTCCCTGCACCGCGGCACCGTCGACGGTGAACTCAAACGTCCCGTCTTCCGCGACCGGCACGTCCGTTCTCAAGAACTGTCCGGTGGGGGTCCGAGGGGTCGTGTCCGAGCCCACGTCCAGGGCGAGATACTGGAGGTCCAAGCTCAGCAGGCCTTCCTGATTGGCGACGGTGCCGGTGAGCTGGATCGGAGTCTGAGGGCTGGCCGAGAGGCTGAGCAGGACCAGGAACTCGGTCGGCGGGAAGTCGGTGTCGCCAGTGTCGGGCGTCTCGTCCTCGGTGTCGCTGCCGCCGATCTGGGCCGCGCAGGATCCCGCCAAACACAGCGGGCGCTCCGGGTCGTAGTCACAGTCCGCCGCCGTCTCGCACTCGCAACAAAGGTCGGTGGCTGCACAGGCCGCGTCCGAGAGGATGGCCCGACAGTCCTGCCAGCACGCTTCGACCGGGAACTCGTCCCAACACGTTCCTTCCTCGCCGTACTGCGCGATGAGGCGGGTGACGGGGCGATCGGTTTCGGCGGCGCAGTCGACAATCCTGCCGCAGGGGCCCGGCTGAAGGTCGCCAGCGCTCTCGCCAGAATCGGCGGCGTCTTCGGTGACCTCGTCTCCCTCGTTGGCGCAGCCCAGCGAGAACACGCCGAGGACCGCGGCGAGCGAAAGGGGGCGAAGCTGACGCATGAGCGGCAGCTTAGAGGAGTTCCGCAGAGCCTGCCACGCAGGCCCGGACGCGCGCAGGTGCAAAT
>CAJXVA010000245.1 GCA_913061055.1 uncultured Pseudomonadota bacterium
GCCTCCCCCCGGGCGAGACTCCCCTGCCCCGGAGCGACCCGACGTGACCTACGACGAGTTCAACCAGTTCTGTGATGCCCTCCGCGGCACCCGCTACGTCATGCAGTGGGGAGGTGCGCACGTTTGGAAAGTGGGCGTCAAAGTGTTCGCCATCGGCGGCTTGGCGGCCGACGCCCCTGCGTTCATCTTCAAGGTCGACGCGATGGACTTCGATCTACTCTGCGATCAGCCGGGTCTCCGGCCCGCCCCATACTTCGCCTCCCGCGGCTTGAAATGGGTGCAGCACTTCGCGCCCGAAGGCCCACCGGACACCGAGCTGCGGGGCCTGCTCGAAGCATCCCATCGCATCGTCGCCGCCGGCCTGACCCGGAAAGCTCGACGCGAACTCGGCTTCGAGTCTGGCTGAGCCGGGACCGCAGCCCCGAGCAAGCGTCGGTGTCTCTCGTATGACACCGCGACGGGGTGCGCTCCGCCGTACACTGGCTCGCGCATGTCCAAGATCGAGTTCAACATCCGGGACCTCAAGACCGGCGAAGTCGTGTGCGCCGAGTTCCCCGACCTTGCAACTGCGCAGACTTGGCTCGTGGACCGACCAGCCTTTACCCAGGTGCTGCGACTGGTGAGTTCCGTCGAGCCGAAGACGGAGGCGCGACTTCGGGAGGCCATGCGCCCGCTCGACGACGAGGAGCGCGCCTTCATGCTCAAAGCCGAGCAAGCCGCAGAGGCCAAGCGCACGGCGGAGATTGCCCGGCTCCAGAAGATCAAGGATGACACGCCGAAGGACCCGAACCGCCCGATGACGCTCCGCTGGGACCTCACCAGCGGGCTGACGGTGAGTGACGCGTCGGACGACCGCGAGATCACGGATGTCGCGCGCACGGCCGTGCTCGCGTGGATCGCCGAGCGGGACACGTGGGTGGAGAGTCGCGGGCAGCGGGTCGCGGCGGCGAGCGTCTCGGTGTGGCCTGGGCCGATCCCGGGAGGCAACGAAGCCGACCGCGTCCCTCCGGGGGGCACGTTCGTCCCCGGCAGCCGCACCCCCGACGCCTGACCGACTCGCCGCCTGCGCCCGGATCCGGGACGAGACGGGTGCCTGGGCCGGATCGATGCCAGACTGTCCGAGGTGGGGGTCGTGGATAGGCAGGCGTGGCGAGGGGCGTGGCGGGCATCGGCCGTGCTCGCCAGCTGCGCTTCGCTGTGTCTGGGCCTCGCGTGTGCGAGCGCCGCCTCGATCCAGCTGTATCAGGGGGGAGCCCTGCAGACCTCGGCGTCCGTGGGTGGAGGCTTCGAGGGCTGGACCGACGGCTACGGACTCCGGGTCGGAGACGAAGCGACCGGGAGTCGCGCGTGGCTCGGCGGCCTGCACCTCGCCGCGATCTACTGCCGAGCACTCACCGCTCTCGAAGTCGGCCAGAACTTCAACGCAGGGCCCTAGCGCCTCGCGGTCAATCCAGACACCACCGACGAAGCCGGGCGGGGGAAACCGGAAAACAGCTTCCCCCGAACACGGCGCGCGTCCTCAACCTGGGCAACAGCGCGGCGTGGCTACTTGGCCGAACCCGCGCCCGGGCGAACCCGCTTGTGCAACATCCGAGCTGCCAACACCCCGCCGATGAATCCGAACAGGTGCCCTTCCCAGGAGATCGCCGGCGGCGTGAAGCCAGGCACCATCCCGAAGAGCATCGAGCCGTGAAACCAGACCACGACCGTGGCGAGCACGATGGATCCAACGCGCCGGTCGTACCAGCCGCGCAGCAACAGGTAGCCGAAGTAGGCGAAGACCACTCCGCTGGCGCCGATGTGGATCGCGGGGCGTCCGAAGATCCAGGTGCCGAGGCCGCCCACGACCATGCCCACCAGGCTGACCCACACGAACTCCCGGCGACCCACGAGCATGGTGAGACCGCCGAGGACGACAATGCCCACGGTGTTGCTCGCGATGTGTCCCCAGTCGCCGTGCAAAAAGGGAGCGGCGAAGATGCCCAACAGCCCCGACAGTTGCCGGGGCGCGACACCGAACCTATCGAGGCCTCCGCCGAGAACGAGGGCATCGATGGCTTCGAGGCCCCAGAGCACGGCCAGAAGGCCGGCCATGGTCGCGACGACTCCGCGAAACTCTCCGCCGATGCGGCGGTCACGCTTGATTTGGGTCACGAGGTCTTTCATGGGGCTCCTTGGGTGGGGTTGTGGGGGATGCCGCCCGCACGCAACAAGCAGAGCGCAGCCGTTATTTCATCGCCGAAGGTTTCCGGGCCCGGCGCCGCGAGGCGAACAGGATACGACACCGCTGTCCCACCCCTCCGGGTGTCCTCCTTCGCCGGCGGGTGCACGGACCTGACAACGCCTCGGGCTGGACTTCGGTCTGCTCGACAACGGCCTCTCAGCCCCAGCCGATGACATACCGGGTCCGGCCCGGCTCATCATCAACGAGCTCGGCGTGCTGCTGTTCCGCCCGACAAGCCGTCAGGGCAGCCCGAAACGACGCCACCAAGGACACGCGGAAGGGCCGCGAATACAGACCCGCGGGGTACTTGAGTGTGACCTCGGCGGAGCGCTTGTCGCCCGCGGTGATGAGTTCACTGCCCTCGTGAAAGGTCTTCCATCGACGACTGGCGCTCATGAATAGCAACGTCGGCGAGAACAGGAGCATGAGTGCGCGAAAGAGCGGACGCCGGTAGATCCGGAGTTGCCGCTCGTAGTTCCAGTCGAGGAAGGCCTCGTCCGAGTCGTGCATCCGGTCGCGGACCATGGTCAACGCTAGAACCACCTGCACCGAAGGCATCCAGTCGTCGGGATCGAGATCTGCGGCCTGCAGGTTCTGCAATGGGACATCGAGTCCATCGCCCGCGAACAGATCTGGAAACCGCTCCAGAATGTCGCGGAGGAACACCGCCCGACTTCGACACGCACGAAACGAGTCGAGCCCCTCGGGCAATGCCTCCAGGTATGCGGATGACTCTGGATACCTCGCGGCATCCACCAGTTCCGCTCGCATCGGCCTCGCCGGCACCCACGATCCGTAGTGCGTCGCAAGCCCGCGGTCAAGCGGCCCCTCCGGCCCGGAAGCGGACAGCACCGCCCGTCGCTATCCCGCGATCCGCGAGGAGCCCGCGGATCACTCGGTGTAGATGAACAGGTCTTCGCCGTCGGTCACGGTCACGACCACGACCGTATCGAGCGTGAACTCGGGGCCAAGTGACGCGTAGGCCGTCTCCAGGCTCTGCGCATGCATCGGCCCGTAGGCGATGATGTGCAGGATTTGCTTCTGCCACGCGTCCACGGCCGCGACGTTGGCCGTGCTCAGCGGGATGTCCGAGAGCTTGTCCTCGAGCAGCGCCTGAGCCTGCTTTACCGAGTAGGGATCCTCGAGCGGGAAGCCCTGACCACGCGTGACGCTGACCCCGATCTTCGTGCCGTCGAACTCGACCAGCAAGTCGGTGCGGGTTCCTTTTGCGTCGTACTCGATCTCCGTCTCGGTCTTGAGCAACTCGGCAGATTCGCAGCGGGCGAGGACATCAAACGAGATGACCTCGGAGTACAGCGAGCTCCCCCCGAGGTTGCCTGCATCGAACACGGCCTGGCCGCCGGGGGTCAGCAGCTCGTAGTCGAACCCGACCTCGCCGAAGTCGAGCGTGTTGACGATGAACCCCGGCTCATCCCCCGTGAGGACCGCAGCATCCAGAACACCGCAGTCGCCCGTCACCGAGCCCAGCCCTGTCTCTGCGCCGGTCGAGGATTCGCCAGCGGTCCCGGTGCTCTCCGAGGATGACCCCGTCGACGCGCTGCTGCTTTCGGTGCCCGGAATCTGTCCGGACGAGCTCGCGTCCGCGGTGGTGCTCGAAGTCCCAGCCGGCTCGCCGGAGGAGGAGGACGCCCCCGAGGTGCTCGCCTCCGGCCCCATCCCGGTCGAGCCCCCGCCCTCCACGCCCTCGTCCGCACACGCGGTCAGAAGCAGGGCGAGGATGCCCGCGCGCCCCCACGCCATCACGGGGGAACGTCGGGGCTGCGGCTTGAACCGGGGCAACGTCATCGTCTCAGCCGCCGAACTTGCCGAAGGCGCCCAGATCGTGGAACGCCTGCACCAGTCGGTCGCGCATGCCCTTCTCGCCCAGGTGCACCCAGCCGCGCGGATCGATGTGCTTCTTGTTAGGCAGCTCCGCGCCCTCGGGGTTGCCCAGCTGCGACTTGAGGTAGGCGTCTTTCTCGTCCATGTACGTCTTCACCGGGTGGCAGAACGCCCACTGGGTATCGGTGTCGATGTTCATCTTCACCACACCGTACGAGACGGCCTCGGCGATTTCCTCCGGCGTGGATCCGGAGCCGCCGTGAAAGACGAAGTGTAGCGGTTTGGGTCCACCACCGTGTTTGGCCGCGACCGCTTCCTGAGAGTTCTTGAGGATGCTGGGACGAAGCTGAACGTTGCCCGGCTTGTACACACCGTGGGTGTTGCCGAAGGACGCGGCGACCGAGAACGAACCCACCGAGTTCAGTTTTTCGTAGGCCGCGAGAACCTCCGACGGCTGGGTGTACAGCTTGGAGTCGTCGAGGTCGGAGTTGTCGACGCCGTCTTCTTCGCCGCCCGTCACACCGAGCTCGATCTCCAGGCCCATGTCGATCTTGTTCAGCCGCGCCAGCATGTCGGCGCTGATCTGCAGGTTGTCCTCCAGCGTCTCCTCGCTGAGGTCGAGCATGTGCGAGCTGTACAGCGGCTTGCCCGTTTGCTCGAAGTGAGCCTCGCCGGCCTCGACCATGCCCTCGACCCATGGGATCAGTTTCTTGGCGGCGTGGTCGGTGTGCAGGACGACCGCGACGCCATACGCCTCAGCGATCGAACGGACGTAGTGCGCGGCGGCAACGGCTCCAGCCACCCCGCCGGGGCCCTTGTCCAAGAACTTGCCACCGAAGAAGTGGGCGCCGCCATTGGACAGCTGAACGATGACCGGAGCCTTCGCTTCGCGCGCTGCCGCGAGGGCTGCGTTGGCGCTGTGCGACCCAATGACGTTGACCGCCGGGAGCGCGCAGGTGTGCTCCTGACAGTAGTCGTAGAGGTCGGTGAGTGCGGTTCCAGTGACAATGCCGGGCTCGAGTTTGAATGCCATCGCGGTGCGCTCCGTGAACGCGCGCAGCCTACCGCGAGAGGTGGACTGCGGGGTTTACGCTCTACCGGGAGGTTCCCCACCCTCCCGCGCCATCGCAAAACCCACATTGACAACAGTATCGTTGCCAATGTTTGATTGCGGCATGCCCCGCCTTGCCTTATCCGCGTTTTGCGCCGCGCCGGTCCTCGCGCTCCTCGCCCATCTGGCCGTGCCCAGCACCGCGGCGGCGTGCGGCGGGACGTTCTGCGACGGCGGTGGGCCCCAGGGCGGGATGCCCGTCGACCAGACCGGCGAGACCATCGTGTTCGCCCAGGGCGGCGGCTTCGTCGAGGCCCACGTTCAGATCAACTACGACGGCGGCGACGCGGATCAGTTCTCGTGGATTGTGCCGGTCCCGGTCGTGCCGGAGATCGAGGTGGGCTCGCTGGCGTTCATCAACTCGCTTCGCAACGCCACGGTGCCCAGCTACGGCATCGTGAACGGGACGAACGAGTGCACCTCCGGGACGGCGACCGGTCTGTCGACCGGGTTCATCACCGACCCCGACGGCGGCGGGGCCTCGATCGATCCAGACGTCGAGGTCCTCGAGTTGTCGACCGCCGGTGCGTTCGAGTACGTCATTTTGCAGGGCGGGACGTCGGCCACGATGATGGCCTGGCTCGCCGACAACGGCTACGCGCCCAACCCCCTCGCCCCAAACCTGTTCGACGAATACATCGACGAGGGCTCGGTGTTCGTCGCGTTTCGGCTCCGGCACCTCGCCGGCATCGAGGACCTCCATCCGATCGTGATCCGCTACGAAGGCGACGAGCCCTGCATCCCGCTGCGGCTCACCGCGGTGGCTGCCAAGAACGACATGGACATTCGCGCGATCTTCCTCGGCGAGTCCCGCGTGCTGCCGACGAACTACCGTCACGTGCGGCTCAACAACCTGCAGTTGGACTGGCTGCAACGAGCGCCGGAGTATCCAGATGTGGTCTCGGCGGCTCTCGACGAAGCCGGCGGTCGTGCGTTCGTCACGGAGTATGCCGGCAACAGCAGCGTGGTCGATCCGACCCCTGTCGACGCCACCGCCTTCGACGCCAACGCGTTCCTCGGTGTCGACCCGGTCGGGGTCGTCGACATCCTCGAGGCGCAGGGTCTGGTCATCTGCACCGACACCTGCGACTACACCCATGAGTTGGTGCCGGTCCTGCTCCGGGAGTTCATCCCAGCGCCCGCGGGCGTCGATGCGAGTGCGCTCTACGCCTGTTTGAGCTGCTACGAGCGTCTCCTGGACCTCAGTGCCTGGGACGAGGCCGCGTTCATCGCCCGCTATCGCGAGTACATCAGCGATCCGATGGTGCATGCCACCGATCTGCTCGACACGTGGCCGTACCTGACCCGCCTGTACAGCCGCATTTCGCCCGCAGAGATGACCTCGGACCCGATGTTCGCAGAGGTGGAGGGTCTGGGACCGGTGCCCAACGTGCTCGGTGCCCAGCGCAACACCGATACATGCTGCAACGACACCGTGATTCTTCCCGACGGGGCCAACGTTCGACTCTCGAACACGGGTTCTTGGCCCGCCTGGAGCGAGGACATGCCCAACGCTGCCGTGATCCAGCAGTACCAGCCTGGCGGCCCACCAGCGGACGAGGTCAACAACCTGTCCGCGATCAACGCCTCACTCAATCAGTACAACGCCTCCGTCGACGCGATGTTGGAGTGCTTTGGCGGGAGCACGGGTGGTTCCTCGAGCAGTGACGGCGGCAGCGACAGCACGGATGCTGGAGACGACACCGCGGACTCCGGATCGCCAGGCTCGACCACCGGTGTGTCCTCTGGGGGCACGTCGACCGGAGACGCTCCCGGTGCACTCGATGATGACGGGGGTTGCCGCACCGGCGGAGGTGGCTCGGGGTGGCTCGCCATGCTCTTGGGCTTTGCGCTCGCTGCGACCCGGAGGCGTCGTCGATGACGCGCTCCTGCGCCGTTGTCATCCTGCTTCTGGGTGGATGCACGTCCGTCGTGGCCGGGGGCGAGGACCCTTCCGCCACGAGCGGGACCGCCGGATCGACGGGGCCCGCGGCGGTCGACACGACCCGCGGGAGCACCGACGATCCCAGCGCCGGGACCACAACCCCGACCGATCCGGGGTCATCGAGTAGCACCGGGCTCGCGTGGGAGACGGAGGGCGCGGATGAGGGCTACGCCACGACGGGGAACTGCGGTTTCACATGCCCACCGCCGCCCGGACCTGGCAGCGGTGGCGGAAACGCAATCGAGTGCAGCATCTCCGAGCAGGACTGCGCCCAGGGAGAGAAGTGCGTTCCGTGGGCCAACGACGGCGGTTCTCTTTGGACCGGGACTCGCTGTGCTCCTGTTGCCCCCAACCCCGCTGGATTCGGAGAGCCCTGCACCGTGGAGGGGGCGTTCGTCTCCGGCATCGACACCTGCGTTCCCGGGCTCACCTGCTCGCCGTCGAACGCCGACAGTCTTCGCACGAACGAGGGCACCTGCATCGCGCTGTGCGATGACAACCCCTGCTCGGACGGCACCCTGTGCACGGTCTCCGGACCCCTCAACCTCGGCGCATGCGGAGCGATCTGCGACCCGCTGGCCGAAGACGCGTGCCCGCCCGGACAAGGGTGCATGCCGGCGGGGCTCGGATTCGCCTGCAACCTCGCGACCGTTGCGACGGTCGACGCGCCCTGCACGACGGTTGGCGAGTGCGACTTGGGCTTCGTATGCACCGACGCATCCCAGTGCGACCAGGGGGCCGGGGAACAGTGCTGCGCCCAGCTGTGCGATCTCGCTGCCCCCGACTGCCCGGGTGCGCAGACCTGTACCGACTACGGCTCTCCGCTGGCGGCCTACGAGACCGTCGGGTTCTGTCAGGGCTGAGCTTCCTCCCGGGCCGCGGCCTGCTCGAGCGCGTTGAGCAGTGCCGCGCGTGAGGCGGGCTTGCGGACAAAGAGCGCGTGCTCCTGCGCGAGGTCGACGTCATGCATCGCGTCCTCGACGTGACCGGACATGTACACGACCCGTAGGTCCGGTTCGGTCAGCCGAAGCTGCCGAACGAGGTCCGGCCCGGTCATCCCCGGCATCAGGACGTCGGTCAGCACCAGATCGAACGGCTCGGGTGCGTCTTCCCAACGCGCGAGCGCTTCAGCACCGTTCGCCGCCGCCACGAGTTTGTGCCCGGCACGCGACAACATGACCTCGAGGGCACGACGGACCAAGGCATCGTCTTCGACCAACAACACCCGCAGGCGGCGTCGCTCCTCGCCACCCACCGGGTCATCCGTCGTCTCCCGCAACTCGTCGGAGCGACTGGTCAGGGGCAGGAACACCTCGAAGGTCGAGCCCACGCCAGCCTTGGAGGAGAGCCGCACGTGGCCGCCATGTTGCGTGATGATCGCGTGCACCGTGGCAAGCCCGATCCCGCTCCCCCGGCCGCGATCCTTGGTCGTGAAGAACGGCTCGAAGACCCTCGCCTGGACCTCGGGACTCATCCCGGAGCCCTCGTCACTCACCGAGATGACCGCGTAGCGACCGGGTGGGATGACACCGGTTGCGGCCCCGGTCGGCTCGGTCACCGCGTCTGCCCAAAGCTGAATCCTCATGCAGCCGCCGTCGGGCATCGCGTCTTGGGCGTTGATCGCGAGGTTGAGCAAGACTTGCAGCAGGTGGTCTCGATCGCCTTCGATGGGCTCGACCGACTCGTCAGCCTCGACGACGATCTCCACGTTCTCGCGAACCAGACGGCCGAGCACCTGCTCGGCACCGCGGACCACGTCCAGGGGGCGCATCACATCGTACGTCGCCGGACCTCGCCGACTGAACGCGACCAGCTCGCTGGCAAGTGAAGCCCCTCGCTTGGCTGCGGTGCGAATCGCCCGCAGGTCGTCATACTGCGGGTCGTCCTTGTCCGCGTCTTGCATGACATCATCGACCCGTGCCAGGACAACAGCCAAGACGTTGTTGAAGTCGTGCGCGATGCCGCCAGCGAGTCGGCCGAGGCTTTCGAGCTTCTGTCCCGCAACCGCCTGATCCGAGAGGAGCTTCTGTCGGTCTCGTGCGAGGTGGCGAACCCGCCAGACCAGCCACCACGCGAGCGTGATGAGGCCGACTTGCGAAAGCCAACGGGTCAGCAAGGGGGGGTGGCTACCGCGAGGAGTCCAACCGAGCGCTTCTGTGAGCGCCAAGAGCGTACTCAAAGTCACGACAACCGCACCCCACCCGAGCGCAACGCGGGCACGCCCGACCATCGAGGCGACCATCGGGATGAGCGCAAACCAGGCCGTGACCTCCACCAGCAACCCTCCGCGGATCCATGCCAAGATCGAAACGACCGCGACCAGGACGGCGGCGGCATAGTTCCCGACCCAAACCACCGCGCCCGCCTGCGGCCTCACAAGCAGCGCGACCGCGGCGAGCGCTCCGCCGACCGCCAGAACATATGCGCCAGCGTGGTTGCCATCGGCGTAGGCGACGATCCCCAAGACCGCCGTGGCCCCGACGGTGAGTCGGAGAAGGGTGCGAAGCACCCCCCACGCGCGTGGACCATCGTGCATAAGCCAACCAATGGTAACCCCGGAAACCCACCACGAGGGTCGGCACGAAATGGGCCGGAGTAACCGTGTGGGTGGGTCGGCGTACTGTGGCGGTCATGCGCTCACTGTTCCGCTTGTCCGCCGTGCTCCCCGTTCTCGCGCTCGCCGCCGCCTGCGGTGACGATGGGGGCTCCGCATCGGAGACCTCGACCTCGAGCACCTCGTCCTCTGCTTCGGAAACCTCCGCGTCTTCGGTAGGTCCGAGTACGACCTCGGGCTCAACCACGCCGGGGACGAGCCCAGGCACCGACACCAGCACGAGCACGAGCACCACGGCGACGGACAGCACGGACCCGACCCTCGCCGGTACGACGGACGCAAGTGAGACCTCCGACGCTTCGACCGGTGAGCCGAGCGACCCCCCACCGCCCACCGACGCCGCAACCCTGTTGCCGTGGCTCGAGGCCGGCAACTACGCCCGCTGGGATGCGGAAGCCGAACGCCACCCCTCCGAAGGGCCCCACTTCGACGGCGTCCGAACCTTCGTCAACTCCGTGCTGCTGGAGTCGCTCGAGGCTGGCGGCGACGACCATCCCGTCGGATCTTCGGTGGTGAAGGAGCTCTACGGCGCCGGTCCTGAGGTCGGCGGGTGGGCGGTGATGGTCAAGGTTGCCGCAGGCAGCAGCGTGGACAACTGGTACTGGTATGAGTCATTCCAAGGCACCACGTACGCGGATGCCACCGGTGTCGGCGGTTGCGGCGACTGCCACACGATGGGTACGGACTTCATCCGCACCACCCTTCCGCTCTAGGCGAGCGCCGCCAGAGGCAACCCGGCTAGCGTGTGACGCTCGCCAAGCCCTCAGCCTTGGCGATTTCTTTGGCGCGGGGCTTGGCTTTCTTGGCCCGATCCACAGCCGTTCGGACGGGCCCCTGCAGGTTCGCGTAGTCGCCGAGGATCTCGACCCGTACGCCGCGGTAGGCGGCCGACTCCGCGAAGTCGCCGAGAATCTCCGCGACGTCGTGGTCCACGTGTTTGGTCTCGCGCAGGTCGAGTTCCACGATGGAACCGTTGGGAAACTCGTGGAGCTTCTTGTTGACGTTGGCCTTGTTGAGGAACGAGATGTTGTCGCCGAACTTCACCAGAAACCTGTCCTGCCCATCGCCATCCACGGTCGAGGTTTGATCCACCCAGAACGGGTGCTGCAGGTGCACCCGCAGCACGAACACAACGCCGACAAACAGACCGATCAACACCCCGCTGAGCAGGTCCACAAACAAGATGCCGGTGAACGTGACGATGAACGGCAAGAACTGGTCGAGGCCCTCGGACCAGACCTTCCGGAACAGGCTCAGCGGAGCCAGTCGGTACCCGACATGCAGCAGGATTGCCGCCAGGGCTGCCAGCGGGACGAGGTTGAGGACCGAGGAAATGAACAGCACCGCGACGACAATCAAGATGCCGTGCACGAACGCGGAGAACCACGTGCGGCCACCCGACTGCACGTTGGCCGAGCTACGCACGATGACCGAGGTCACGGGCAGGCCACCCAAGAGCCCGCTCACCACATTGCCGCACCCCTGCGCCAACAGCTCGCGACTCGCCGGTGACGTCCGTTTGAGGGGATCGAGTTTGTCGACCGCTTCGAGACACAACAGCGTCTCGACACTGCCGATCGCCGCGAGCACCCCTGCGATCCGCCAGACCGCCGGGTTCGACAGCTGCGTGAAGTCCGGCGTCTGGAGGGCCGCGAGGAGTTCGGCGCCGGAGGAGAACGACGGGATCGTGACCAGCATGGCGCCGTCTTCGATGTTCGCCGGGTTGAAAATCGCCAGCGACGGCACAAACGCGATGAAGATGGCGTTGAGCGCGATCGACCCACCGACGACCACGAGCGGACCGGGCAGAAAACGAAGCTTCTTCAGGGCATCCACGCGCGTCCAGAGGATCAGGACCGTGAGCCCGAACGCCGCGGTCACCATCGCGCCCAGGTGGATGTGTCCCAACGCGTACGGGATCTCGGTCAGCGTGTTGTGCCCGTCCGACTGAAAGAACGACAGGTCCCCTTCGAAGTCCGCTTCGAATCCAACCGCGTGCGGGAGCTGTTTGAGCACCAGCACCGCACCGATGCCGGCGAGCATTCCCTTGATCACCGTGTGGGGCAGGTAGTACGCGATGACACCCGCCCGCATCAGGCCCAGCAGCAGTTGAAACAAGCCACTGAGGACGACCGCGACGAGGAAGGTGGCAAAGCCGAGGTCATCGATCGACGCCATGACCACGACGAGCAAGCCCGCCGCAGGCCCGCTCACGCTCAGCGCCGAACCTGACAGCGGCGCGATGAGCAGGCCCCCGACGATCCCGGCGATGAGACCCGCGAGCAGCGGCGCATGCGAGGCATGTGCGATGCCCAGACACAACGGGAGCGCGATCAGGAACACGACGAGACCCGCGGGAAGATCAAACCGCAGGTTGTCGAGGACCCGAAGCGACACGGCGCCGGTGGTCGGTTTCGTGTCGTCCATGGACCGCAAAGAGCCTACGACAGCCACCGGGTCGTGTCAGTGGGCATCAACGGAGCGCGAACGCGAGCGAACCGTGCGTGATACGGTGTCTCTATGAAGGACGTTCGTCGTGCCGTGGCGGCCTTGTTCCTGACCGTGGCGCTTGGCCCCGGGTGTGACGAGGAGGGCGACCCGGCCGATGACGCTGACAGCCGGGACGTTCCAGAAGCCGTCGACGGTTGCCCCGATGGTGAAGAGCTCGTCGCGATCGGGGAGACCCGAGCCTGCGGGTGCGACGACGGAACAGAGGCCGAGCAGACTTGCCTGTCCACGGGCGAATACGCCGACTGCAAGTGTGCTGGCGGCGGCTGGTGACCCAGCCCGACTGAGTCCGGCCCGCGGTGTCAACCGCGCAGGCACGCTCGGAAGATGAGCTCCCTCTGGCCGAGGCGCGCACCGGTTTCGGAGCCGGCGCCGACCGATCTCCACGGGAGATCCAACCGGTCCGGCTTCGGCGGTCGGCGCGGTGACGGGGCCCGAACTCAGACATCCCCCGGTACCAACTGGCAGATTCGGTCAGCCCAGGCTTCACGGTGGCGGACGAGATTCGTACGACACGCGCTCACCTGAGCGTCAGCAGTACGACGTCGGCCCCGGCTCCTGATACCCTCGGGAGCCCCTCAATGCCCGCTCACTCGGTCGAACTCCCCCGCGCGCTCAAGCCGCTGCTCGGGACCGTCGTAGCCAAGCGCTATGTCGTGGACGGATTCCTCGGCATGGGCGGCATGGCAGTGGTCTTTAGTGGTCGGCACGCGACGCTCGATCGCAAGGTTGCGATCAAGTTCATGCGGCCGGAGTACAGCCTCAACAACGACGTCTCGCGGCGCTTCGATCGTGAGGCACGGGCGGCCTCAAACTTCGACCACCCGAACTGCATCGAGGTCTTCGATTGTGGGGAGACCAATCACGGCTTGAAGTTCATCGTCATGCCGCTGCTCGAGGGCGTGGAGTTGGGCTCGGTCCTTGGCGAGCCCTACCCCGCACCGCAGGTGGTGTGGCTCGGCATTCAGCTGCTTCGTGGTCTGGAACACGCCCACGGTCATGGTGTGGTCCACCGCGACCTCAAGCCCGACAACATCTTCGTCACGTTGGATCACGAGCGCCGTGAACTGCTCAAGATCGTCGACTTCGGCATCGCGAAGCTTTTGAAGAAGCAGGTCTCCGACGGCCTGCAGACCAAGGTCGGCGCGATCGTGGGTACGCCCGCGTACATGAGCCCCGAGCAGGCGATGGGCACCGGCATCGATGCTCGGGCCGACCTGTACTCGCTGGGCGTCATCCTCTACCACATGCTCGCAGGCAAGGCGCCGTTCCGTGCCGCCGACCCCCGTGGCCTGCTCTTCCAGCAGGTGTCGATGGAAGCCAAGCCCCTGCCCAGCGAGGTGCCGGAACTCGTGACGCGCCTGGTCACGGCACTGATGGCCAAAGAGCGGGACGACCGTCCTCCGTCTGCGACTGCCGCACTCGGTGCGTTCGAGCGGGTGTGGAGACAACTGCAGGACGACAAGACTCCGTGGATCAAGATCTGTCTCTTATACACATCTCCGAGCCCACGAGACCTCTCTAC
>CAJXVA010000246.1 GCA_913061055.1 uncultured Pseudomonadota bacterium
CATGTCGACGACCTGAGTTCCGCCGGGGATGCCGCCGCTGTTGTCGTCGCCGCCGATCGCCGTCTGGGGCACCGCGAGCGCGGAGCGGGCCTTGGCGAGGTCTTGCCGAGTGCCTCGGACTTGTCCCGCGAGCGCCTGCGTGAAGCTCCGCAGCAGCTTCACGGCCAGCGGAAGCTCCTTTCGCAAGATCTGTTCGAACTCGCGGCGGCTGATCCGCAGCGCCTTGCCGGTCTCGGTGACCAGTGCCGAGGCGTCGTGCGTGGTGTCATCGATCAGACCCAACTCGCCCAGGTGGTCGCCGGGCCCGAGCTCCGCGACGGTGATGCCGCCGGAGACGAGCTTCACGGCGCCGCGCAGGACGACGTACATGTTCCGGCTCACATCCGCCTCCTCGAACAACATCTCCCCCGCGCTCAGGGAGCGGAGGTTGGCGAGGTTCATGATGCGGACGAGCTGCTGATAGCTCAGGTCCTGGAACAGCGGTACCTGCTTGAGGGTGTCGAGCGTGAAGTTGATCTCCGCCGCGCGCTCATGCTCCGCGTCATCGCCGACGGTCTGCACGACAACCGCCGTGATGTTGTCTTTGCCGCCGCGAGTGTTCGCCGTCTCGATCAGCTGGCCGGGAATCTCCTGCACCTCGGGAAGACCGATGGCGTTCGAGATGTCGTTTTCGTGCAGGTACTCGTACAAGCCGTCGCTGCACAGCAGGAACGAGTCGCCCGCCATGATGTCGAAGTCGAGGGTGTCGACCTCGACGGACTCGTAGACGCCGACCGCCCGGGTCATGGCGTTCTTCATCTTGGCGTAGGGGCTCGACTCGAAGTCTTCCTCGCTGATCTTGCCCATGCGGATCAGCTCGTTGCGGAGGCTGTGATCCTCGGTGAGCTGATACACGACGCCGCCGCGCAGCAGGTAGATTCGCGAGTCACCGACGTAGGCGATGAACCCCCGGGAGCCGACGATGAACAGCACCACGATGGTGGTGCCCATGCCGCGTTTCTCCGGCTCGACCGCCGCCTTTTGAAACACCGCCTGGCAGGCCCGATGCACCGAGTACTCAAGCAGCGTGCAAACCTCGACGTGAGAGCGGGGGTCGGAGTCGTCGTAGTTCTCGAGGATGTCGCGCTCGCCGGCGACGACCTCGCGCACGGTGTGCACCGCCATCGCGCTGGCGATCTCCCCGGACGCATGTCCGCCCATGCCGTCCGCCACGACAAACAGACGCAGGTCTTTGTCGATGAGGTAGTTGTCCTCGTTTTCGGCCCGCTTGCGACCGACGTCCGTCCCCGCCCAGTACTGGATGTCCATCGCGCAGCTTGTTTGTCCCTCAGGCCGGAGAGAAGGACAAGGCCTAGCGGCCCAACTACAGCTCGTCGACAGCGGGGGAGAGCAGGGGCGCCAACGGGCGGCGTGCCGCCTCGAGGCGCTCGAGAGACTTGCCGAGGCCTTCGAGGTCCCCGCGGGTCACTGGGACGCCGTCCAGCCATCCACCGTCTGGGAGGGCTTCTTCGTCCTCATCGGGGTCGAGGTCGCACGGTGGGTCGAGCTCCGTGCTGTCGATCGCGGCCAGCAGGGGGTCTGTGGCGGGGTCGGAGAACCGCACCGAGGGGTCTCGGGACAGGTATCGGAGGTAGGCGGGCATGAGCCCCGCGGCTTCGGCCTTGCACATGCGCTGCCTCAGGCCGTGTTCGAGCCCGAGGCCTCGGGCAACCACGTAGACGGAGACTTCTGCCGGGTGTGAGCGGCGGTGGGCGAGGACGGGGGGGAGCAAGGTGGACAGGGCCGGGTCGTCCTCCCCCCGGACCAGAAGCACGAACACGTGTCGCAGGCCCGGACCGCCCAGTGGCGCGGTCCGGACGTTGGGATGTAGCAGCCGTGGGCTCGAGGCCTTGGCCGGCGGCGGGCTTGGCCGCGGGCGCTCGGCTGTGGTTCGAGCCCTGGAGCGACGCCGGGCCAGGACCGGGCGGACGCGGTCGAGCAGGCCGCTGTCTTCGAAGGTGAGGTCGTCGACGAAGAACACCGGGAGTCGGAAGACCGCGGTGCCACGATCGGCCATGCGGGCCGCGACGTCGCGCCGGGTCTTCTCCATTTGGGCGTCGTGACAGCGCCGGTTCGCGAGCTGATCGAGCGCGCCGCCATCGATGCCGAGTTCCTTGGCCAGCCGGGCTCGCCCGTGTGCGGTGCCGAGCCGGACGTAGACTCGATCGACCCCGTCCCGCCGGACCACGCGCAGTGCACCCATCATGTGGCCGGCGCCGGCCATTGCCGCGACCCAAATGCGGACCCGGTCTGCCCGCGGGTCCAGCCGCACTCCCAAGTGGGTCCATTCGAGCGTCACCGCGACGTCTTCGGGGCGTTCTCCCACCAAGCGGCGTAGCTCCAGGACGGTGCCCAACGCCGAGGAGGACGTCGGATCCAGATGCGCGCGGAGCTGGGTCGGCGCGGCGGCATGCCCGAGGCGGACCGAGGTGTCGGGGCAGCCGTGGGAGGACGGCGCGGCCCACAGCGCGAGTGCGAGGAGAGAGGCGAGCACGAGGTGCAGAGCCAGTGTACCCTGCGTCGCGATGGTGCCAACGGGGCAAACCGTGGTCGCGGTGTTGTTGGCTCTGGGCCTCGCCCGCGGGCCCTCCGAGGGGCAACCCGAAACGCCGCCCGACCGAACGGAGACCCCAGACGCGACGTCCCCGGATCCGGCAGGGTCAGAGGCTCCGGCAGAACCGGAACC
Organism: uncultured Pseudomonadota bacterium; assembly: GCA_913061055.1. Taxonomy (GTDB): domain Bacteria; phylum Myxococcota_A; class Polyangia; order Nannocystales; family Nannocystaceae; genus CAJXVA01. Next base: position 2,726 of record CAJXVA010000246.1, read on the forward strand.
AGAGCCCGAACCAGCCGCTGAGTCCGAGCCCGAGACGAACGCCGAAGGGGTCCGCGCCGCACCGCCACCGGCGGCGGTGCCGGCACTCGAGGAGCAGGCCGCAACGCCCGCCCCGGACGTCCCCGCCGCCGATGCTCCGGCCGAACTCGAGGACGACGAGGCCTGGGAAGAAGAGGCCTGGGAAGAAGAGGAGGACGGGTGGGACGATGACTACGACCCGCTCCGCGACTCCCCCGAAGCTGTGACCGCGCAGCGCCGCATCGCCGGCGGTGCGGTGGTGCTGGGCTTGGGCGCGATGGTCTCCGTCGGCGGGTTGGCGATGGTGTTGTCGGATCCGTGCGCACGCCCAGCCGGCAACAGCTGCTCTCCCGCCGCGGTGAACGCGAGCGGAGGACCGATTCGGTCCCGTCGGAGCAGGGCCGCAGCCGCAGCCGTGCCCGCCGTTCCGGCACCGAACACGACGGTGGTCGCCAGAACACCGGTCAGCGCCGGGTTGGGCTTGGGGACCGGGGCAGGGCGGTCCACGGAGCGGACCTCCACATGGCGCAGCTCTCCCCCCTGCAGATCGAGCTCGACGACCTGGGCATCGACCTCGATGCGAAGCGGGCCTGGTGGGCGGACGAGCACGACGCCGGACTCGACGGTCGTCCCGTCGATCCGCACGACCTGTCCTTCTGTGGCATGAACCTGGAGCCGGGCGACGGCCGGAGAAAGCCGGGCGAGCTGGACTTCGATCTCGGTGAGTCGCTCGGGGTCATCCGTGTCGGCGCGGAGCTGAGAGAACGTATGCCAAGCCTCGAGGTCCAACCCGGCGCGGGCCTGAGCGAGCCCCAGGTTGTACGCCGTGTAGGGATGCGGCAGCAGCTCTTGCGCCCGCGCAAACGCTTCAACCGCTTGCGAGAAGTCCCCACTCGCGAACGCGGTTTCGCCGGCGGCAAACGCTTCGGCAGCCTCGTCGCGGGTGACGTCGGGCTCCTGGATCGAGCGCCAGACGCGAGGGGAAGGAACCGCTGCCCAGGCCGGGAGGGTTCCCATCGAGACCGCGAGGCAGACCGCGAGACGGACGGGAAGGGCGACGGGCAGGGCGAGACCCGAGCGGATGCTTGTCATGGTTTTTCGTACGGATTGGGCTTGAGCCCATCGGGATCCGGGCTGCGCCGGCCGCGTTTCGCCGCCCGAGTCGGCCGGGGGGCGGGCTCGAGCTCCAGCTGTGGCGTCTCGACCTCGGTCGTCGTCGGCATGGTGGCCGGCGGGGGCTCCGAGCGGGGGAGCTCGCGGGTCTGAAGGGGCTCTGCTTCACTGGCTGGCGCCTGATCTTCGGACATCGAACGGGCTCCGGGAGGTTGGGGGGCCACGCGGGTGGACGCGGAGGGGCTGGTGCGAAGCGTCCAAGCGCCGAGCCCGATGACGGCAGCCAGTCCGGCCGCGCCCGCCATCCAGACGACGGCCCGCGCGGGCCGAGCCGGTGCGGGGGCCACGGGTGGGTGCTCAGAGGTGAGGATGCGCTGGAGTGGTTGGGCGGTCTCGATCGTGCCGAGGGTCTCGTACGCATCCTCGACGATGCTCGCCACAACACCGCGTTGGGTGGTGGCGTCATGGCCAGCCGCCGACAGCTCCTGGGCGATCGCGTCGGCCAGCCCTGCGGCGGTCGAGATTCGCTCCTCGGGGTTTCGACGCAGACACGCCAGGACGAGGTCGGTGATCCACGGCGGCGCGGCGTGGGCCTCCAGCATCTCGCGAACGGGTCCGGGATCGCACGCGTCGAGCTTGGTCATCGTCGGCGCGCTGTGGGTGTCGCCGAAGGGGAGCTCGCCGGTCACGAGTTCGAACAGCAGCGTCCCCATCGAGAAGATGTCGCTGCGGCCATCGAGCTCTTCGAGGCGAGACTGCTCGGGGCTCATGTACGGGAGCTTGCCGGCGAGCACGCCGACCTGGGTCAGCCCCGTGGTTCGGTCGGGCCGGGCCAGACCTAGGTCGATGAGAATGGCGCGGCCGCTTCGCGCGAGCATGACGTTGTGCGGAGAGATGTCGCGGTGGACCATCCCCAGTGGGTCTCCCTCCGCGTCGGTGGCCTCGTGCACGGCATCGAGCCCGCGGGCGACCATCTCTACGATCGCAGCGGCATGAGGGGCTGAGAACGGACGGGCACGGTGCAGTGCGAGCTGCCGGAGGTTCACGCCATCGATGAGCTCGAGCGCCATGAAGGCGTAGCCCTGGTCTTCCCCGGCATCGACGGTGCGCACCACGTTGGGGTGCCGAACCCGTGAGGCGAGTTGGGCTTCCTGCAGGAACCGGGCGGTGAACCCGTCCTCTTGCACGAGGTGCGGATGGATCACCTTGAGGGCGAACTCACGACTGAAACCGGCGGGTGCATCGGCCAACCTCGCGAGGTACACGGTCGCCATCCCGCCCGCCGCGATCCGTCCGAGGATCGTGTAGCGGCCCAGGGTCGAGACCGGGCTGGGCGGAGGAGTTGGCATGGGGGCGAGGCCAGTTCGGGTGGAGGTCGAATCCCACCGGTTGTAGGATGCGACACCTCGCACCCTGGCTTGCCGTGAGAATAACAAGCAATCGCCCCGACGCCGACAACAGGTTGTTCTCCGCTCTGGAGCGGGGGCTGGCGGGGCTCGGCGCGCGGGTCGAACGGTCCGCTCAGGACAATCTGGTGCGCCGTATTGGGCCGCGTACGGTCATTCCCGACCCGCTGCCGCCGTTTCCGACCGTTGCGCCGACGGCGGCGGTCGTGGTGCGGGTCGAGGGCCTGCCCAACCTGCTCCACGAGGTTGGGCATCTGATGCTGGCGCGAGTCCTCGATGACGACCACGGGATTGACTATCAGGCGATCCCCTTTAATTTGGACACCAAGGCCGGTCGCGCAGTGCTGTTCGAGGAGCTGGCGTGTTGCACGCTCAGCTGCGGGTACCCACGCCCGCTGACGGACTCCGCGGCGTGGGCGTGGGCCGATGCTTGGTTCGCCGAGCAGGTCGAGATTCAGCCGGTGTTCTACGGACTCGAGCAGACGCCGGACCGGTTTTGGGAGCGTGTCGCCGAGGTCTACCGAGATCACGCCGCGGCATGCGAAGCGACGGTCGAGCGGGCGTTCCGCGGGACCGAGGCGTTGCTGCGTTGGGCGGGTTGTGCGACGGGTGTCGCCGCGCCGGCCCAGCGTCTATCCTTCCGCACCCTGCTGCGCCGAGCGCGGCCTGCTGAGGCATGAACGCCCCCGTATCGACTCTCCCGTGGCCCAAGCGGCTCGCGCTGTGGACCGAGGACAACCTGTGGCTGATCGTCATCGTGCTCGCAGCGCTGGCGGTGCGCCTGCACTGGAACCTCGAGACGCACCCCGCGGGTGAGTACATCTACTCGGACATGCGCGGGTACAGCCGGCGCGCGGACTCGATGTTCCAGAACCTCTGGGGGGTCCGGGAGTACGATGCGTTCTACCCCTACGGAACCCACGTGATGTTGTGGTTCTTGGAGTGGGTCGGTGGACGCACGGCACAGACCAAGCCTGATGAACTCCCCCCGATCTACGCGTTCGTCTCGGGCGTCTACGCGGTCTATGGCGCGGCGCTGGCGGGCTATGGCTACGCGCTCGCCCGCCGGGTCTCGAAGTTCAAGGTCATCCCCCCGATCGTCGGGCTCCTGCTCGTCTTCTACTACCCGCTGATCTCGCTGGGCGGCTACTTCCTCTCCGAGGTCCCGTTCTCGCTGTGCTTGACCGCGGCAAGCTTCCACCTGGTCCGCATGCTCGCGACGGGGGCCAAGCGCGACGCATGGGCGATGGGCATCTGGGTTGCCCTCGGAGTGACGCTCCGGCCCCAAATCTTGCTCAGCGTGGCGTTTATTGGCCTCTACTGGCTGGTGTTACGCAAGCGAATGCCCAAGGCCACCATCGGGCTTTGGGTGCAAGCGCTGGTGCCCATCCTGCTCATCCTGGCCTTCTCGGGCTGGCGGCTGCACTACCACACCGGTCGCTACGGCATCATTTCCGAGAACGGCAAGTTCAACCAGGTCTTCGGTCGTTGCCACAACTCCAAGATCACGGCCTATCCCGACACTGCGAAACGGCGCCGGACCAGCTTTGGGCCGCCGCCGTTGATCCAGCTTGCAAAGCGAGCCCAGCGGGCCCCCGGCCAATGGCCTCAGCTCGATCCGGTCCGCGAGACGCACATCGAGTACAAGGGCTACATCGGGGATGACGACATCCTCCAGACGTTCATCGATGAGTGCGTCGCCGAGACGACCTGGACCAAGCAGGTCGAGTACAGCGCGGTGAACGTGATCATGCAGTGGCGCTACAACGTGATGTGGCCGGACTCGGGCAAGCGGCCCTGGCAGCCCTATGCCCGGAAGTGGGGATCCTTCGTCACCAACGTATTGGCGGTCCCCGCGTTGCTGGCCTTGTTCGCGGTGTTCTTGCCGCGTCGCAACCTCGCCTTGGGTGTGATCTCGCTGCACCTGTGGGCGCTGACGATGATCGGTATCTTCTATATCGGTGGCATGCGGTTCCGGGCCCCGTACGACCCGATCATCATCGTCATGGCAGCGGAGGCCTACGCGGTCGGCGTCATGTTGCTGGTTCGCCTTGTGCGTCGTCTCAAGGACCGAACCGGAGCCAGCGAAACCTCGGGGCCCGCGCCGGGGTCGGAGTCCTGACCGTGCGCTTGTCTCGTTCTCCTTGGGCCCTCGTGGCCGCGCTTTTACCGCCGGTCTTGGGCGTGATGGCGTTTGGTCTGATGTTTGGCTTGGTCGGAGCGCCTTTGGCGCACGCCCACACCCATGCCGCCTCCACGCCCGCTTTAACCTCCGAGTTGCTCTCGATCGCGGGCGATTCGATGGGGCAGCTGCTGTGTATGGACGAAGGCTTCGACGGGCTGAGCTGGGGTCTCGACTGGGGCGACGCTCGCGCCGCCGCCGGTTCTTCAGCGCCCCGCGGGCTCCCGGTGCTCGGGCTCGGGCTGCTCGGACTGGCTGCGGTTGTGGTCCTGGCGCTCGGCAGGATGCGGCTGGCCAACGAGCACAAGCGTCTCGACGTGGCCCAGAAGCTCATCGAACAGGGCATGGAGCCGCCGGCGAGCTTATTGGCCAACCCAGCGCGCAATGATCTGCGTAAGGGGATCGTGCTGTTGTTCGCTGGAGGAGGATTGTTGGCGGCTGGCCTGCTCACCGCAGATCGCGGGATGGCGGCTGGCGCCCTGGTCCCCGAGTTCATTGGGGCCGGATATCTGGTGAGCTTCTGGCTCGCCGCGCGGGCCAAACGTGATGAAGGGCGAGGTGAAGCATGACCGCCGCCGGAGTGCTCACTCGCCCCGTCGCTGCGGGCCTCGCCAAAGCCCCGGTCTCGCTCGACGCGGCCGAAGAATCGAGCTTGGTGTCGCTCGCGTGCGAAGGCGACAAGCTGGCCTTTGCCGAACTCGTCCGTCGCAACCAGGGGCGGGTGCGCGGCTTGTTGATGCGCCTGGCCAAGGACCGCGTCCTGGCCGATGACCTGGCCCAAGAGGTGTTCCTGCGCGCCTACCGAGGCTTGGTGGGCTTTCAGCAGCGCTCAGCGTTTGGCACTTGGCTGTATCGCATCGCCTACAACGTCTATCTCAACAACCGCACCCGGGTCCGTCGGTTCTGCGAGTTGCCCGAGGACTACGTCGCGGCTGCGATCGCCCCCGAGAACGCGATGAGCGCCCCGCGGTCCGATCTGCGCCGTGACCTCTCGGCGGCCATCGAGACGCTGCCCGAGCGGTACCGTGCGGTCGTGGTGCTCTACTACCTCGAAGAGGTGAGCTACCCCGAGATCGCAGACATCCTCAGTGTCCCGCTGGGGACCGTGAAGACGCATCTGCACCGGGCCAAGAAACTGCTGCGGGAGCGAATGAGCGCTCGATGAATCTGGGCTCGACCACGCCGAACTCAGTCGCGCCGGAGTCCGGCGGACGGCTCGACACACTGTTGTCCGAGCTCGATGCTGATGGCCTCGACGGGGCTTCGACCAAACCGTCCGTGGGCCCTTGCCCGGGTCCCTCGGGCAATGACGCGTTTTTCACGGCGCGGGTGCTCGATGCGCTCCCGGAGCCGCTGCGCTGGACCGGGGCCACGCCGCTGACGCGTGCCGCCACGTTGCTCGCCTTTCACGTCGCCGCGGGCGTCGTCGGGGTGATCGTCTATCGCTGGGCCTCGCCGCGCTTGCTCGATGTCGCGGCATCCCGGGCAGCGGAGGCTGCGTCACCGTGGGCCTCGAGCCTCTCGCTCGCACCGGTCGGGACCGATTCGGCGGCTCCGGCGGCGGCGGTTGTGCTGGTGGTGGGCCTCGTCGCCTTCTGGGCCACGAGATCGCATACTCGCGCCACGTGAGCGCTACCGTCCCCACCGAGTCGGTCCGACATCCCGCGTATGGCGGTGTCCCCCAGGCGTCGTGGGACGACTGGCGTTGGCAGATGCGTTCCCGCGTGACGAGCTTGGGGGCGCTCTCCGATCTGATCGAACTCACCGATGAAGAGCGCCGCGGCATCGAAGGCCGGGGCGAAGCGTTCGGGTTTGCGATCACGCCGTACTACTTGTCTTTGATCGGCCCGCCCGGCTGTCCGGTTCGGGCCCAAGCCGTCCCGCACGTCGACGAACTGGTCACCACGCCCTGGGACTTGGCCGACCCTCTGGCCGAGGACGCCCACGCCGTCACGCCGATCCTGACCCATCGCTATCCGGACCGGGGCCTGCTCTACGTCACGCACAACTGCCCCGTGTACTGCCGTCACTGCACGCGTCAACGCAAGGTTGGCGATGTCGCGAGCGCGCCGTCCCGCGAGATGTTCGAGGCCTCGTACGCGTATCTCGAGCGCACGCCCGAGGTGAAGGATGTGCTCATCTCCGGCGGCGATCCCCTCAGCCTCAGCGATCGCAAGCTGGCTGAGATCTGCGCCCGGTTGCGGTCGATTCCCTCGATCGAGGTGCTGCGCTTGTGCACGCGCAACCCGGTGACGCTGCCCCATCGCGTCACCGATGCGCTGCTCGAAGCTCTGCGCCCGCACCATCCGATCTTCGTGCACACCCATTTCAACCATCCGGCCGAGTGCACACCCGAGGCCGGAGCCGCACTCGATCGGCTGGCCGATGCGGGCTTCAACGTCGGCAACCAGATGGTGCTGCTGCGCGGGATCAACGACGACGCCGAGACGGTCGAGGTGCTCAACCGATGGCTCGTCCGTCATCGCTGCCGGCCCTACTACATGTTGCAGTGCGACCCGGTCGGGGGCACGGCACACATGCGGACCTCCGTGGATACGGGCGTGGAGATCCTCGACGCCATGCGCGGCAGGGTCAGCGGGCTGGCGATCCCCCAGCTGGTGGTCGATTTGCCGGGCGGAGGGGGCAAAGTGACCCTCACGCCCGAGCGACTCGTTCGCCGGGACGGCAACAAGCGCGTCTACCGCGACATGCGCGGGCGAGAGTTCACGTACGTCGACGAACCTCTGTGATTCCGGTCATTTGCTGTGCCTCGAAGAGCTGGTTGCATAGGGCTCGGACGGGCTCGTCTAAACAAGCACGACCGCCTTCGGGCGACCCTCCCTCCTGAACTCGAGCGACTCATGACCTCTTCGACTCTTCCCCGTCGGTTTGCCGCCCTCTGTCTCACCGCACTCGTGGCCACACCGGCCGTCGCAGCGGCACAAGAGCCCGCGCCGGCCAAGGCAGGCATCGACTTCCTGGTCCTTCGCGAGAACGCGACGGGCTCGGCGAGCGCAGCCCAGGGCTACATCGACGACCTCGTGGCAGCCATCGCCCGAACGGTCGGCTGGGACAGCGCCTCGGGCAAGTACGTCACCCGGCGGAGCACCGCCGAGAAGTACGTCGCCGAGCACAAACCGGACTTCGGCATCATCTCCTTGTCCGCCTATCTCGCGCTCAAGGGCAAGTACGACCTCTCGGTCCTCGGCAAAGCCGACATCCAAAGCGGCGGCGGACACCAGTTCTTCGTGGTCTCCAAGAACCAGATCTCTTTGGCGGGTTGCAAGACCAAGAGCCTGGGCACCAACCACAGTGACAAGACCTTCATCGACAAGGTCGTCTCGGGGGATGACTTCGATCTCTCCGACTTCGAGGTCGAAGACACGCGGCGGCCGGTCAAGACGCTCAAGGCCGTGATTGGCGGCGACGTGGAGTGTGCGCTGATCGACGACGCGCAGCTCATGGAACTCCAGCACCTGGACGGGGGACTCGAGATCCACCCCGTGTGGTCATCGGCCGCGCTCCCGCCCATGGTGGTTGTGGCGTTCCCGGGTGCGGATGCCAAAGCGCGCAAGGGTCTGACCACGGCGTTGGGGAGTGTCTGCGAGGGCGAGGGCAAGGCCGCGTGTGACGCCACCTCGATCAAGCTCGTGACCGCTGGGGAGGCCGACCTGGCCGAGTACGAGAAAGCCTACGGCAGCTGAGTCTGCGGCGCTTTCCGCCGAGAACCCCGTCTGCTTCTTGCCGGCGGGGTTCTTTTGATCTGCGGCTTTGGTGGCCGCATTCTCGGCGTTTTGGCAGACTCCGGTCGTGGTCTTCCGCCCGCTCCTCGTCCTGACGCTCGGTGCCTGCGCACTCGTGGCATGCACGCCCGCACCCGCGACCGTGAGCCCAACCGGGGGCGCGACGTCGGAGCCCGCCGAGCCCGTCGATGCGCGGGCGATCCTCGTCGCCCTGGAGAACGACATCGAAGCGGGCGCGGCGACGGAAAAGGATCGCGAGCGAGCCTACGAAACCGTGGTCGCATCGGCCGACGATGGCTCTGCGGACTACGCGTTCGCACGCGCGGCGTTGGCCGGCCGTCTCGCGGAGCTTCGAGGGGTCGGGGCAGGGAAGCTGGTGACCGAGGCGGAGTCGTTCGCCCGGCTCGCGCTGGAGCGGGAGCCCGAATATGACGAGGGCGCCGCAACCCGAATGCTCGGCACCCTCTACGTCATGGCGCCCGGCCGGCTGGTCGAGCATGGCGACGCCGAAGATGGCTTGAGCTTGCTCGAAGACCTCGTGGAAGCGCGCCCCGAGGACCCGCGCAATCACCTGCGGGTGGCCGAGGCCTACATCGCGTTGGACGATCCCGACCCGGCGGTCCCGTTCCTGTGTTTTGCGCAGGCCCATCGCGATGGACTGCGGCGAGACGATCAGAGACTGCTCGACACGCTCAGCGAGACGTTCGGTGGGAAAGCTGGGCTCGCATGCGGGTGAGAAGCGCCCTGCTGGGGCTGATGGTCGTCGCCGGCTGTCACCACCGGCTGCCGCGGCTGAGCGCCCAGGGCAAACACGCCGAGGTGCTGGAGCGGGTGCAGGGGGCTCGCTTTCGCCCGAAGAAGAAAGCCGCCCGGGCCTACGCCGCGTCTCTGCACGCGATGGGGCGCGACACCGAGGCGCTCGACACCCTGTTGCATGACTATCGGCGTGGCGGTGAGGTTGCCTCGCTCATCGCGTTGGCGGACCTCGAGCGGACGCTCGGGTGGCGCGGCTTGGCTGCGCATCACTATGCCCGGGTGCTGACCCACGACCGCAACGCATTGGACGGCCGCACCGAAGTCTGCGGGCTGTTTCGCGAGCGCGCCCGCGCGTACTTGCACGCGGCCGAAGGGGAGGCCGCCGACCTCGACATGCGTCGGGTGCTCGCGCTTTGCGGATCGGCCCAGCCGGGCGACGCTGAGCTTGCCGCATCTGCGGACGCTGCCGCGCAGGCCTTGGTCGACGCGCGTATTGAGACCGGAAGCTGCCCGCCACCGTGCACGGCTGCCGAATCGCACGAGACGCTCGCGCCCACGCTGACGGCCGCGCGCGCCTCCTCCCCACGGGCTGTGGCCGAGCTTGCAGCGGAACAAGCCCGTGAACTCCCCGCCGACGTCATCGTGGAGTTGTTGGAGGCCGAGGCTCGCGGCGCGCTGGGTGTCGCGCTGCTCGGGGATGACACCCTGCGAGCCTGGATCGGGGCCAAGTCATGGTCCGATCTCGCACCCGCGGTGATGTCCGCCGCCGGACCCGTCGCTGCGTACGCGCAGCTCCGCCTGTCGGGCGTCGTGCGAGACATGCCGCGAGCTCAGGGCGCCACGGGGATGCGCGAGCTGGATCGATGGGCGGAGCAAGCCGTACGAATCCCGGACGTGGCGGGGTGGCGCATCTACGCGGCCCAGGGAGATGTGGCGACCGCGGAACTCTCGTTCGCGTCTCGTTGGAGGCCCACAAAGGCGGCAGCGGAGCCCGGAGCGGCCGAACCCTCGCGGGTCGAGCACTGGTCGCAGCGGCTTGTGATCGATGAAGGAACGCTCGAGGCGGCACTCATCGCCGCGCGGCTGCGCAACGCTGCGGGCAAACATGACCTCGCGTTGAAGCTCACCCACCGAGCGCTGAAGGCGGGCGCCAACGTGTCCGACGCCGATCGCCTGGCTCGGGACCTGACCATCGAGGCCATCGGCTGGGGCCGGCCTTGGCACGCGCTCGCGATGCTCGATGCCGGGGCGGTCGAGGACCCGTCCTCTCTTCGAGCAGCCGCCGCGACCGCCATCGTTTTGGGGCGCGCGATGTGTGACGGATCCTGCCGCGAGGACGAAGACCTTGGTGTCGTCACGCGGGTGATGGGCGAGGCCTGGGTCGACTCGACCCGCGCCACGCTGCTCGATTGGTCGTTGGCGCGCCGGACTCGGCCTGCGCCGACGGGCGGGTGTCCGACGGTGGCCGAGCTGACCGAGCCCGATTCCCCAGGCCCGCTCGCCGACGCGATCCGGGCCGCACAGGCCGATCTGCGGGGACCGGGGGTTGGAGAGACCCTGGCTGCGGCCATTGCATCCGATGTCCGCAGTTGGTGTGCCGCCCCGATCGTCTTGCCCGCGATGCTGGCCGGCGAGCACCGACTCCCAGCGGAACGGCTCTCGGATGCGCTGTCGCACGTTCCGGAGATGAACGCGTCCGCAGATTTGGCCACCCACGCGAAGCTCGCGCTCGTGGCGGAACAGCCCGCCCGCGCCGCGATGTTGGCGATCGCAGCCGCGGGCGAGGCGGCCGAGCCCCGGGCTGTGTGGTTGGACATGGCCGAGTT
>CAJXVA010000247.1 GCA_913061055.1 uncultured Pseudomonadota bacterium
ACCTGAGCATGCCTGCTGCGCGCCGCAATCGACATTAGCTCTTGCGGAGGTAGCAGAATGAACGGTCCTACCCTTGATCCGGTTCGGTTACTGGACATGACTGACAAGAAAGGCCTGATTGTTGGTGTTGCCAATGAACATAGTCTGGCCTGGGCCGCCGCGCGCAATTGTCATGCAGCAGGCGCTGATCTTGCGCTGACCTATCTCAATGAAAAGGCGCGGCCTTTCGTTGAACCGTTGGCACAGTCAATTTGTGCGCCTCTCTTAATGCCCTGCGATGTGGCGCATGAGGGGGAGTTGGAAACGGTCTTTGCCAAAATTACCGAGACGTGGGGCAAGCTCGATTTTCTGGTGCATGCCATCGCTTGGGCACCAGCGGATGATCTGCATGGGCGACTGACGGATTGTTCCGCCGAAGGCTTTACACAGGCGATGCAGGTGTCATGCCATTCGTTCATCCGGATGGCAAAACTGGCCGAACCGTTGATGCATCAGGGCGGCAACCTGACGACGCTTACCTTTATTGGCGCGGAAAGGGTTGTCGATCACTACAGCCTGATGGGTCCGGTCAAAGCAGCCCTTGAGACTTCTGTGCGCTATCTTGCCCATGAACTCGGACCGAAAGGCATCCGTGTCAACGCGATCTGCCCCGGCTTCACCGACACCGACATCGTGGCCTCGGCGGTGGAGAACATCTCCGCCAAGACCGGCCGCTCCGCGGATGAATCCCGCAAGAGCCTCGAGTCGTTCTCCCCCATGCAGCGCCTCATCGCCCCCGGCGAAGTTGCAGCGCTGGTGGGCTATCTCGTAACCGACGCCGCCGCGTCCATGACCGGCGCGGCCCTCCCCCTGGACGGAGGCGAAACCGCATGAGCACCACCATCCTTCCCGAAGACTGGCCCCGCCCCAAAGGCTACGCCAACGGCATGACCGCCCGCGGTCAACTCCTCGCCGTCGCCGGCATGATCGGTTGGGGCACCGACGAGGTCATCGTGTCCGACGAATTCGTGCCGCAGTTCCGCCAGGCGCTCAAGAACGTCGTCGATGTGGTCCACGCCGCCGGGGGTACCCACGAAACGATCATCAGCCTGACGATCTACGTCACCGACAAGCAGGGCTACCTGGGCAACATCAAGGACGTGGGGGCCGTGTACCGAGACCTCATGCCCAAACACTACCCAACGATGGCGTTGGTCCAGGTCTCCGCGTTGGTCGAGGACCGCGCTCAGGTCGAGATCCAGGCCCTGGCCGTACTGCCCGAGGAGAACTCGTGATGAACGACCCCGACTTTCGCCCCCTTCCCATGCCCAGCCCCGAGTCGTTCTCGTACGAAGAGAAAGACGGCGTCGGCATCATCACCCTCGACCGACCCGACCGTTTCAATGCGCTCACGTTCGCGGTCTATCGCGAGCTCACGGACTTCTTCGCGACGATCGAGCGCCGCTCCTTGGCCGAAGGCGGCGCACGGGCGCTCGTGCTGCAAGGCAAGGGCAAGGCGTTTTGCAGTGGCGGCGATGTCGAGGACATCATCACGCGGCTGTTCGAGCGCGAGACCGAAGGCCTGCTTCGATTCACTCGCATGACCGGGGAGCTGATCGCCAACATGCGGCGGTGCCCGCTGCCGATCGTGGCGAGCGTGAAGCGAGTTGCAGCAGGCGCCGGCGCTGTGATGGCACTGGCCAGTGACCTTCGCGTGATGGGTAAGAACTCCTTCTTCTCGTTCCTGTTCCCCCAGGTTGGCCTCTCCGGCGCCGACATGGGCGCAAGCTGGCTGTTGCCGCGGGTGGTCGGGCTCGGACACGCCTCGGAGATCCTCATGCTGGGCGGTCGGGTGCACGCCGACCGCTGCGCGCAGATCGGTCTGGCCACCCGGGTGGTCGACGATGAGGACCGCGCCAATGTCGATGCCGAGGCGTTCACGCTGGCCAAGACGCTGGCCGCCGGCCCCCACTTTGGCCTGCGCATGACCAAGGTGATGCTTCAGAAGGAACTCGACCTCGGCTTTGGGGACGCGATCGAGGCCGAAGCCCAAGCGCAGACGCTGTGCATGGAACACCCGGACTTCAAAGAGGCCAACGATGCGTGGCTCGCCAAGCGGGACCCGGTGTGGAAATGAGTATGGTGGGCGACCCCAAGGTCACGCGCCGCGACGTTGGAGTTACCGGAGACGCAGCCGAGCTTGCGGATCTCGAAGAGCGCCTGGAATCGTTCGTGGCCGAGCTCGCCTCGGCAGGCATCGATGAGTCGGACGAGCACGCCTGCACTCGAGAGTACGTGCGCCGATTGGCTGCGGCCGGGCTGCTGCGATACGTGGCCCCAGCGGCTCACGGTGGTGCGCACGACCAAGTTCGGTCCACGCCGCTGTGCATCATTCGCCAGTGGCTCTCCCGCCACAGCGGAGCGCTCGACACCGCCTTCGTGATGCAGGGCCTGGGGAGCAATCCCGTCACCCTCGGCGGCTCCGAGGCGTTGCGGTCCCAGCTCCTGCCCCGTGTGGTGTCCGGCGAGGCGATCTGCGCCTTTGCGCTGACCGAGCCCGAGGCCGGCAGCGACGTGTCCGGCATGCAAACCCGCGCTGAGGTCGACGGAGACGGCGTACGCCTACACGGAGAGAAGTGTTGGATCTCCAACGCCGGCGTGGCCGACAGCTACGTTGTCTTCGCCCGGGAGGCCGAGGACGCCGAAGGCGGCAAGCCTCGGTTCGGCGCCTTCTGGGTGCCGGGGGACGCACCCGGTCTCAGCGTCGAGCCGATGCAGGTCATCGCGCCGCACCCGATCGGCAAGGTCCGCTTCGATGGGGTCCGCGTCCCGGCGGGCCATCGCCTCGGTGAGCCGGGCAAGGGACTTCGCATCGCCCTGGCCAACCTCGACGTGTTTCGCGTGACCGTCGGCGCCGCGGCGCTGGGATTGGCCGACCGTGCGCTCTCCGAGACCGTGGCCCACCTGAACACGCGGGTCCAGTTCGGCAAGCCGCTGTCCAAGCAGCAAGGGCTTCGATTTGCGGTGGCCGATGTGGCGACCGATCACGTCGCGGCTCAGCTGCTCGTGTACCGAGCCGCCGCAGCCCGTGACCGCGGGGCCGCGACCCCAGACCAAGCCGCCATGGCAAAGCTGTTCGCCACCGAGTCGGCGCAGCGGACCATCGACCGCGCCGTCCAGTCCTTCGGCGGGCGCGGGGTGACGGTGGGTGAAGCCCCCGAGCGCTTGTATCGGGAGATTCGGGCCCTGCGGATCTACGAGGGCACGAGCGAGATTCAGAAACTCGTCATCGCCCGCGCCCTGTTCGGCTGAGAGTCTGCGCCCGTCATGGCCGATCGATGACACAACTCCGAAGACCCACGACCAGTGCGGCTCGTTGCCAGACCCGATGAAGACACCGAACGCCCGAGTTCTTCGCCTCCGCAGCGTCCTGACAGCCGTGCTTCCGCTGGCGGTGATGGTCCTGCTCGCTCCGGGGTGCTCCGGGAACGACGACCCGTGGTTTGCTCGAAGCGGGAGCTTTCAGGCCGGAGATCCACCGCTCACCGGGCGCGTCATCACGGTCTCATCCAAGCATCCCGCGCCCGAGTTGCACCCCGGAGACGTCGCCACTTGGACGATCGTCTCTGGCTCGTTGTCGGTCCAAAACTCCGTCTCCTGGTCAGCCCCCTCGGTCAGTGGCGAGGCGCTCCGCCGGATCGCCTCCCGCAAAGAGGACACAACCGAGACCGGTGGCTCCCGCAAGACCGACTACGCATTCCTCGCGGTGAAACCGGGCACAGCGATTCTGAGGTCGTCGGCCGAGCGCGGTGACGGGCCGGGCACGGTCGTACCGAAGGCTGGGGAATACCGCCCTCGAGACTCCGCCTCGGTCGAACTGGTCGTGGCGGCGCCGTAGTCCGCGGGTTCCATTCGCAGGCGTGGGCCCGGACCGCCCGCGATGCTCATCGATCCGCGGGCGCCCGGACCATGATCGGGACCGGTCCGAGCGACTCGGCGAGGCGATCGTAGAGCGCGCGTGCAACGTCCGGCCGATGCAGCGGGTGCGAGAACAGCCAGAGCAGATGCGGTGAGACCCGCAGACGCTCCGGGGTCCGATTCCAGCAACGTAGCCGGCCGCTGTAGCACAGCGCCGAGGCTGCAACCCGCCCCTCGAACAAGGCCAAGAGCTCCGCCCCCCAACACTCGAAACCCGAGACGAACCGCGAAACGGGGTCTTTCACGGTGATCCGCTCGAATCCGGCCGCTGCGGGCCGGTACGCAAAGACCCACGGCGCGGAGTCTGTATGCACGACGAACCCCAGAGGGTCCGCAGTCGACAGTGAATGAACCTGGCCGAAGATGCGACGCGCGTAGAGGAACCGCGCAAACCCCTGCAGCTCCACGTCGAGCCGGTCCACGTCGAGAGTGTCCGCCGGGACGACAGCCGGAGCCAATGCCGCCGGCACCTCAACGGAGTCCAGCTCGGGCCGCTCCGCCGAGCCCTTCAGCGCAACGGCGGGGTGCGTGAAGTCTTGCATGCCTAAGGCCCGCAACGTGACGCCCTGCCCCGGGAGCATCGCCTCAACGCGGCCCCCACAGGTCTCCGACATCAACCTCGCCAGCCGGCCAGGGTTGACGCTGAACGCAACCGCATCCACCCAATCGAGCTCGGGCGGATGTCTCCAACCGCCGCCCGTGATCGCGATGAAGCGGGGCCCGCCAGCGAGTTCCGCCACCGCGGTAAGCCGGCGACACAGAACCCGCGCCAGGGCGTCGGTATCGTCCAAGCGAGAAAGCACCCCCGCCTCGTGCCGCACGAACCGGGTATCCGTCGTGTTGTTGGCCAGGCAGAGGATTCCCGGCCACCCAGGCATGTCCACCAGCGCTTCGATCATCGGTGCCGGCATGGGCACATCGACCGACGAGGCGAAGACCCCCTGCCCTGCGTCGTCGGACACGATGAACGGAAGCACATCCCATTCATCGGCGTCCGGCGTTACGCGATGATCGGCGACGAACGTTCGCACGAGCAGGTCTCCGATCCGCGTGATCGAGTTTGGCTCGACGCTTCGCACCGCAAAGCCCAGCCCGGAGAGGAACCCGGCCAACGCCACTGAGGACCGGGCCGAGATGAAGATCGGGATATCGCGGTCCAGGCGAAGCAGCGACGCGATGTCGAAGTGATCATCGTGCTCGTGGGTCAGAAAGACCGCGTCGATCGGGCTCAACTGGCCGAGATCGATCGTGCGACCGGGAAAGACCGACCCGGCCATGCCTCCGTGCCCAAAGCCCTCGGTGAGCAGCGGGTCGACCAGCATCCGCGTCGACTCCGACGACAGCAGCCAGCCCTGGTGCCCGAGAAAGACCGCGCGAAGCATCGACCGGAAACCTCCCTCACCGAGAACCGGCGACCGTATCGACGAAGTCCGACAGCGCGGCGTCGTACCTTGCCCCCGTCGCGGACGGTCCATGGTTGTGGTCGCCCGCGAGCTCCACGAACCTCGCAGCATCGCCGTGCCCCTGGGCGAGGCGGCGACCGTGGGCGAATGGGATGAGGTCATCTTCGCTGCTGTGCAGGATCAACACCGGACCCTCGAACCCCGCGAGGTGTTCGGCGGTCGGGTACTCGTTGCGCACGAGCGCGTGCAGGCTGAGCCAACCGAAGAGGTCGTCGGCGAGCGCGGGAAGCGATTCAAACGTGGACTCGAGGATCAGACCGCCCGCGGGGCGCCGGGACGCGAGGTAGGCCGCATTGGGACCGCCGAGCGACCGGCCAAACACCAACGTCGAGGCAGGCTCCGCACCCGCTTCGAGCGCCGCATCCCACATCGCCTCGGCGTCGAGATAGGTCCCCGCTTCGCTCGGCGACCCAGTGCTTCCGCCGTAACCCCGGTAGTCGGTCATGAGCACGTTGCAGCCGAAGTCATGAAAGCGCTTCGCGTCGGAGAGTCGACCGCTGCGATTCCCCGCGTTGCCGTGGAAGTGGATCACGCTGCACCGCGGCTGAGGGTGTGGGATCCACCACGCCGCCAGAGACTCTCCGTCCTCGGTCTGCACCCGCTTGTCTTCGAACGGGAGCCCGATGTGTTGCGGCGTCCGGACGACCTCGACCCCCGGCATGAACAACAGGTCGTTCTGCTTGAAGTACAGCGACGCCATCAGGCCCACCCACACCACGGCGACCAGCGTCACGAGGCCGAGCGCCAGCCGCTTGAGCCGGCGAGTTCGCGCGTTCGTCAGCATCATTCCTCAGTCCACGCCGCGGTGGATGCCAGCACCGTACATCGGGCACCGGAGCCCATCCGTCCGCGCGAACAACGCCCATCTAGCGATCCACGCGGGCTGGCCCGGGGGCTGCCGTTCAACCTGCGGATCCCGCCGACGACGCCCCGCCTTGGGCCGCTCCCGTCGCTGCAGGCTGCCCGGAGCGCGCCGATGCTCCACACTCGGTCTGCTCCATGATCCCCAATCCTTCGATGGTTCCCGCCTTCGTCGTGCACGTCTGCCTCGGGCTCATCGTGGCGCTCGGGCTCGTGACCAAGTGGGGTGCGCCCGTGTCGTGGAAGCGTGCCTTCGCCCTGCTCGTCCTCTCCACCGGGACCAGCATGGCGATCGGCGTGTTGACGGCACCGAACCCCGGGGGGTTCTCGCTGCTTCTGGTGTGGTCGTGGTCGTTGGCGGTCGTCTTTCCCGCCACCGCCATCGCGCTCGCAATTCGCAGCACGCCCCACCGGGCGGTCCAGGTCGTGTTTGCATCGCTGGGCCTCGCCAGCATCGTCTTGTCAGTCTACGCATTCGTCTGGGAACCACAGAATCTCGAGGTCACGCACCACCGAGTCTCGAGCGATCGCGTCCAGGCACCGCTACGGATTGCGGTCATCGCTGACCTGCAAACCGACGCACCCGGAGATCACGAACGCGCCGCGCTGCAGGCCGTCGTCGACGCCGAGCCCGACCTCATTCTCTTCGTCGGCGACGTCATTCAGCACCGGGACGAGGATGACTACGCGAAGGCTTGGGCAGCGCTGCGCGGGGTCATGGCCCCCCTCGAGCTCGACGCCCCGCTGGGTGTCTACCTGGTCGAGGGTGACTCGGAGTACCCCCACGGCGACGCCTGGATTCACGAAGCCGAGGCCTCCGGGTTGCAGGTCTGGCCACGCGAGACGACCAGTCGAGCGATCCGGGGCGACGTGACGTTGACCGGTTTCGGGCTGCGTCCCTCGGCCTACCCGGACCTGGAGGTCGAGCGACCCGGCGAGGGTCTGCATGTGGTGTTCGGCCACCGCCCCGCATTCGCGATGGGTCAGGTCGATGCCGACCTGCTGCTCGCGGGGCACACCCACGGCGGCCAGGTTCAGCTCCCCGGCTGGGGTCCGCTGCTCACGCTCTCGAAGGTCCCGCGGAGCTGGGCTTGGGGGCGGACAGAGCTGCCCAGTGGAGCCACGCTCCTCGTCTCACGGGGCGTCGGAATGGAGCGCGCAGGGGCACCTCGGATCCGGTTCTGGTGTCGGCCCGAAGTGATGCTCGTCGATGTTGTGCCCGAGGGCAGCTGAGCGCCGGGCAGACCACCGCGTAGACCCCAAGCCTCACCGCGCTACGCTTACTGGGCACCCCGAATCGCAAACCTCGGGAGATGTACGGTGTGAGGGGCCAACGGACCGAAGTGGGCCGACCTCTGTACACCTGTAGGGGAAGGTGTAGATCCGACACTGGATCCGGCGTCGGATCCGCCGGTTCATCTGACCACCTGAACGATTTTGCAGAAAATTAGACATCCACTCAGTGCTGTCCGAAGGTGCAGACATGAGCAGCAGCAAGCCGGAAACCGACGCCCTGACCCTCCTCCGCGCGATCTTCGACCTCGGAGATGCCGACATGAAGGTGTCCATCGACCTTCTCGCTCGCCTCGGAGGGCATTCGAAAGAGCGCGCGGTATCGCTCCTTGCTCAGCTTCGCCGCGCGAAACTTGTGCAACTCAAGGGATTGGGGCTGACGATGGTCGGGCTGGCCACGGCTGTCGCGCTGCCCGAATTCGAGCCATGCAGTGAGCCGGCGCGTCGCCCGGGCCTCCGCGCCGCATAACCCGCCTTCGATCTTCGCGCTGCCCGATCGCCGGCTGGGCAGCGCGGCTTGTGTTCCTCTCCGGCCATTGTCACGGTGCCTGGGTGCACCTGACGCGTCGCACCGACTACGGCCTCCGACTGCTGATGCTGTTGGCGGTAGATGACGAGGCGCCGGTAGGACTCGCCGACGCGGCGCAGCGCCTCGAGGTCTCGGCAAACCACCTGGCCAAAGTTGCTCAGGCACTCACGCATGCGGAGCTCATCCGCAGTGTTCGAGGCCGCAGCGGAGGGTTCATGCTCCTCCCGGCGACACGGCAGTCAACCGTCGCCGATATCGTCGAAACACTCGAGCCTCTCGCTCTGGTCGAATGCTTCGAAGACGCAGATGCGTGCAAGCTGAGCGCGTCATGTCGCCTGCACGGCGTGTTGGCGGAGGCGAACCGGGCGTTCCTCGAAACGCTGCGGGATCACACGATCGAGGACCTCGTCGCCCGGCGCCGGGCTCCGCTGCTGCGACTCACCGGCAAGACGCCTCAGTCGTAATCGAAGATCGTCTGGATCTCGGGGTCGAACGAACCAGCAACGACCTCGCCCGAGTCGAAGACGGCGTCGTAAATCGCGCAGCGCATCGGGTCCACTCGAACGTCACAGTGATCGGCATAGGCCCGGACCTGCTCGAGATCGAGAATCGTGTCTTCTCGTGCCGCCAAGGCATCGGAGGCGAACGCGCCCGGATAGAGGTCGGCGTCCGCGGGAACCTCGTTGCGATGGCAGAACCGGCAGTTGGACCCGCCATCTTCGAACTGCACCTGCGTGAAGACTGCAGCAGTGTCGACGACGGCGGGATCGAGCGGGAATTCCAGTTCGCCCTTGATCGTCGTGGTCGGTCCGACGAACTCGGCAAACTCGACCAGGGTCGCTCCATGTCCGGTCGTTGCAAACGAGAGGATCAACCCGTCGAAAAACACGAACAGTCGAGGGTTGGCGTCTCCACGCGCAGGTTGGGCGCTGAACGGGCTGTTGGAGGCGAGCAGCGACAACGGTCGCGCGAACGACTCGAGCACGCAGGGCACGTCGACCGGACCCGGAAGCGCCTGAATGTGGGCGACAGCCTCCTCGATCGACTGCGGTGAACCGGTATGGCCTCGCGGGGTCACGCACCGGACCACCGGTTCGACGGGTTCCGTGTCTCCCACGTCCAGCCCGGGCTCCGGCATGTCCTCGGTCTCGGAGCTGTCGGTCGCGGTCCCATCGGCCATCGTCTCGCCGTCGGACTCCGGGGCTTCGCAAGCGATGATCATGCTCGCGAGCGCAACGATTGCATGCCGACGGGCCAAGACGCTCATACCGGCATCTAGTATACCGGATTCATGACGACGCAACGACCCCGACATCCCGCGATCACGTCGGACGCGATTGCGGATGTCATCGACACCTTCTATGGCCGGGTTCGTCACGATTCGATGCTGGGCCCCATCTTCGCCCGACACGTGGGGGATTGGGCACCGCATTTGTTGCGCATGAACGCGTTCTGGCGCAGCGTGTTGTTGCGGACCGGAGAGTTCCAGCGCAGCGAACGCGGGTCCCCGCCGGTCCTTCACGCTGCAGTTGGCGGGCTGGGAGCTGACCACTTTGCACGATGGCTGACGCTCTTTTCAGCCGTCCTCGAAGAAAGGCTCGAAGCGCATCCGGCCGAAACATGGGCAGAGCGCGCGAAGTCGATCGGGGCTTCGCTGCTCCAACATGTCCGGGCCGCGGACACACCGGGGCCCGCTCGGCTCGAGATTGTGTAGGGCTGAGCCAAGGCCCGATCATCCCCGACGCCTGGCTCAGCCTTCGCGAAACGCCGTCAGCAGTAGGGCGGCGGCTTCATCGGGCGTGCGAACGCCCGATCTGACCTCAGGCTCCAGCGCAACAAGCTTGGCTCGCACCGCGGGGTCGCGGTGCACCGCGTCGCGAAGCCCATCTTCAAGCGCGCGCCACATCCACCGCACGCCCTGCTCGCGCCGGCGGTCTTCCCAGAAGCCCGCGGCATTCAGCGCCTCGCGAAACGTCTCGGCGTTCGACCAAATCGCGTCAACCCCGTCGCCGCTGAGCGCCGAGCACGTCATCGCGGTGGGCGTCCACACCGGGATCTTCGGGGGAATGAGGCGCAGGGCGTTGGCGTGCTGCTGGCAGGTCCGCAGCGCAGCCGCCGTACCGTCACCATCGGCCTTGGTGACCACCAGAAGATCAGCCAGCTCGAGGATCCCGCGCTTGATGCCTTGCAGCTCGTCACCCGATCCGGGAAGGACCAGCACCACGAACATGTCGACCATTCCGGCGACCATGACCTCGGACTGCCCGACCCCGACGGTCTCGACGAGCACGACGTCGTAGCCGGCCGCTTCGCAGACGGTCATCGTCTCTCGGGTGCGCCTGGCCACCCCGCCCAGCGTGCCGCCCGATGGACTTGGGCGAATGAACGCTTTCGGGTCGCGGGCCAGCTCCGTCATGCGGGTCTTGTCGCCGAGAATGCTGCCGCCGGTCCGACCCGAGCTGGGGTCGACCGCGAGCACGGCGACCCGGTGACCGGCGGCGGTGAGTTGCCGGCCGAACGTCTCGATCAGCGTGCTCTTGCCGACGCCCGGAGACCCGGTGATTCCGATCCGGATCGACTCGCCCGCGTGGGGAGCGAGGTGCTCGAGCAGGGTGTTGGCGGCCTCGCGATCCTCGGGCCGCGTGCTCTCGACCAGCGTGATGGCGCGCCCCATCATCGCCCGCTGCCCGGCCCGCACGCCCGCGGCCAGCTCCTGGGGCGTGGGGCGCTTCATGCCAGGCTCGCCTGAAGCTTGTCGAGCATCTCCGAGGCGGCTTCGGTGAGGACCGTGCCGGGCGGGTAGACGGCCGCGACCCCCATCTCGAGCAGCTTGGGCTGGTCGTGCGGCGGGATCACCCCACCGACCACGATGAGGATGTCCCCTCGTCCCTCGGCCTTCAGCGCAGCCTGAAGCGCCGGAACCAGGGTCAGGTGGCCAGCGGCAAGCGAGCTCACGCCGATCACGTGCACATCGTTCTCGACGGCTTGGCGAGCCGTCTCCTGCGGCGTCTGAAACAGCGGGCCGATGTCGACATCGAAACCAACGTCGGCAAAGCCGGTCGCGATGACCTTGGCACCCCGGTCATGTCCGTCTTGGCCCATCTTGGCGACCAGGATTCGCGGCCGCCGGCCGTGCGCAGCCTCGAACGCTTCGACCTTCTTGGTCACCGCAGCGACGGCTTCGGGGGGCAGCTCGGCGCGATACACCCCTGAGATTGCCTCGGATCGCGGTTCATAGCGACCCCACTTCGACTCGAGCGCAGCGGACATCTCCCCGACCGTCGCCTTCGCGCGGGCGGCCTCCACACACAATGCGAGCAGGTTCTCGCTGGGATCGTCGCAGGCCGCGGTCAGTCGCGCGAGCACGGCGTCCACATCGGCTTGGTTGCGCTCCGCCTTCAGCGTGGCCAGCCGTTTGAGCTGTGCGTCTCGAACGGCGGAGTTGTCGATCTCGAGCACGTCCACCTCAGGCGAGCTCGATGCGACGAACTTGTTCACGCCGACCAGCGCTTGACGCCCGCTGTCGATACGAGCTTGGGTGCGCGCCGCCCCTTCCTCGATGCGACGTTTGGGCAGTCCGGCTTCGATCGCCTTGGCCATGCCGCCCATCGCATCGATCTCTTCCATGTGGGCCCACGCTCGATCGGCCAGCGCCTGGGTCAGCGACTCGACGTAGTAGCTGCCACCCCAGGGGTCGATCGCCCGGGTCAGGCCGGCCTCTCGTTGCAGGAAGATCTGGGTGTTGCGGGCGATCCGAGCGCTGAAGTCGGTCGGGAGAGCAAGCGCCTCGTCGAACGAGTTGGTGTGCAGCGACTGGGTGTGGCCCGTGGTGGCTGCGAGCGCTTCGACGCAGGTGCGCGCGACGTTGTTGTAGGGGTCCTGCGCCGCCAGGCTCCACCCCGAAGTCTGGCAATGGGTGCGAAGCATCGTGCTCTTGGCCTTCTTGGCCCCCACGCCGCGCATCAGCTTGGCCCACAAGATCCGAGCGGCGCGAAGCTTGGCCACCTCCATGAACGTGTTCATGCCGATGCCGAAGAAGAACGAGATGCGGGGTGCAAACGCATCCACATCGAGCCCCGCGGCCATGCCCGAGCGCACGTACTCCAGACCATCGGCCAGCGTGTAGGCCAGCTCGATGTCGGCCGTCGCCCCGGCCTCCTGCATGTGGTAGCCGGACACGCTGATCGAGTTGAACCGGGGCATGTTCTTGGCCGTGTAGGCGAAGATGTCCCCGATGATCCGCATCGACGGCGTCGGCGGATAGATGAACGTGTTGCGGACCATGAACTCCTTGAGGATGTCGTTCTGGATGGTCCCCGAGAGCTTCTCTGGCGAGACGCCTTGCTCCTCGGCGGCGACGACGTACAGCGCCAAGATCGGGAGCACCGCCCCGTTCATGGTCATCGATACGCTGATTCGGTCGAGCGGAATGCCCGAGAACAGCAGCCGCATGTCGAGAATGGAGTCGACCGCGACGCCCGCCATGCCGACATCGCCCAGCACCCGCGGGTGATCGGAGTCGTAGCCGCGGTGGGTCGCCAAGTCGAACGCAATGGAGAGTCCCTTTTGGCCCGCCTCCAAGTTGCGTCGATAAAACGCGTTGCTCGCCTCGGCGGTGGAGAAGCCCGCGTACTGACGAATCGTCCACGGCCGCTGGAGGTACATCGTCGGGTACGGGCCCCGCAGGTACGGTGCGAACCCCGGCTTGGAATCCACCGTCGGGGACGACGCCCGATCCTCCGGACCATAGCTCCGCTTCACGTCGATTCCCTCCGGCGTCGGCGACGATGAAGGGTTGATGTGGGGCTGCGGGGTCTCGGAGGTCAGGTCCTCGAAGGACACAGAAGCGAAGGTCTCGTCGTGGCTCATCGTCCCACCTCCAAAGCGTCGTGAAGGGTTGCGAGGGTCTGTGGCAGGTTCATCCGCAGGTGCAGGAAGCCGTCCGGCGCCAGGTCGTCGCGCGGCGCAGAGGCCACCCACACCGATCTCGCTCCGGCACTGCGCAACGCCTCCAGCACCCGGGGGCCCTCGGAGGCGAGGCGCTCGTCGGATGCCACCAACACCGCGAGCGCCGGTACGACGTCGTCGGTCGTCGAGAGGACCTCGGTGGCGAACCCACCGACCTGCACCACGTTGCGCGCGAAGTCGAGGCGAGCCCGGTGTTCTCGGAGCGCGCCAAGGACATACAACTGCGCCCGGGGGCGGTGTCCGGACTGCTCGTGCTGACGCGTGGCGGCATCGCGTAGGACCTCGAACGGCTCCGCGAGGCGCTTGGCCGGCATCGGCGTGACCGTGAAACTCGCCGGGTCAGCCGGGAGCTTCGACTCCGTGTCGGGAGGGTCGGCTCCGAGCGGAGTCGCCGGCTCATCGAGCTGCGGGAAAACCGAGACCCCCGTCAGCGCCAACCGGCCGGTCGCGAGCGCATCCCCCTGCGCCTGCGCGCAGGCGGCCACATCGGCCTGGACACGACCCGCCACGAGCGCGGCCGCCATGCCTCCTTCGGACTCGACGGACTGGACCCACGCCCACGCCCGCTGGGCGATGCCGCGAGTGAGCGTCTCGACGTATCCACTGCCAGCGGCGGGGTCGTTGACGTTGGCGAGATGGGACTCCTCGCGGAGCATGTGCGCTGTCTCTTATACACATCTGACGCTGCCGACG